>NZ_LR733429.1:684166-1026250 GCF_902506255.1 Exiguobacterium sp. 8H | reverse complement strand
GTATTGTTGTTCTTCTTTAAAAAAGAAAAATTACAACACCTTGGTCAAATTTTCTTTGGCTTCGGGATGTTGTTCTATGGACTTGAATTAATGGGAAGTGGGATGAAACCACTTCGTTCAAGTGAATATTTCATCGACTTGACGCAATCAATGAGTGACAACCCGTTCCTCGGTGTCATCGTTGGTACAGTATTTACCGTGATTGTTCAATCATCGTCTGCGACGATCGGAATCTTGCAAGAGCTATATGCTGGTGGTTCCATCGATTTAGGTGCTGCTTTACCGGTATTGTTCGGAGATAACATCGGAACAACGATCACAGCGATTTTGGCATCGATTGGTGCATCAGTTGCCGCACGTCGTGCAGCAGCGGCACACGTCATCTTTAACTTGATCGGTACGACAATCTTTATGATCTTGTTAGTTCCGTTCACAAACTATATCTATTGGATCACAGAACTCTTGGCGATTGAAGATAAGATGCAAATCGCATTCGCACACGGTACGTTTAACGTCGTCAACACTTTCATCCAGTTCTGGTTCATCGGAACGATTGCTTGGATCGTGACGAAGTTGGTTCCTGGTGAAGACTCAATCGTCGATACGAAAGCACAACATTTAGACCCGATCTTCATTCAACAGTCACCATCGATTGCAGTCGAGCAAGCGAAATACGAAGTCATCCGCATGGGAGATTTCGCAAAACTCGGTCTCGATGAAGCACGCAACTATTTGACGACTGGCGACAAGAAGCACGCTGAAAAGTCGGCACATATCGAAGAAGCATTGAACTCGTTGAATGCGAAAATTACAGATTACCTCGTGAAATTGGCTGCCGTTGATTTGACAGAACAAGAATCACAAGAACACAAAACACTCATGCATGCCATCAACGATATCGAGCGAATCGGTGATCACGTTGAGAACATCATCGAGTTGATTGATTATAAGACAGCTACGAAAGTGACGCTTTCGACAGATGCACAAAAAGAATTGACTGAAATGTACGACCTCACACGTGCGACGTTAGAGAAATCTCTTCAGACGTTGGGGAGCGGTGACATGATTGAAGCACGTAAAGTCATTGAAATGGAAGCGAAACTCGACATGCTCGAGCGTCAATTCCGTAAGAACCACGTCGTTCGTTTGAACACAGGTGCTTGCGATGGACAAGCAGGTATGTTCTTCGTCGATATGCTCTCGAACTTGGAGCGAATCGGTGACCATGCTATGAACATCACGGAAATCACACTTGAAGATGCAAACGAAGTAACCGTATAAATCAGAAGCACTCCAAATGAAATTTGGGGTGCTTTTTCTTATTCGGCAAGGAATACTCCTTGACACTCCAAGACATATTCAGTATATTATTACTGTATAACAACATGGCGGTGTAGCTCAGCTGGCTAGAGCGTACGGTTCATACCCGTGAGGTCGTGGGTTCGACTCCCTCCGCCGCTATTTATAAGGACCCTTAGCTCAGCTGGTTAGAGCAGACGGCTCATAACCGTCCGGTCGTAGGTTCAAGTCCTACAGGGTCCATTCGTAAGCGACGTCACAATGTGAACGTCGCTTTTTTGTTTTCAATCTAAAATTGCTGGGTAAATACTCGTTAGCATTTTGTTTTTTGAAAAATATGAAACGAGGCGGACAAAATGGAACGAAACCACACCATGATGCAATTTTTTGAATGGCATGTCGAGGCAGATCAAAAGCATTGGAAGCGACTAAAAGAGAGAGCAGCCGACTTAAATAAAGCAGGAATAACTGCACTTTGGCTACCACCTGTCACAAAAGGGCAAAGTGATCAAGATACCGGTTATGGAATCTATGACTTATATGATTTGGGTGAGTTCGATCAAAAAGGATCGATTGCCACGAAATACGGTACGAAAAAAGAACTACTTGAAGCGACAGCCTATTGCCAACAAGAACTCGGGATGCAGATTTATATGGATGTCGTCATGAACCATAAAGCCGGGGCGGATGCGACCGAGAAGTTTGAAGTGTTAGAAGTAGATCCCGACGACCGTACGAAAGTCCTTTCAGATGAAGCGTTCGAAATCGAGGGATGGACAAAATTTGATTACGAAGCTCGTGATGGGAAATACTCTTCATTCAAATGGGACTTCACGCACTTTAACGGAACGGATTATGATGCGGCGACTGATCGTTCCGGTATTTTCTTTATTGTCGGAGAAAACAAAAGATGGAATGATAACGTCGACGATGAATTCGGTGTCTATGACTATTTAATGTTTGCGAACATCGATTACCACCATCCCGATGTGCGTGAAGAAGTGTTGAATTGGGGGAAATGGTTCATCGAGGAGACGAAATGTGATGGATTCCGTCTTGACGCCATTAAACACATCAACTATGACTTTGTAAAAGAGTTCAGTCAGACGATGCGGGAAGAGAAAGGTGACCAATTCTATTTTGTCGGCGAGTTTTGGAAATCTGACCTTGATGCCTGTCGTGAATTTCTCGATAATATCGATTACCATGTCGATTTATTCGATGTCCCGCTCCATTACAAATTACATCAAGCCTCGGAGGAAGGGGCCGCGTTTGACATGCGAACCATTTTTGATGATACGCTCGTTCAGTCACACCCGCTTCATTCCGTGACGTTCGTAGATAATCACGATTCACAACCCGAGGAGGCGCTTGAGTCATGGGTGAAAGATTGGTTCAAGCAAATCGCCTATGGTCTTGTCTTACTTCGTAAAGATGGTTATCCATGTGTCTTCTATGGCGATTACTACGGTATAGACGGTCCTCACCCGACTGATGGGATGAAGCTCGCCATTGATACGCTTCTATATGCGCGCCGAGAGAAAGCGTACGGGGAGCAGGATGATTACTTTGATGATGCAAACGTCATCGGGTGGGTACGAAAAGGTGTGGAGGAAATCGAACGTTCCGGATGTGCCGTCCTCATTTCAACTTCTGATGAATCTGAAAAGAGAATGTTTGTCGGGGAAGAACGTGCCGGTGAAACATGGGTCGATTTAACGAATACGTTGGATGATCGAATTGAGATTGATGAAGAAGGATTTGGGGTATTTAAAGTGTCGGCGGGGTCGATTTCAGTTTGGGCATTGCCAGAAGAAGATGTCGAATAAAGCATTACAATTGAGTCGACCGTCACATATCTGTTACATTTAAGACGAACGTTGTTCAAAACACTTTTAAGGGGGATTTTAGTAATGGCTAAATTTGAATTACCACAACTTGATTACGCATATGATGCACTCGAACCACACATTGATGCACGCACGATGGAAATCCACCACACGAAACACCACAACACTTACGTCACAAACGTAAACAATGCACTCGAAGGAAAAGATGTGGAGTACTCTTCACTCGAAGACTTGCTTCAAAAAATCGATTCGCTTCCTGCTGACATTCAAACAGCTGTCCGCAACAACGGTGGCGGTCATTGGAACCACTCGTTCTTCTGGAAGCTCTTGAAGAAAAATGAGAACGGCACACCGTCTGGCGATCTCGCTGCGGCAATCGATGAGTCTTTCGGTAGCTTTGATGCGTTCAAAGACGAATTCACGAAAGCTGCAACGACTCGTTTCGGTTCAGGATGGGCTTGGCTCGTCGTGAAGAACGGGAAACTCGAAGTCACGTCTACACCAAACCAAGACTCACCAATCATGGAAGGTGTTACGCCAATCCTCGGTCTTGATGTATGGGAACATGCTTACTACTTGAACTACCAAAACCGTCGTCCTGACTATATCAACGCATTCTTCCATGTCATCGATTGGGATTATGTGGCGAAATTATACGCTGACGCAAAATAAGCTGGTCTTACCCGGGGTTCTTATACGAATCTCGGGTTTTTTTGTGGTTTTCATTAATTTGTAAACAAATTATGATATAGTGAAAATCGGACAAAACGACAGGGATTCCTGTCCTCTATAATATAGAAGGAAATGAACGTGGAGGGAGTAAACGGACTTGGCAAAAAATCGGGTAAAAGTGCCGAAAAAACGGCGAAACCACTTACCGTTACGCTTAAATTTACTATTTTTCATCGTCTTCATTCTATTTGCGACCCTCATTTTTCGATTGGGTGTCGTACAAATCGTGAATGGTGAACTGATTGCTCGGGAAGTACAGAAAACGGAGTCGAGTAAAATTAAATATGAAGTGCCGCGAGGTAAAATCTACGACCGGAACGGTCAAGTGCTGGCGGATACGATTTCAAACTACTCGGTCATGTATCGCCGCTCTCAAGTGACAAAGACGGATGAACGTTTAGACGTAGCGAAAAAATTGGCGGAAATCGTCGACATTCCAAAAGAAGACCGTAAAATGACGGAGCGAGACCGAAAGGATTACTGGATTGCAACGAATCCGGAATTGGCGCAAGAACGGACTCAAGGGTTATTGGAAGAATTATCGGAAGAGGAGCGGGCCGCATTGTCTAACCAAGACGTGGACCGGCTTTTGCTCGATTCAATCACCGAAGAAGAGATCACTTTTGATGATGCGACAGAAGAAATCATCGCCATTAAACACAATATGGAGAGTGGCTATGCACTCGACCCACAGGTCATCAAAATCGGTGCAAGCCCGAAAGAGATGGCGGTCATCGAAGAGAACTTAGAGCAGTTGCCTGGAGTGAGTGTCGAACCTTACTATCAACGGGATTATCCGTATGATGAGACGTTCAAGAGTTTCCTAGGAAGTTATCGTCAAATTCCGGCGGAACAACGTGCATCTTATCAGGCGAAGGGTTACGGGTTGAACGACCGGGTTGGTACCTCCTACTTGGAACAACAGTATGAAGACGTCCTTCGGGGAACGCCGGCCTATGATGTGTTCACGACGTATAAAGGGGAGCCGGTCGGTGAACCGACACGAGTGAGTGGGAATCCAGGGAAAGACATCGTCTTATCGACCGACATCGAGTTCCAAAAAGAAATCGATGAGATCTTGAAAAAGGCGATTCGCGCAGGGCGCTCTGGAAGTCCTCATTTCGACCGGGCATTCGCTGTCGTCATGAATCCACAAACGGGTGAATTGCTCGCCTTATCTGGACAAGAACTCGATTTGGAAACGAACGAATTCAAGGATGTATCGACCGGAACGGTTCTTCGCGCCAGCCAAATCGGATCAACCATCAAAGGGGCGACGGTCGCCTATGGATTCGAAGAAGGCGTCGTGAAACCGGGAGAGTATATTTATGATGCTCCGATTCGGATTGGTTCGTCAGTGAAAGCTTCCTACCGGAATATGGGGAACATCAACGACTTAGATGCACTCGCGATGTCATCGAATATCTATATGTTCCAAATTGCTTTGCGTCTGGCTGATTATTACTCGACAGGTCAAATTGTCGGGGAAAATGTCACGCAGGCGTTCGAAACGATGGAACACTACTATAAACAATTCGGTCTCGGAATCGAAACAGGGATCGACTTGCCGTTTGAGTCGACCGGATTCCGTAGCATCCCGGACCGCGTCACGCTTCTGATGGATATGTCGATCGGACAGTATATTTCTTATACTCCGATTCAATTGGCGCAATATACGTCAGCATTGGCGAACGGTGGCTATCGTGTACAACCACACTTGCTGAAAGAAATCATTGAGCCGGGTTCGCTTGATGAGAACAATAAGCAAGTCGTGAGCACGTTCCAACCGAATGCGTTGAATAAAGTCGATATCCAGGATGAATACATTCAACGTGTCCGTGAAGGATATCGTCAAGGGGTTGAATCTGCGTCCGGTTCGTCTCGCATTTTACAGCAGACCGGTATGACGGCTGCAGGTAAAACCGGAACTGCTCAAGCAATCGCGGAAGGGGCAGACGGTCAGGCGAAACGAAATGCGAACGGAGAACCGATTAAGACATTGAACTCAAACCATGTCGGTTGGGCACCGTTCGATGATCCGGAAATCGCTTGGGCGATCATCATGCCTGGACTTGAGGCGGAAGGAATCAATACGCGTGTCGCGCACGACATCATGAAAGCTTACTTTAATCTAGAAGACGTCAATGCAATGCTTCAGTAAAAGAAGTCACTTCGGTGACTTCTTTTTTTGTCTTTACAATTCTTTTACGTTCCGTTTATTTCTCGTTAATAGAAGTTCATTAGGATATTAATTGTAGGACAGAACAACAAATCCACAACAAAAATCAAAGCAAACTCAAGGAGGACGTCACAAATGTCTTGGATGAAAAAATCAGCTTTACTCGCTTCAATCACTTCAGTCGCACTCGTAGGTGCTGCTTGTGGGAACAATGAAGAAGGTGGCGCTGCTGAAGGCGGCGATGCGCTCTCAGGAAAAGTCGTCATGGATGGATCATCAACTGTATTCCCAATCATGGAAGCAGTCGCAGAAGAATTTTCAGCTGAACAACCAGAAGTTGAAGTGACAGTCGGTGTCTCTGGTACGGGTGGTGGCTTCAAACGTTTCGTGACGGGAGAGACAGACTTCTCGAACGCATCACGTGAAATCAAAGAAGAAGAAGCAGCCGAAGCTGAGAAAAACGGTGTGGAATTCACGCAACTCTCGGTTGCACTTGATGGACTTTCGCTTGTTGTTAACCCAGCGAACGATTGGGCACAAGATATCACGATTGAAGAATTGAATAAGATGTGGACGGACACAAGCGTAAAAACATGGAAAGACGTTCGCTCTGACTGGCCAGATGAGGAGATTTCATTCTTCGCACCAGGTAAAGACTCAGGTACATTTGACTTCTTCAATGAAGCCGTCCTTGACGATACGGACATTCGTGAAGACGCACAATTGTCTGAGGATGACAACGTCCTCGTCACGGGTGTAGCTGGAACAGAAGGTGCAATCGGATTCTTCGGATATGCATACTACATCGAAAACCAAGACACGCTTCGTGCCATGGCAGTCGAGGGTGTAGAGCCAACTCCAGAAACAATCAATGACCTTTCTTATCCACTCTCACGTGAAATCTACACGTACGTCAACAACGCTTCGTTGAAAGACAAAGAGCAAGTTGCGGAATTCGCACGCTTCATGAATGAGAACGCTGCTGCGCTTTCTGAAGAAGTAGGATATGTCGGTATGGAACAAGCGCGTTACGACGAAAACATGAAGATGATCGACGAAATCGCTGGAGAATAAGATGATAGGTGGCAGAAGGTGAGACACGGTCTCGCCTTCTCGCCATGCTTTCTAGTATGAAGAGGTAGGGAGCGATACACGAGATGAATGAACCGAACAATAAGCTTTCGATTCGAGAGATGATTCAACAAAATAAACAAAAGAAATATAGTACGACGAACGTGTTTGATAAAATCATGCCGTTCTTATTATTCTTGAGCGCATTCGTATCGGTCGTCACGACCATTGGTATTGCGTTCACACTAGGCTTTGAGCTATTCAAGTTCTTTGAACGAGTCCCTGTCGCAGAATTTTTAGGATCGACAGAATGGTACCCGCTTAGTGCAGATCAGCGCTTCGGGGTATGGGCCCTTGTCATGGGAACACTCCAAATTACTGTGATTGCGATGATTGTAGCCGTCCCACTCGGTTTGGCGTCTGCGATTTATTTAAGTGAATACGCCTCTGAACGGGCACGACGTGTATTGAAACCAATTCTAGAAGTGTTGGCCGGTGTGCCGACCATCGTATTCGGTTTCTTCGCCTTGTCATTCATTACACCGATTCTGCAAGCACTCATCCCAGGACTTCAAATTTACAATGCACTAAGCCCAGGGATTGTCGTCGGGATTATGATTATCCCGATGATTGCCTCGATTTCTGAGGATGCAATGAGTGCTGTTCCGAAGAAAATTCGGGACGGTGCACTCGGTTTAGGTGCGACACGTCTTGAGGTGGCAACGAAAGTTGTCATGCCTGCTGCGACGTCTGGAATCATCGCCTCTATCGTTCTCGGAATGAGCCGTGCGATTGGGGAGACGATGATTGTAACCATCGCTGGTGGTTCACAGCCGAACTTCGAGTTCAACCCGCTCAATGCGATTCAGACGATGACAGCGTATATCGTTCAAATCGCCAAAGGTGATGCAGGTTACGGCACAATCGAATATTACAGTATCTATGCGGTCGGTGCGTTGTTGTTCGTCTTTACCCTATTGATGAACTTATTCGCAAACTGGGTGACGCGCCGCTTCAGAGAGGAGTACTAATATGGCTTTACCGAACAGTGAGTTCAAGAATACGAAGAACTTGATGAATCGTGAGACCGTGTCTCAACGAATTAAACGACGTTTACAATTGAATGAAATATTTAAGTACATCTTTTTGGCGGGACTTGTCTTTGCGCTCGTTGTCTTATCGACGTTGATTTATGACATCGTGTCAAAGGGCGCAGGATGGGTCGATCTCGATTTCTTGCGCAACTTCCCGTCGCGCCGTCCTGAACAGGCTGGATTATATCCTGCGTTGATTGGGTCGTTATGGCTCATGCTATTGATCGTACCGATGGTGTTTGTCATCGGTGTTGGAGCGGCAATTTACTTGGAAGAATACGCTCCGAAAAATCGCATGACTTCGTTTATTGAAGTCAACATTTCGAACTTGGCAGGCGTTCCGTCAATCGTATTCGGATTACTTGGATTGACGATTTTCGTTCGAGTCATGGAATTAGGGAACTCGGTTATGGCTGGCGCCTTGACGCTCGGTCTCATGAGTTTGCCGATTGTCATCGTGGCCTCACAGGAAGCGCTACGAGCAGTCAAAATGGAATTACGACACGCTTCGCTAGCACTCGGGGCATCTAAGTGGCAGACGACATTTAACGTCGTGTTACCTTCGGCGTTACCAGGAATCATCACGGGAATTATCCTAGCGGTTTCCCGGGCGATTGGTGAAACGGCTCCACTCATCATGGTCGGAGCGGCAACATTCATTTCAACAACACCGAGTAACATTTTCTCTGACTTCACGGCCCTCCCGATTCAGATTTACAACTGGACGAGCCGACCACAAGCAGAGTTCCAAAACTTAGCGGCAGCAGGGATCATCGTACTTATGACGATGCTCATCGCGATGAACTCGGTTGCAATCTATATTCGAAACAAATATACAAATCGACACTAAGTCTTTTTTGCAGATGAATGAGGAGGAAGCTCGAGATGATGAAACAACAAGAGCTCAACAAAGGAGATCAAAACGTGAACACAACTACGACAGAACCGACAACGACTGAGATGAAAAAAGATAGCGCCTATGTCGTCAACAATTTGAACTTGTGGTACGGAGAAGACCAGGCTTTGATTGACGTCAACCTCGATATTAAAAAGAATGAAGTCACGGCGATCATCGGACCATCTGGGTGCGGAAAATCAACGTTCATCAAGACGTTAAATCGGATGGTCGAACTCGTGCCATCGGTTCGGACGAACGGTGAAATTTTATACCATGGTCGTAACATCTTCGATCGCGGATACAAGGTGGAAGATTTGCGTACCTCGGTCGGGATGGTATTCCAACAACCGAACCCATTCCCAAAATCGGTCTATGACAATGTAGCATATGGACCGCGGACGCACGGAATCAAAAATAAAAAAGTACTCGATGAAATTGTCGAGCGTTCATTACGTGGTGCGGCAATCTGGGATGAAGTAAAAGATCGATTGAATGAGAATGCGTACGGACTTTCAGGTGGACAACAACAACGTCTCTGTATCGCGCGTACGTTAGCGATTGAACCGGATGTCATCTTAATGGACGAACCGACGTCTGCCCTTGACCCGATCTCTACACTAAAAGTGGAAGAATTGGTACAAGAGTTGAAAGAACAGTATTCAATCATCATCGTGACACATAACATGCAACAAGCTGCCCGTGTTTCGGATAAAACAGCATTCTTTTTAAATGGAGAAGTTGTCGAGTTCGATGTTACAGATAAGATTTTCTCGAATCCATCTGACAAACGGACGGAAGACTATATTTCTGGCCGTTTCGGTTAAGGAGGAGACTGGATTGATGGCACAAAACCGCACATTTTTTGATACGAAGTTAACTGAATTAGAAGATAAAGTTGTTCGATTGGCAAACTTGACGATGCGTCAAACGGCGACGGCAATCGAAGTGTTAGAAAAACACGATCTTGAATTGGCTAAAACGGTGATTGAGAACGACAACGAGTTAGATGAGTTGGAGTTGACAATCAACGATGAAGCGATCCTGTTGATTGCAAAACAGCAGCCAGTCGCGACTGACTTGCGACGTCTGATTGTGACGATGAAATCAGCGACAGATCTTGAACGCATTGCGGACTATGCGACAAATATCGCAAAAGCGGTGACACGAATCGAGCACGTTCCCTATGTTCTCGACATTCAACCACTCAAGAAGATGGCTGAGCAGTTGATTGACATGCTTGAACTAGCGACACGTGCCTATCGCAAAGGTGAAGTGAGCCGTGTACGTGAACTCAATGAGATGGACCGCGTGATTGATGACATCAACCTAACGGTGATTAAACAATATATCGGTTCTCTCCCGGCCATGACGGTTGGGACGAACGATGTATACGAATTCTCGAACATCGCTCGATACCTCGAACGGATGGGCGATCATGTGACGAACTTCGGAGAACATTTAATTTTTCTCGAAAAAGGGAAACATTATGATTTGAATCAATAAGATTAGTGGTAAAGAACAACAGTGCTGTTGTTCTTTATTTTTTTGGGCAGGAATACAAACTCAAGGAGCGAATAATAGTCTACATGGATTTTTACATGAAGGGAGCCATATAGAGATGGAAGAGAAAATCGTGTCCTTGAAACAACAAGGTCTTACGTTAAAACAGATTGCGGCAGAATTAGACGTCCCGATTGGCAAAGTCCAATACGCATGGCGGAAATGGAGAAATCAGCAACAGGAAGTGGAGGCGGTTGCCCCTGTGAAACAAAAGCGTGAAACGAAGAAAGCGAAGACGTCGGTGACGACCTCACGCAAACAAGTGGCATCAGCGAAAGAGACGGCCAACGTGTCGACTTCTCCACTTCTTGAAAAGGGTCCGGATGGATACTGGAAGCTACCCGATCGGTACAACGTGGACTTTATGCATGCGGTCGTACAGTCTCCAAACTCAGTGTATGTATGCTGGGAAGTATCTGATCTCGTGAAAGAAACGTTAGCGCTTCAATTTATGCGACGCTGGGAAGAATTGCCGAAGGCGTTTCGCATCCTTGATGTTACGTTACTTGATTACAATAGCGGTCACGCAAACCGCTCCTATACATTCGATCTTCCTGAAATGACGAACAGCTGGTTCGTTCGCCCTCTCGACCCGAATACGACATATGTGTTTGAATTTGGGATTCGGACGATGGAAGGGGAGTTTCTCCCAATCGTCGCATCAAATCCGCTTGATACGCCGCGGGCAGAACCAGTAGGAGTCGGACGATTCGCAGAACCGGTCCGACGTTGGCAATACGGGGAAGTTGATTCTCCAGAACTACTTGATACGTTACCAAAATATGCAGCATACCGACTCGTGCGTTAAGGAGGACTTTTTATTATGAAACCTGGGTACTTTTCACTCGTCCTTCATGCTCATTTACCGTACGTTAGGCATGAAGAGAAACACCGTTTAGAAGAAAGATGGGTTTACGAGGCCATCTCTGAGACATATCTTCCGATTCTATGGCAAGTCGATCGCTTGAAGCGTCCCTTGCATTGGACGGTTAGTATTTCCCCACCTGTCGTTGAAATGCTTGCCGATCCTCTCATTCAGGATCGCTATGTGGAGCACTTAGACGATATGCTCGAATTGATTGCCCTCGAATTGTCTGAGGACCGAACAGATGAAGAAACAGCGACGTTACATTTTTATCGTCAACGATACCACGATTTAAAAAATACGTTCCTTCATTGGAATAAAAATTTGAATGAGGCGTTCCGTACATATCGTGAGGCAGGTTATATTGACATGGTGACATGTACGGCAACCCATGGCTTTAATCCACATCTCTTCACGGAACAGGCGGCGCGCGCTGAGATTCGCACAGGTTTGAACTGTTTCGAACGTCATTATGGGTTCCGTCCAACAGGCATCTGGTTACCAGAGTGTGCTTATACACCAGGAGTTGATCGGATTCTTTATGAAGAAGGAATTCGCTACACATTTGTCGATGAACATGCTCTTCTCGACGCAGATCCGACGCCAGAGAAAGGAATTGGAGCCCCTGTTTATTCACCACATGGCGTCGCGTTGTTCCCTCGGGATCAAATCATTTCAGGTAAAATTTGGAGTTCGATGATCGGATATCCAGGCCATCCGGATTATCGTGAGTTTTACCGCGATTTGGCATACGATCGGGACTGGGACTATATCCAGTCCTTCATGCATCCGGAAGGAATTCGTTTTGATACGGGTTTAAAAATGCACCGGATTACGGGTGATACGGATCAAAAGGATTTCTACGTGCGCGAATGGGCGGAACATCAAATTGAAAACCATGCGACCGATTTTGCCAAAACGTTAGAATCACATCTTGAAGCGCACGGTGCTCAGACATTCCCACCATTTTTAGTCACGGCTCCGTTCGATGCGGAGTTGTTCGGTCACTGGTGGTTTGAGGGGCCAGAGTTTCTTGGGAAAGTAGCAGAGAGACTTGCTGAATTTGGAATTGAAACCATCACGCCAGCGCTCTTCCTTGAACGTCACTTTAAAGATTTACAGACGGTCCACGTGTCGATGAATACATGGGGGCGTAAAGGTTATGGTGAAGTTTGGATTAACGAAAGAAATGAGTGGATGCTTCGTCATTTGCACATGATGGAGATGCAACTCGTAAAAGATGTGGCCGACTATCGTAATCAATCGGAAGCGACGAATCGCGCCTTGAAACAATTAATCCGTCATTACGTATTGGCTGTGTCGAGTGACTGGGCGTTCATCTTGGATGGGCAAACGACGGCGCAATATGCCGCCGAACGGTTCCGTGAACACACACGACTCTTTGCAGAACTTGAAACGGCACTCTATCAGGATGGAGTATCGGAACAGTTGCTACATGATCATTATGCTGCATATCCATTCCTTCAAGACGAAGACATCGATATTGATTCGTTCTTATCTCCTCACGATTACTATGTGACAATCGAGCGCGAAGATGAAAAATCAGCTATTTTAGTACTCACGCCTGAATATCACGGTCATATCGTAGGGGGACTCGGAAGACGGGTCGTCGATGAAATCGAGGCGAGAGCGGACGATGGCGAAGTCGTCTATGTATTAACGCCATATCATGACGAGTTGCCTGAGTATGAACGTCAAGGAAACATACATGTGTATCGTGTTCGCCCAACTAGCCCATTTTTAGAGCATGTTATGAACCAGGTGGCTACACAAAATATCGCCTATGTAAAACTAGTACATGAACTTTCGAAACGTGTTTCCTTCAAAGTGATTCATCACTTCGATTGGATGACAATTCCTGCTGCAAGAGAACTTGCGCAATCCCTTGCGATTCCGTTATACTCAACTATGTTGTCCTTTGAAGCGACTCGCAATCCGCATGGTCACGGTGGTTTGTTCGATGCAATCCATCGAATCGAAAACAGCGTGTTTTCTGCATCAGAACGCGTTTATGTCGGTGAAGAGATCTCGATTCACGACCTGAAACAATGGTATAAGGTGAGCGAGAACGTCAACACATGCCTACCTATAGAGACTTCTCCATATGGACAGGAATCAATGAAAAAGAACGTGAAATAACCTTGCTTTTTCACAAGAAACTTGGTAGGATAATTGAGTATGCTTAGACTGTAAAGCAAAAGCACTTGATACAACATCATTAAGATGGGAGTGAAAGAAATGCGCGTTAAAATTACATTAGCTTGCACAGAAACAGGCGATCGCACGTACATCACGAAGAAAAACAAACGTAACAACCCTGAGCGCCTCGAGTTGCGCAAATACAACCCACGTCTCCGTCGTCACACGCTTTACCGCGAAGTGAAGTAATGAGGGACCGGCCGTCACATATGTGGCGGCTTTTTTTGTAAGGAGGAATACGTTGTGGAAGAGAAAACAGCGCTCCGGCGCACGATTCATCAATACATCAAACAAATGGCGGATCGACATCATGCGGACGAAGTCATTCACCAATCATTATTTGCCTCGGACTTATGGATTGAAAGTCAAACAATCGCGCTAACGTTGTCACTCCCTCTAGAAATTGATACGTCCCCGATTATTCATATGGCCTTTAAAGAAGGAAAAACGGTCTGCGTCCCGAAAGTAACGGAGCGGGGACTTACGTTTCACATCATTCATTCATTTGATGATTTGGAAGAGGGAGTCATGAATATTTTAGAGCCGACCACTCCAGCGACTACGCAAGTGATCGACCTTTGTCTTGTTCCGGGGCGTGTTTTCGATCGAACCGGTTATCGCATCGGTTGGGGTGGGGGCTATTATGATCGCTATTTAAAAACCTATAAAGGTAGAACACTTGCTTTGGCATATACCGTTCAGATTGTCGATCAAGTACCAACTGAGCCGCACGACCTACCCGTTCAATGGATCGTGACAGAGAAGGAGATGATTCAGTGTTCGCCATATTCGCTGTAACTTGTTTCGTCGCCTATCTCGGTTATCGGTTACGCTCGTTGACTCGTTCTGGGGCACTGTTGACGATAGTGACCGGTACGGCGATTGGATTCTCCTTCGGATGGTTCGGTCTATACTTGCTTGGGGTGTTTTTTTCGACTTCTTCTCTCGCTTCGAAATATCGCTCTCGCGATAAAGAAGGGGTAGATGAGATTGTCGAGAAGACGGGGGCTCGTGATGCCATGCAAGTGTTGGCTAACGGTGGGGTCGGGATTTTATGTGCACTCGGTTATCAGTTTACAAATGATCCGGTCTACCTCTATATGTATGTCGTGTCCATCGCGGCAGCGACGAGCGATACGTGGGGATCTGAATTTGGTGTCCTCTCGAAGCGGAAACCTCGGTTCATGTTTACCTTTAAGCGAGTCGAACCGGGAACGAGTGGGGCCGTCTCGACATTCGGTACCGTCATGTCGATGTTTGGTGCATTGTTGATTGTCATATCCTCTCTTGTTTTCATTGACTTAAGCATCACGCTTCTTCTTTTATTATGGGTGATTGGATTAACTGGTAGTATGATTGATACGCTACTTGGTGCGACCGTCCAACGAACGTTTCGTTGTGCTGTTTGTGGAAAGTTGACCGAGCAAAAAATACATCATGACGTGCCGACGAGTTACGTGTCGGGATGGCGTTTTCTCGGAAATGATGCGGTTAATTTTCTTTCGGTTTGTGGGGCAACGATGATTTGTTTTTTTGTGTTTGGATGAGGGTAGTACAGAAAATGAAGGTGTTCCAAATGAATGTGAATATTGTCACAATATCGCCAAAGTGAAAACGGTTTCCGCTGTAGTTAGAGTTTGTGAATGATGTTACAATCTATTTGTAACAGAGATAACAAAAACATGAAACAGATTGTTTGAAGGGTGGAGAATCATTATGGAAACATTAAATCATGCTAAAGTAACACGAGTCGCACTTGTAGGGGCAGGGGCAGTAGGTGCGAGTTTTGCTTACCAGTTGACGACAGCTAGTCTATGTGAAGAACTTGTCATCATCGATATTAATAAAGCCAAGGCAGAAGGAGAAGCGATGGACTTGAACCATGGGGTTTCATTCGCTTCATCACCAATGCGCGTCTGGGCAGGGGACTATTCGGATTGTGGCGTCGCTGACATCGTAGTCATCACGGCTGGCGCACCACAGCGTCCAGGTGAAACACGTCTTGATCTCGTTGAAAAAAATGCGAAGATTATGAAATCTATGATTTCAGACATCATGGACTCTGGTTTTGACGGAATTATCATTATTGCTTCAAACCCGGTCGACATCATGACACATCTCGCATGGAAATATTCTGGTCTTCCGAAACATCGTGTCTTTGGTTCAGGAACAGTGCTTGATACGTCTCGCTTGCGTTACATGCTCGGAGACTATTTCAACGTCGACCCGCGTAACTGTCACGCCTACATTATGGGTGAGCATGGTGATACTGAGTTTGCTGCCTGGAGCAACGCTCGTATATATGGAAAATCGGTCGAGCAACTACTTGAAGAGCATGATGAGTATAGTTGGGAAGACCTTGAAGACATTTATGTCAACGTTCGTGACGCAGCATATCATATCATTGAACGTAAAGGTGCGACGTACTATGCGATTGGACTCGGTCTCCTTCGGTTGGTCAAGGCTGTCCTTCGTAACGAGAATACGTTGTTGACAGTCGGTGCCCATCTTGATGGTGAGTATGGATTGCACGATATCCATATCGGTGTACCAGCGATTATCAACCGTCAAGGCGTTCGTGAAGTCGTTGAGATTGAGTTGTCACAAGAAGAGCATGAGAAAATGCAACATTCTGCGAACGTACTCATGAAAACGATGGAACCTGTCTTGTAATCTCCATCCTTTTGAAACCCGTAGCCATATGGTTACGGGTTTTTGTACATATAGAACGAATCATCGTTTGGTCGTCTGTCGTCTCGTGATTTACAATAGAATTGAGAGAGAGGAGGGGTTTCGTTGGCGACAACTTGTTTTTGGGAAGATATATATCGAAAGGTCGAAAACGGTGGGCGAATTGAAGGCATACTCGAACCCTCCCGTGCGGTCATCTTGTTCGATACGAAAGCAGGTGATCGGTATGATTTGTTCATTCAGACTGAAAAAGCATGGGCGAATCATGTTGGGACGGATATAGACGCGATTTTGAACGCATTTCGCTTATCTCGTATCGGGCGGAAGCGATTGACCATTCATGTCTATGGCGAGCGTCTTGTGGATGAAGAGCGTGTGGACTCGTTGACGTTCCAAATCCCTGCGAAAGTGACATTGTCTCGTTCGATTTGGACACCGACTATGGAAGAGGACCGGTTCCGAATGCTAGCGGTCTCCCTCGACCGAAAAAAGAAAGCGGAGCTGAAGAAACGATTTTCCTTTGGGAAACCACAAGTGGTGTATGGGCTACTGTTCATCACTTTTTTAGTCATGTGGTTAGCAGAATCGGTCGGTTCGACTCTTGATCCAAACACGTTAATCGCATTCGGGGCCAAAGTGAACCCGTTGATTGAACAAGGGGAATGGTGGCGTTTGATTACACCGATGTTCCTGCATATTGGTTGGTTCCACTTTGCGATTAATATGTTTGCACTCTGGTCGCTCGGTCCGCTCGTTGAACGGATGTATGGCTCCATACGATTTTTAATCATCTATCTGCTAAGTGGAATATTAGCGACATCCGCATCGTTTGCATTCAGCGAATCGATATCAGCAGGCGCTTCAGGAGCGCTATTTGGTTTGGTCGGTGCGCTCTTATATTTTGGGTTACGTGATCGTTCTCTCTTCATGAAGACGCTCGGACCTCCGCTCTTTATTATGTTAGGATTAAATGTAGGACTTGCCTTTGTATTAGGTGCAGGTCTTGATCATTTCGCACATGCGGGTGGTCTGATTGGTGGTTTTGTCGTTTCTGGAGTCGTCGGGCTGCCGGATGAGAAGAACCGCGTACAACGAATCTTATATTCCGTACTCACCATCTCGCTGTTTGGACTATTCGTCGGGTACGGATTTTGGTAAGGGGAGAATTCAATGATTGAAACATTAAAAACACTCGTTAACATCCCGAGTCCTTCCGGTATGACGGAAGAGGCCATCCGTTTCGCTGAGCAAGAATTGAATGCACTGGGTGTCAAGACGTCACGTCTACATAAAGGGGCACTACTGGCCACGTTTTCAGGTCGCTCTGGCAAGGCACGTCTGTTGACGGCACACGTGGACACTCTTGGTGCGATGGTCAAAGACATCTTACCGAGCGGGCGTCTCCGTTTGACTCAAGTAGGAGGATATGCATGGACGGCGATTGAAGGAGAGAACTGCCTCGTCCACCGAGAAGAAGGAGAGGCGATTGAAGGCACAATCTTGATTCATCAGTCGAGTGTTCACGTCTATAAAGACACGAACTCAGCGGAGCGATCTGCATCAAACATCGAAGTCCGATTGGATGCAAAAGTACATTCTCGTGAAGACGTGACAGAACTAGGGATTGAAATCGGAGACTTCGTTTCATTCGATCCTCGCTTTCGAGTGACATCTTCAGGATACGTGAAATCACGTCACTTGGATGATAAGGCTTCTGTCGCCATTCTATTGGACCTTGCGAAAGACTTGGTCCGTTATGACTTACCGCATACCGTTCATTTCTTGATTTCGAATTATGAAGAGGTCGGATTTGGAGGAAACGCGGGTATCCCGGAAGACGTCGTAGAATACATTGCCGTTGATATGGGCGCGCTTGGGGATGGACAGCATTCGGATGAGTATACAGTCTCGATTTGTGCCAAGGATTCGTCCGGACCGTATGATATCGGATTACGACGGAAGTTCACGTCGTTGTGTAAAACTCATGAGATCGCATATAAGGTAGATATTTACCCGTATTATGGTTCAGATGCTTCGGCAGCGATTCGAGCAGGGTATGATGTGCGACATGCTTTGGTTGGGCCAGGAATCGAATCGAGCCATAGTTATGAGCGAACGCATGTGTCATCAATGGAAGCAACACGAGAATTGTTAAATCGTTATGTACAATCGACGATGGAGGAAGAAGCATGAAAAACTTTTATGATGTCCAACAGTTTTTAAAATCGTTCGGTACCATTATTTATATCGGAGAACGGGATGCTGAAATCTCACTCATGATGATGGAACTCGACGAATTGTATGAAGGGGGCATCATCGAACAACGTGTGTATGATACGGCCAAAATCATTTTGACCCACGAATTAAAAAATTCAACAGATTGACAGAAATCCCCTTAGTGCAAAGGGTTGCACTAAGGGGATAATAGTGTACACTATTCAATGAAAGCGATTTAGTTGAGATGAGGAGTGAACGGTATGAAATGGTTATTAGGTATCGACATCGGTGGTACGACGGTGAAGATGGCTGTTTTAGACATGAACGGCATCATTTCGGATAAGTGGGAAGTCAAAACGGATATTCGAGAGAATGGTGTACATATTCCAAAAGACATCGCAGCTTCTTTTGAAACATACTTACAAACATCAGGTAAGAAGAAAGAAGACTTTGCGGGTGCGGGAATCGGGGCACCAGGCTTCGTCAACTTCTCAGAAGGAGTTGTCGAATATTCTCCGAACATCGGGTGGAAAGATTTTGCTCTCGTGAGTGAGTTCGAAAAAGCAGTCGGTCTTCCGGCCGTGCTCGAAAATGATGCGAACGCCGCGGCCCTTGGTGAGATGTGGAAGGGCGCGGGCGAAGGGGCTTCAGAATTATTGGCGATCACGCTCGGTACAGGTGTCGGTGGTGGCGTGATCACGAACGGGAATATCGTTCATGGGACGGCAGGAATGGCTGGAGAAATCGGGCATATTACCGTGGAACGAGACGAGTCGAAAGCTGTGAAGTGTGGTTGTGGGCGCCTCGGGTGTATCGAGACGATTGCTTCGGCGACCGGCATCTCACGTCTGGCATTACAGAAGCGTAAGAATCAAGATACTTCATTAAACGAGTTGAAAGAAGTGACAGCACGTGACGTGTTTGAAGCATATAAAGCCGGTGACTCAATCGCCACAGAAGTCATTGAAGAGATGACTGAATACCTCGGCTTGACCATCTCGAACATCGCGAACACGCTCAACCCGAAAATGATTGTCATCGGTGGAGGTGTCTCAAAAGCTGGCGACGCGTTATTGGATCCGCTTGATGCACAGTTCAAACGGTTTGCGCTCGAGCGCGTTTACGAGTCGACAACATTCAAAATCGCTGAACTTGAAAACGATGCCGGTGTGATTGGATGTGCGTGGCTGGCACGGAAACACTTCCTTCCGACACGGGTATGAAACGGACGCGTCTGCACATTGCAGGCGTGTTTTTTTGTGGGAAAGGGTATGGGATATTGTAAAATTTGTAACGTCACAGTTGATTTTTTATTAAAAAAGGGGTAAGATTTGGACTTGATACTGGACGTGTACTATTCAATCCGAATTGTACAATGAATGAACAAATATAAAAAAGAATGGCAACTAAAACATGCCGAAAACTGAAAAGAGGAGGAGACCGTCAGATGAATTCATCTCAACGCTTTTCGAAGCTATCGACGAGACTGAACGACACGGTCCGCGCTTCGTTTCAAGAATATCGTCTATTTTGGATTTTTACGTTATTGCTTTGGACGAAGACGTATATCGTCTATCAATTTTTCTTCAACATTCCGATTGAAAACACCGCACAAGCTTTTATCTTACTGATTAGCCCGATCAGTTCGACACTATTCTTGTTTGCCTTCCATTTCTTCTTTAAAGGAAACAAACAAAAATGGGTGCTCTACACGCTCTACGCGATTGCATCGTTTATCTTGTTTGCGGACGCCGTGTATTATCGGGAATTCACGGACTATTTGACAATGCCTGTCATCATGCAACCATCGAACATGGAGACGTTATCGACATCATTCACTTCGCTTCTTGAATGGAAAGATTTAATCATCCTTGGTGATGTGTTTATCCTTCCGTTTATCTTATGGCGAATGAACTTGAAAGAGAATACGGCTTCACATCGACGTGCGCTCGTCACGTTCGTTGTAGCGGTCTCTGTCTTCTTGTTCAACCTTTCGTTGGCCGAAACGGAACGACCTGAATTATTGACTCGTTCATTTGACCGTGAACTGTTAGTGAAAAACATCGGAACATTTAACTTCCATGTGTATGATGCGATGCTTCAGACAAAAACATCGGCTCAAAAAGCGATGGCGGATGAATCAGAGCTCGCAACGATTGAGCAGTTCACCCGTCAAAACTATGCGGCACCGAATCCGGATTTATTCGGAAAATATAAAGGGAAAAATGTCATCGTGGTTTCATTCGAATCGGCGCAGAATTTCACTCACAATATGAAGGCGCCGAATGGAGAGTACATCACGCCGAACTTGAACAAGCTGATTGAAGAGTCTCACTACTGGCCGAACTACTACCATACGGTCGGTCAAGGGAAGACTTCTGATGCTGAGTTCGCACTCGATAACTCACTATATGGACTCCCGCGTGGTGCTGTATACTTTACGAACGCCGATAACGAATATCAAGCGCTCCCTGAGTTGGTCAAGGACGAAAATTATTACTCAGCCGTGTTCCATGCGAATAACAAATCGTTCTGGAACCGCGATCAAATGTACAAAAATATTGGGGTCGATCAATTCTTTGATGAAAAGAGTTATGACCTCGGGAATCCTGAAGATATGACAGAATGGGGTCTCTTAGATGATAGCTTCTTCGAGCAATCCATTCCAATGCTTCAAGAATTGCCTGAACCATACTACGCGAAGTTCATCACATTGACGAACCACTTCCCGTACACGATGCCAAGTGAAGACTATGAGCTTGTACCAAAATTTGAGACGAGCTCAACTACGTTGAACAACTTCCCGCAAGCACTAGCTTATCAGGATTACGCACTCGGTCTCTTCATCGACCAGTTGAAAGAGAATGGAATGTGGGAAGATACAATCTTTGTCGTCTACGGTGACCATTATGGTATTTCGACGAACCACAACAGTGCGATGGCAGAGCTACTTGGGAAAGATGAGTTGACACCATTCGACGTGGCGAAATTGCAACAAGTTCCGTTTGCCATTCACTTGCCTGACCAGAAAGAAGGGGAAGTTCATGAAACGATCGGTAGTCATGTAGACATGAAGCCGACCATCCTGCACTTACTCGGAATCGACACGTCAGATACGATTGGATTCGGAAACGACTTATTCTCTGAAAATCGAAACAGCCGCGCGATTTTCCGCGACGGAACGGTCGTGACGGATGAATATGTTTGGACACAGTCGACATGTTATAACGCGACTTCTGGTGAAGTAGTCGAAGATACGTCGTTATGTGGTCCGATGACGGAAGAAGCGGAAAAAATCTTGCAAATGAACGATGATTTGATTTACTCCGACTTACTCCGTTTCAAAGAACAAACTGAAGAATAATGAGTACGGACCAAGTCACATAGTGATTTGGTCCGTTTTAATGTAACAGAGGGAATGAACGTAAAAAAAGGCATAAAAAAAGCGACCGAAGTCGCTTGATGATTGCATATGCGAATCATTAACCTGGAATTCCACCGTAGATCAACGTGGCGACACCAAAGAATCCGAATACGAGTACAGTTAAACCTGCAAAAACGAGCGGAAAGAATTGGCGTTTTTGGAATGAACGAAGCATTCCCCAAATAGCCACAATTGCGACGATGACGGAAATCCATCCGAACGGTTCATACAAATGCATGACGAGTTCCCCCTTTAATTATACGTCATGAAATTCATAAAAATTTCACTGAAATATCATTATTATTTTATCCGATTATAGAGTCGCTGTCGAGCAAAGGTTGACATCGAAACAATTTTGCCACAATATTGTTTTGAATAAGAAGGGGATGAATCCTATGCAAATCAAAAAGATTACGTCTGGCTTGGCACAAGAGAACGGCTATGTGATTGAAAAAGACGGCACTGTCGTCGTCATTGACCCCGGAACGGATGACCCGAGGTTCTTCGATGCAATCGAACGTTTCGGTACACTTTCAGCAATCTTGTTGACTCATGCACATTTCGATCATATCGGAGGAATCGATGCGCTGCGTGAACGTTACCAGGTGCCAGTCTATGTACACCGCTTAGAAGCGGATTGGCTGACAGATGGAGAAAAGAATGGCGCTTCTGCGTTCAACTTGCCGATACCATCGATGAAACCGGCAGAAAAAATCTACGAAGGTGATGTATTAGAAATTGGGAACATCGTATTTCGAATCTATCATACGCCGGGTCATTCCCCAGGGAGTGTCGTATTGTATATGGATGATGAAAGAATCGCCTTTTGTGGTGACTTGATCTTTAAGCAATCCGTCGGACGGACAGACCTGTTCGGTGGAGACCAGTCGACATTAATGGGGTCCATCGATCGGATGAAGCAGCTCCTTTCCGATGAGACGACGTTATACTCGGGGCACGGTCCTATGACGACGCTAGAAGAAGAAAAGCGGACAAATCCGTTCTTCACATAAAAAAAGATTGTCTCCGGCGAGACAATCTTTTTTTACATTTGGAAGTTGCTCCAATACGTAAAGACAACGAAGAAAATTGTCAAATACGCGCCGAAGACATATACATACGTTTTTTCAGTTAGTTTTAAGTAACCAAGAGCGACGAAGAAAATCGTTTGTGCTAAGAAGACAAGTCCCATAACGATAAAGTCGCCAGTATGTTCACTACTACTTTGGTCGCCGCCTAGTGCGCCTACGAAAGCAAGTGCCGCTACTAGTCCAGTCCAAAAGCCTAGGACACGAAACATTCTTGCCATGTTAATCCCCCCATACGTGCATTATTCCATTCTCATTCACTATTTTACCAACACATTCGAAAAAATGCTATGGAAACGTGATAATTGAGCAAAATAATCGTGAAAAATATGTGAAATCATTTCGGTAAATAAAGTTGTACAAAATTTATAAAAAAGTTGCACAAAACATGTACAAACGGGGTATAGAGATGTATAATCAACTTATACAAAATGAGCGAAGTGAAAGTTGAATGAGGGAGGAACATAAAAATGGCATCAGAACTAATGTTTTACACGTATCCAAGCTGTACTTCTTGTCGGAAGACGAAAGCGTTTTTACAAGAACAAGAACTTCAAGTGAGTGAGCGTCACATTTTCAGAGATGCACCAACAGTTGACGAATTGTTGCAGCTCCTTGCTATTAGTGAGGAAGGAGTCGACTCTCTCCTTGCGACGCGAAGCCAGGCCTTCAAGCAACTCGATGTTGACGTGGAGGATTTGAAATTAAGTGAGCTTCTTAAGTTGATGAGCGAAAATCCAAAGCTTTTGAAGCGTCCGATCTTAACTGATGGAAAAGAAGTGATTGTCGGATATGACAAGGTTTCAATCGAAACATATGCTCGTCGCCACAACACTGCAGCGGTTCAAGTTTCATAAAACAAGTCCACTTTCAACATAGTGGGCTTTTTTTTATGCTTGTCTCGAGGTGAACGAGATGAAGGAACTCATTGAAGATTTACTAGATGGAGCACGTCAAATCGGTGCGAGTGATCTTCATTTTATACCCGATGCAAACCAAGTAAAGGTTCAAGTTCGCTCTGCTAGTAAGCTTGCTGCACTTCAATCGATGGATGTCGAGCTGTATGATCGACTTACACTTCATATGCGATATTGGTGTTCACTACCTGAATCTAATCAACGTATTCCACAATCAGGTGTCTATGAATTGAATCAGGATGTCATCCGGGTGACCTTTCTCCCGTCGTTCGCCCAGACGTCAATGTCTTGGCGCATTCCCCATGACACGTTTGAACTCCAGCATCTGTTACGATCACACGATGTAGAACGATTTCAGAAAGTGGTGGCATCACATCATGGTCTTTTCTTTATAGGGGGTTCTACCGGAGCGGGCAAGACGACGGTACTGTATGCCCTTTTAAATCAGCTGAAGCATGAGCGGATTGTGACGATTGAAAACCCTCCTGAACAAATGGTCGATGGTGTCATTCAGTTGGAAGTGAATGCTAAAGCTGGGCTTAGCCATCGACACTTGTTGAAAGAGACGCTTCGTGCCGACCCGGATATTATCGTGATTGGTGAGGTGCGGACAGATGAAGAATTGATGGTCGCATACGATGCCGCGCTCAGTGGTCATTTGACGATTACAACCTTTCATACCGCATCGATTCAAGATGGAGAAAAGCGGCTGACACAACTTCTTGGTATGGCGACCGTGGAAAGACATTGGTGTGTACTGACTCGAAATCAGGAGGTGACTTGCGAATGGTCAACGTTCCGATAATCCCATCGATTCGAATGATTCATCGTTTTCTTCGTCTACAATCACGAGGTGTGTCATTGAAGGTGACCATGGAGACGCTTGAACTTCATGAGAAGGGAAAAATGAAAGACTGTATTCGAGAGATGAGGGTACGTCTAGAAGCGGGCGTGAGTTTGTCTGAAGTATTTTCCATCTTGATCACGAATCGGCAAATGCAAGAGATTTTACATACGGCGGATCGCAACGGACGATTCATGGATGGATTGTCGCAAGTTGCAATGGTACTCGAGATGCGACAACGATTAAAGCAGGAGTTGCGGAGGCTAATTCGCTATCCGTTGATTATCTTTTTCATCCTACTTGCATTAGGCATGATTTATGCCTTATACATTTTCCCAAAATTAATGGGGATGGTTGATGTCTCGTCGCATGACGGCATAGAGTCGATTCTATTGTCGAATTGGTTCTTTCCTATGTTGTTTTCTATATTCGTGGTAATCGCGGTTCTCATATATGGATTTCATCGTCGAGGAGGAGAGCTCCCTTTTTACGTATGGAGACGTGGGAAAACACTCTATATGACCTATGTATTTGTCAGTGAATTATCCTTGCTCCAACATACTGAAACAAATATTAGGCAGATTATGAGTCGGCTAGCTGAGGAAGAGGGGGAAATGGCAGAGATGGCCAAGCGAATTCACCATCGCATGTCTGAAGGTGAAGGAATTGAAGCGGCGACAAGGTGTGAACCGTTTATCGATCATGAGGTTGTGAGTCTATTAGGTGTGGGTTCGATGAGTGGGGAACTTGGTAAATTGATGTCTCTTCATCGAGATCTAGTATTCGAAGAGATGGAGCAATATAGTCGGGGTTTGATTGAGAAAATTGAACCGTCTTTATACGGCATCCTCAGTGTCATGGTTGGTGTTCTTTTTTACACACTCTATTTACCGGTCAAACTCATTATGGCTCAATTGTGAAAGGAGAAAGATGAAATGAAGGAAGAGCGTGGGTTCACATTAGTTGAGATGGCGGCAGTATTACTCATTATATCAGTTCTTCTCTTGTTACTTGTCCCTTCTTTGTCGGACGGGAAATCTCGTGCTGATCAAGTGAGTTGCGAAGGTAGTGTTCGAATCGTTGAATCTGAAATCAATTTGCATTATGCGGAACATAAAGCCTATCCTGAAACGTTAGAAGTGATTAAGCGTGCGTCGGCTGCAGACCCACTCGTTTATAGTTGTCAATCCTCCGCCTATACGTATTCACCGACTGACGGCTCCTTAAAAAAACAATGAAAGGCTACACCTTGGTCGAAATGACTTGGGTACTTGTCGTGCTGTCGTTCTTACTATTGATCAGTGCACCGAGTACGAGACCGTTCGAACGAATGGAGCTCTACAATTTTACGGACTCATTGGTAGCAAATATTCAAGAAGCTGGGCAATTTCCCTATATTTCAGAAGAGGGAGATTGTGTACCACGATTGATTTGGATTTCGAAACAACAAACTTATCTGATTGTGTGTGGGCGAGAGGTAGTCAGGGAGGTTGATGTTCCTGATGGTGTGGATGTATATCTTCCGACGTACAACACTTTGACCTTTTCACAAGCGACAGCTTCTTATGCGGGACAGTGGAAATTCGTCAGTGGAAAGACATCGGTGACGCTCAAATTTCGAATCGGGACTTATGAACCGGAGGTGATTATTCGTGAAAGTGGATGAATCGGGTTTCTCATTATGGGAGCTAAGTGTCAGTCTTGCGGTGGTCATGGGGTGGATTTTCATTCTGACATCATTTGTCATGCAGGGGAACGAACGAATCCAACGGTTGAGTGATACGCTGTTCATCTATGAACGATTACAAGGAGAGGTTCTGCTTGAAGCCACTGAACCGACAGGGCGTGAGCAAGTGTGTGAGAAAGGATTTTGTCTGCCGACATTATGAAAAAGGCTTTACGATGATTGAAATGACGTTCGTTTTGCTGATCCTTCCCATGTTTCTTTTTCTTTTAGTGGAACTGCTCACGCTCGGTCAACATCTTTATGAACAGCCTAAATGGAATCATCATACGACACCTCAACTGATTGTGCGCCGTCTGATGGATAGCGAGAACTGTCGTGTTGACGAAGGGCGGTTACGGGGTGATTTCGTCAAATCGGATGAGGAGCGATGGTCATGGACGATCAAACAAGTAAATGGCAATTTGGTTATGGTCGGAGATGGAGGAGGAAACTTACTCTTTTTAAGAGGAATCGACCAGTATCATGTCGAAACGGTCGGAAAGGGATTTCGAATCTCATGGAAAGATTCATCGTTCAGAAGAGAGCGGCATGTCATGTGCATGAAGCAGGCTTCTTTCTCGTCATCACCTTGACCATTGTTGTTTGGTTACTCGGCGCCGCGTTATTTTGGTATACTGATGTGGAACGAACGACGAGGCGACTGTCAGAGGAAATCTTAGCGATTCGTTTTGAATCGCATTTGTTACTGGCGAAGGAGCGTTGCGCTGAACGACCGTTAACGTTGCATAAACCGACGGGAACTCTGACGTGTCGTCCGATTGCACCTAATCGTTCTGAAGTGGACATTGTGTTAACATCCGGCGAACGGCATAAAGAGGTGATGGTTTATGAATGATAACCCGTTTTATATCGTGGGGTTTATGGGTACAGGTAAATCTACCTTATTCTCGTTTCTAAAAGAATATGGGGAGGTCATCGATCTTGATTTAGTCATTGAGTCCATGACTGGAATGGATATCGCTACATATTTTGACCGTTTTGGTGAGTCTGCGTTTCGTGATGTTGAATCAACAGTACTGCAACAAGTCACTGCTGACTATATCCTGACAGGTGGCGGAGTGGTGGAGCGCTCTGAAAATATACGTTGGATGCGAGAACGTGGTACGATGATCCATTTAAATCTTCCGTTCGACATGTGTTGGGAACGAATCAAAGATTCTGCACGACCACTTGTTAAAAAAGGACGGGAGGATGTTCAGACGTTGTTTCAACGACGCGATCGATTATATCGAACAGCGAGTGTATCCATCGATGCATCTCAACCGCCTGAAGACATCGCCAAGCAAATCATCCGTATAAAGGGGGAAAAAGTATGATCTGGATTAATTTCGCCATCATCGTATTTTCATTAATCGGACTTGGGATATACGGTTATCTCTTGTTCAAAAACAAGATGAAACCAGAATTTGGTCGTTTGAATCGTCTGACGGAACGTTTTAAAATTCGGGCAGACGTGATTGGTCAACAGGTCAATGAAATCAAGGGACACGTAGATGCGGTCAATCGATCTGTTACTCAAATAAAAGAGTTTGGGATCAATGCGAAGAATGAATCGATTGAATTAAAGCAAGCTGCCGTTGAGCTAACCCATGAAATCAAACGGACAGCTGGAATTGAACGTTCTGACGTTTCCACCGAGTCGAAAATATGAAATAATGAGGATGAAAACGTTTTCGTTTTTCATCCTTTTTCTTTTTCACCTTTTTACCTATGCAGAAGGAATAAAAATTGTTAAAGTGGAATGGAAAACGAAAGATTTCAAAAACAAAAGCATTTTATGTTCGGGATTGGGGGATATTATGGAAAAGGTTACTTTGAAACGTACGCCTTTGTTCGAATTAATCGAACCGAAGGCGAAGATGGTTGATTTTGCGGGATTTGAAATGCCGATTATGTTCTCTTCGATTAAAGAAGAGCATTTGGCTGTACGTCAAAACGTGGGGATGTTTGATGTATCTCACATGGGAGAAATTCGAATCGAAGGGCCGGACGCGCTTGAGCAAGTTCAAAACTTGGTGACGAATGATATCTCGAAGATTAAAGTTGGTCAAGCCCAGTATAATCTTCTCTGTCTAAAAGACGGCGGTGTGGTGGACGATTTGCTTGTCTATCGATTGGATGAAGACGCTTATTGGCTCGTCGTCAATGCTTCAAATATTGAAAAGGATGAAGCGCACATTCGTCGACACGTTAAGGGAGACGTGGTTGTGACAAATGAATCTGATGAGTATGGTCAGATTGCGATTCAAGGACCGAATGCACAATCTGTTCTTCAAAGCATCACAAATGTTGCACTCGACGAAATCGGGTTCTTCAAATTCATGAACGGTGACGTGGCGGGTGTGCCATCGATCATTTCTAGAAGTGGGTATACTGGGGAAGATGGCTTCGAGATTTATGCTCGAGCAGAAGCAATTTCTGCCATCTGGGAAGCGCTTGAAGCCGAGGGTGTTACCCCATGTGGGCTGGGCGCACGCGATACATTACGTTTCGAAGCGTGCTTGCCGCTTTACGGTCATGAGTTGGATGAGTCGATCACACCATTCGAAGCGAATCTCAACTTTGCCGTCAAGCTAGATACTGACTTTGTTGGTAAGGAAGCACTCGTCACTCAAAAAGAGAACATTCCGAATCGATTGATTGGATTGAGATTGTTAGGTCGTGGGATTGCCCGTCAAGGGGCGCAAGTCGAATTGGATGGGAATGTAATCGGCGTTGTCACGACCGGTACGATGCCTCCGACTGTAAATGAATCAATCGCATGGGCACGAGTCGATGCACGTTACAAAGATGAAGAGCGTTTTGTCATCGACATCCGTGGCAAAAAGATTGAAGCCGAACGCGTACCGACACCTTTCTATAAACGAACGAAATGATACAGGGGGATTCAGAATGAACAGAATGGAATTTCGTTATTTACCGATGACCGAACAAGATGAACGAGACATGTTAGAGACAATCGGCGTCGATTCAATCGAAGCGCTTCTTTCAGATATTCCAGAAACACTTCGCGAACAAGCATCATTAGCGGCAATCGGGGCTCCGCTTCCGGAAGTCGATCTCGTTCGTCATATGACGAAGTTAGCTGATAAAAACAAACATACGAAATCATACCCGAGCTTCCTTGGAGCAGGGATGTATGACCATCTTTCGCCGAGTGTGATGAACCACATGCTTTTGCGTTCTGAATTCTATACGGCGTATACGCCATATCAACCTGAGATTTCACAAGGTGAACTTCAGGCGATGTTCGAATTCCAAACAATGATTTGTGAATTGACAGGAATGGACGTCGCGAACTCTTCGATGTACGACGGGATCACGGCTCTCGCTGAGGCGACTTACCTAGCGAGCGCGCAGACGAAGAAAAAACGTGTCGTCGTCTCCAGTGCAGTGCATCCTGAAGCAAAGGATGTAATCCGTACGTATGCTGACGGACCAGGTCTATCCGTTGATTACACAGATGTGGAGAACGGGGTGACGGATGTATCTGACCTCGATTTGACGGATGCATCGTGTCTTGTCGTACAATATCCAAACTTCTACGGTCGTATTGAAGACTTAGAAAAATTAGCAGAATTGGCTCATGAAGCCGGCGCGCTATTCGTCGTTTCGAGCAACCCGCTCGCCCTCGGGATTCTTGAGTCACCAGGAGCACTCGGTGCGGACATCACGGTCGGAGATGCACAGCCATTCGGTATTCCGCAAAGTTTTGGTGGACCGTCATGTGGATACTTCGCGGTCAAAAAATCTTTGATGCGTAAACTACCGGGCCGACTAGTCGGTCAAACGGTCGATGAGGACGGCAAACGCGGATTCGTGTTGACGCTTCAGGCGCGGGAACAGCACATTCGCCGTGATAAAGCGACATCCAATATCTGTTCAAACCAAGCACTTAATGCATTGGCTGCTTCAATCACGATGTCCGCTCTAGGGAAATACGGAATTCGTGATATGGCTGTTCGGAATATTCAAACCGCTCATTATATGAAAGAAGCGTTAAAAGCTGCAGGATTCAACATCGTGGACGAAGGACCAATGTTCAATGAGTTCGTCGTGGATTTTGGACGTGATGCAGAAGAAGTATCGCGCCATCTACTCGAGCGCGGCATGATCGGTGGTCTACCGCTTGGTACGTATGAAGGGGAGCGTCAGACACAAATGTTGGTTTGCGCGACGGAATTGCGCACGAAAGAAGAGATTGATCAGTTTGTCGAAGTGGTTGGGGGGATGAAATAATGCAACACGAGCAAACGCTAATTTTTGAAGTATCACGTGAAGGACGAACTGGATATAATTTGCCGACACCGACTGTCCCGGAGGTTGACCTTGAGACGTTGTTACCGGCTACGATGATTCGGAAAGAGGCGGCGGAACTTCCAGAAGTGTCTGAACTTGATGTCGTTCGCCATTACACGTCTCTGTCTACTCGAAACCATGGGGTCGATTCAGGCTTCTATCCGCTCGGTTCGTGTACGATGAAATATAATCCGAAAGTGAACGAAGATATGGCTCGTCTTCCTGGATTTGCACATATTCACCCGTTGCAACCGGTTGAGACGATTCAAGGTGCGCTCGAACTCATGGTGGACTTACAGGAGCAACTCGCTGAAATCACGGGGATGGACGAAGTCACACTCCAACCAGCGGCAGGTGCCCATGGGGAATGGACGGGGCTTATGTTGATTAAAGCGTTCCATGAGCGTAATGGGGATACGGCTCGTACGAAAGTACTCGTACCAGATTCGGCGCACGGGACAAACCCGGCGTCCGCAGTCGTTGCTGGATTCGAGACGGTGACCGTCAAGTCGGATGAGCGCGGTCTCGTCGATTTGGATGATTTGAAGTCAAAAGTTGGAGCGGATACGGCTGCTCTCATGCTGACAAACCCGAATACGCTTGGACTATTTGAAGCGGATATCCTTGAAATCTCAAAAGTCGTTCATGAAGCTGGCGGGAAGCTGTATTATGATGGCGCGAACTCAAACGCGATTCTTGGAATCGCACGTCCTGGGGACATGGGCTTTGACGTCGTCCACTTGAACTTGCATAAGACGTTCACAGGGCCTCACGGCGGTGGAGGTCCAGGCTCAGGTCCAGTCGGGGTGAAGCGTGACTTGATTCCATTCTTACCGACTCCAATTGTGACGAAAACAGATGATGGATATGGTCTCGATTACGACCGACCACATTCAATCGGGCGAATCAAACCATTCTATGGAAACTTCGGGATCAACGTTCGAGCGTACAGCTATATCAAGACAATGGGCGCAGAAGGATTGACGCGGGTATCCCGTGAAGCGGTCCTCAACGCCAACTATATGTTTGCGCGACTAAAAGATGCGTTCGACGTGCCATATGATACGTATTGCAAACACGAATTTGTCTTGTCAGGGAAGCGTCAAAAAGCCCTTGGTGTTCGTACACTCGATATCGCTAAACGCCTTCTTGACTTCGGTTACCACCCACCGACAATCTATTTCCCATTAAATGTCGAGGAATGTATCATGGTGGAACCGACAGAGACAGAATCAAAAGAAACACTCGATGCGTTCTGTGATGCGATGCTCCAAATTGCCAGAGAGGCGGAAGAGAATCCGGAAATCGTTCAGACTGCTCCTCATACGACGGTCGTTAAACGGATGGACGAGACACTCGCTGCCCGTAAACCGGTCTTGAAATATGAGCGTCGTGAGGCGTCATCTGTAAAATAAAGAAAGGGCGAGTCGATGATTGTATCGACCCGCCCGTTTTTTTATGCTTTTTTAATCTTGCCCTTCCAGTTCTTGAAGCCGCCTTCGAGCATGTAGATATTGTTGTATCCGTTCTTCATCAGGAGTTTAGCCGCCTGGTTTGAACGTGAACTACCTTGACAGTAAATTAAAATCGGTTGATCTTTACGCAGTTCTTTCATGCGTAGTTTCATTTGGCCGACCGGGATATTCCGGGCACCAACGATATGTCCACCTTTGTATTCGTTCGGTTCACGCACGTCAATCAACTGACCTTTACGGAGTGAGGCACGGAATTCTTCTTGTTTCATTTTTTTCAACCCGCGAGCTGGCATGAAACGCCATACGATGTAGGCGATCAAGGCAACCCATAGGAGGATGACGAGGATTGTTTCGAGTCCCATAGATGTTCTTCCCTTCTCTTTCAAAGTTACCATATCTCATTATAATGAAATTAAGGTCATGAGACAATGATTGACTCAATCAATCGGGGCTTTCCCTTTCGATTTCATTCTAATTAGGATAAAATAAGGAATGGAAACCGGAACATTAGGGGAGGTCGTGCCCATGCCGACGCCGAGTATGGAAGATTATTTAGAACGTATTTATTTATTGATGTCAGAGAAAGGCTATGCGCGTGTATCTGATATTGCGGAACATTTAGGGGTCCATCCCTCCTCTGTCACCAAAATGGTTCAAAAGTTGGACCGTGAAGAATATCTTGTGTATGAAAAGTATCGTGGTCTCATGCTTACAAAAAAGGGTCAAAAAGTAGGGAAGCGATTGGTCGAGCGTCATGCGATGCTCGAGTCTTTTTTACGTCTAATCGGAGTAGATGAAGCAGATGTGTACGAGGATGTCGAGGGTATCGAACACCATCTCAGTTCGAACACGCTCGACTGCATGACACAGTTTGTGGAATTTTTTGAAGATAAGCCTGAACTCATGAATCAATTTAGAGAATTTCGGGAACAAGAACGAGCTTCAGAAGAATAATATGTGAAAAGCATCAATCTAACTCGATTGATGCTTTTTATTTTGCTCAATATCGCTAAAATACGAACGAAACATTCATATTTATCTTAGAATGTATATTTTTTAGTCGTCATTATGTTAAGATGAATCGTGGATTGAATAGATAGGGGGTGACGGCGAACATTCGCCGGATAAATGGAGATTCAAATTAAAGGAAAACTGTTTGATGAACAGCAGATTCAAAAACGTGTGAAAGAATTGGCTGAAGAGATTGAGAACGATGCAGAGGGGATACCGATTGTGATCGTCGCCGTATTAAAAGGCTCGATGGTCTTTGCGGCAGACTTGATGCGATACATGAAAGGGAGCGTTCAGCTCGATACGGTCGCGACGTCTTCTTATGGGAAAAAGTCGGTCTCGAGTGGGAGTGTGCAGCTTCGAAAGGACTTGGATTTAGATGTGGAAGGAAAGTATGTTGTCATTATCGAGGACATCATCGACACGGGACAGACGTTGAAATTCTTATGTAAACATATGGAGCTCCATCAACCGAAACAGTTGAAAATTTGTACGCTTCTGGACAAGCCGGCGCGTCGACTCGTTCAGTTGGACGCAGACTATGTCGGATTCGAGATTCCTGATGAGTTCGTCATCGGGTATGGGATCGATTACGCGGAACAATATCGGAATCTGCCATATATCGGATATGTAGAAACAACATAAAAAGGAGCGCCGTGGCGCTCCTTTTACATGTTTGCTTTCTTTTTCTTCTTCCCTTTTTTTCCTTCAATCACTGTTAGGTGTGGAGGATTGCTACGATGTACGGTTGAACGTTTAGATAACTTGGTGACGTTCGAACCAGGTTTCTTCCCTTTCCGGTTTTTAGCGGAAGCGGAAGGTTTGACTTGAGGACCGCGACTTCCCTGCATTCGTTTTTTTGAGGCTTGCGCGGTTTTACGATAGCGTGCATCTTCTGCAGACATACGTGGTGCCATGAAGACGCGATAGATCACATAAAAGACTAACCCGAATATCCCGATGAACAACAATTGTCTAAACAGGCGACCTGGATCGGTGGCAAGCATATGCCCGACCCCGATGAAGCCAAGGATAAACACGATTGTTGCAGCGATCGAACCGACTCTTTGTCTGATCATGGTGCTTCCTCCTCTTATCCCTCTCTATGAATGACCGATTCTCCTAACTCTTTTCGTTCCCATGTTTCAAATGCTTCAATCGCGACTTGAATCTGCTCATCATTTGGTTCTCGTGTCGTCAATAATTGGAGCGACAGGCCCGGTTTGCCAAGGAATGACAGAAAGCGATGGTCGCGGAAACGGTTGGTAAACTGCAGGACTTCAAATGAGATTCCGATGACGACCGGCAATAGCGCGATTCGGCTGACGAGTCGCAACCAGAGCGGGTCAATTGGCACAATCATGTAAACGCCGATCCCGACGAAGACGGTGAATAAAATGAAGCTTGAGCCACAGCGATAATGCAATCGCGAGCTTTGGCGTACTTGTTCAACCGTGACCGGACGCCCGGATTCATAGCAATTGATGACTTTATGCTCAGCGCCGTGATATTGGAAGACACGCTTAATGAGTGGCGTCAATGATATCAAGTAAAGGTAGCTGAGTAACAATACTAATTTTATTCCCCCTTCAAGGAGGTTTTGAATCACATGTCCGGAAAATAAAGGTACGTCTTGAAACATGGCCGCGAGAAGTGCTGGCGTCACATTGAAAATCAATTTACCAAAAACGTACGAGATGACACCGACGATTGCGATGAAGGCAATCATCCATATGCTCTGTTTTTGGTCTTCGTTCGTGTTCGTATCTTCACTTGGATCGACATCATATCGATCGCTCGCAAAGTTCATATGTGCAGAACCGTTCTTTAACGATTCATACAGCGCGACAATCCCTCTCAAGAAAGGTACTTTTTTTAAAGATTGGACCCAAGGGACAAGAATGCGTGCTTGCTCGAATGTTTCAATCGAGCCATCTTTTCGCCGGATGGCAGATGCGCTTTCAGAGCGGCCTTGAAACATGACGCCTTCCACGAGCGCCTGTCCCCCGACTGGGATGGTTGGTTTGGAATTCATTCACTTTCCTCGATTCTTCAAATGTTGTACTTGAATTATACCGTGATTTGTAAAAAAAGCGAAAGGGCAGAAGGCTCGATTCACGTTCTTTCGATAAATTTGTTACAATAGATGAGACTTGACGAACGAGGGGGGAAGAAGGTTGCGGATTTTAGTTTTAAATGGACCGAATTTAAATCTACTGGGTCGTCGTGAACCGGATGTATATGGCGAGGTGTCGTTGAAAGGTTTGGCGGCAGAACTGATGCTGCGCGCTCCAGAAGACGTCGAACTCACCTTTAAACAATCGAATCATGAGGGAGATTTAATTGATGCGCTACATGACGCTTTTGATTATGAGGGTGTCATATTGAATGCAGGTGCCTATACGCATACATCAATCGCGATCCGGGATGCCATATCCGCTATCGCTGCCCCAGTCGTTGAAGTACATATCTCGAACGTGCATGCACGCGAGGCTTTTCGGCATGAGTCGAAACTTGCTGCCGTCTGTATCGGTGTCATTACCGGTTTTGGACTCACGAGCTATACGTTAGCGCTGCATGCACTAATCGAACATTGGAGGAATCGACATGATTGAACGCGTAAACAAACTGCAAGCACAGTTAGGAAAAAACGAGATTGATGCATTACTCGTCACAAAACGTGAGAATATCCGCTACTTATCTGGTTTCACCGGGTCGAGCGGTGTCATAGTCATCACGTCGAATTCGGCAAGTTTCATCACGGACTTCCGTTACACGGAACAAGCGAACGATCAAGTAAAAGGGTACGACATCATTGAGCTTGATACATCACTCATCAAGTCGGTAGCAGATGTCGTGTCCCGTGAATCCATCAAGCGCCTTGGCATCGAGCAGGATGCGATGACAGTGGGGCAATATCGTGCCTATGAAAAAGATGTCGACGCTCAACTTATTGAAACGTCTGGAATCGTAGAAAAACTGCGCTTGATTAAGGATGAATCAGAGATTAAGATTATGAAGGAAGCTGCGGCAATCGCTGATGCGGCGTACGCCCATATCCAGACGTTCATTCGTCCTGGTCGTACCGAGAGAGAAGTCGCGAACGAACTCGAAATGTTCATGCGTTCAAAAGGTGCTGACTCGTCATCGTTCGACATGATTGTCGCCTCGGGTCTCCGTTCGGCGCTACCACACGGTGTGGCAAGTGATAAAGTCATCGAATCTGGAGAATTGGTTACGCTTGATTTCGGTGCTTACTATAAAGGGTACTGCTCAGATATCACGCGTACGCTTGCAATCGGTCCGATTTCGGATGAGTTGCGTCAAATCTACGATACGGTACTTCGTGCCCAACTTGCTGGTGTAGAAGGCACACGTGCCGGAATCACTGGCATTGAAGCGGATGCATTGACACGCGATATTATTAAAGAAGCTGGATATGGCGAGTACTTCGGCCACTCGACAGGACATGGTCTTGGAATGGAAGTGCATGAGGCCCCAGGATTATCGTTCCGTTCGGAAACGGTGCTCGAACCTGGTATGGTCGTAACGATCGAGCCGGGTATTTACATCAACGGTGTCGGTGGTTGCCGGATTGAAGACGATGTCGTCATCACAGAAGACGGATGCTACCGTCTGACACAGTCGCCAAAAGAGTTAATTACGATCGAGGCATAAGCTTCATCTGAATTTAGGAGGAAATCAATATGGTATCAGTTAACGATTTAAAAACAGGATTGACGGTCAAAACGTCTGACGGTTCGATTTGGCAAGTCATCGAGTTCCAACACGTAAAACCGGGTAAAGGAGCGGCATTCGTTCGTACGAAAATGCGTAACTTGCGTAACGGTGCAATCCAAGAAACGACGTTCCGTGGTGGAGAAAAAATCGAACGCGCACACATCGAGCGTAAACGCATGCAATATCTTTATCCAATGGGCGACACGTATGTCTTCATGGACAATGAATCATACGAGCAACTTGAATTGACAAGCGCTCAAGTCAAATCAGCACTTCCATATTTGCTTGAGAACATGGAAGTCAGCATCGCGGACTACGAAGGGGAGATTCTTGGAATCGAGCTTCCAACGAGCGTTGTCTTGACAATCGTCGAAGCAGACCCAGGCGTAAAAGGTGACACGGCATCGAACGTGAAGAAAAACGCGACAGTGGAAACAGGACATGTCATTCAAGTGCCACTTTTCATCGAACCAGGTGAAAAAGTGACAGTCGATACACGTACTGGAGAGTTCATGGGTCGTTATAACGGTTAATCCTTACGAGTGCTCATTCGAATGAATGGGTGCTCTTTTTTTTCTCGTTGCATTCATTGGTCTGACCAGTTATAGTGAAGGAGAGATTAGTACCAGGTATAAACAGGGGGTAAGAAAGATGCAAATCGATCAAATTAAAGAGCTTATTCAATTATTGGACCAATCATCAGTCCATGAAATGGAGCTTGAAACATCTGATTTCAAACTGTCATTAAAGAAAGAAGCGCAACAAACAGTGAGCGCGCCTATCATGCAGACACAAGCATTCGCACCGCCTGCGCCTGCTCCTCAAGTAAATGAACAAACAGAAGAACCGACGCAAGAAAAGGCGTCTTATCGTACTATCACCTCTCCGATGGTTGGAACGTTCTATTCACGTCCGGCCCCGGATAAAGAAGCGTTCGTGAACGTCGGCGATCGTGTCGAGTCAGGACAAATCGTTTGTATTCTAGAGGCGATGAAACTGTTTAACGATGTCGAAGCGGAAATCAGTGGCGAAATCGTAGAGGTGTTAGTCGCCGATGGCGATCTCGTCGAATTCGGTCAACCGCTCTTCAGCGTGAAGTGAGGTCGTTATGAAATTATTAATTGCTAACCGCGGGGAAATCGCGGTTCGAATCATACGTGCAGCAAAAGAATTGAATATTCCGACGGTCGCTGTCTTCTCTGAGGCAGATCGTGAAGCGTTACATGTTCATCTGGCTGACGAGGCTTATTGCATCGGTCCGAATCCATCGAAGGACTCCTATTTGAATATCCCAAATATTTTATCAGTCGCCTGCGCCGTGGATGCGACGATGGTACATCCGGGTTACGGCTTTTTGGCTGAAAATGCCGAGTTCGCTGAGATGTGCGAGGCGTGTGGAATTCAATTTGTCGGCCCAAGCAGCTATGCGATTCGCAAAATGGGAATCAAGGATGAAGCCAAACGAACGATGATCGAGTCAGGGGTTCCTGTCGTTCCAGGTTCAAGTGGTGTCGTCACAGACGAAGAAGCGATGGAACTCGCGCGTGAGATGGGCTATCCGGTCATCATCAAGGCGACAGCCGGCGGTGGAGGACGTGGCATTCGCGTCGCTCGAGACGAGGACGAACTCGTTTCAGGATTGGTCGCGACACGTAAAGAAGCGAAGCAGGCGTTCGGGAATGGTGACGTGTATCTCGAAAAGTTCATCGAGTCGTTCCGTCACGTCGAAGTGCAGGTTCTAGCCGACCAATTCGGTAACGTCATTCACTTAGGTGAACGTGATTGTACAATCCAACGTCGCATGCAAAAACTAGTTGAAGAGGCGCCATCACCTGCGATTGATGAAACGACACGTCAATTGATGGGGGATGCGGCCGTCAAAGCGGCAAAAGCCATTCAGTACTCGGGAGCGGGAACAATCGAGTTCATTTACGTTCCAGAATCAAACGAGTTTTATTTCATGGAGATGAATACCCGGATCCAAGTCGAGCATCCCGTCACCGAGATGATCACAGGATTCGATCTCGTTCAAGCGCAGCTTGAAGTGGCGCTCGGACATCCGCTTGCCATCTCACAAGAGGACATTACGTTCTCAGGACATTCCATCGAATGTCGAATCAACGCGGAGGACCCATTTATGGACTTCCGTCCGATGGCAGGGAAGATTGACCAATATATCGTTCCAGGCGGTATGGGTGTCCGTGTCGATAGTGGACTCTATGCAGGAGCGATGATCCCGCCGTTCTATGACTCGATGGTAGCGAAGTTGATTGTTCATGCACCAACGCGTGATGAGGCCATTCTGAAAATGTTGCGTGCTTTGGATGAGTTTACGGTTTCGGGAATTAAAACGACGATTCCGTTTCATCAACAAGTCATGGCACATGAGCAGTTCCGCATCGGTACGTTCGATACGAAATTCGTTGAAAAAGAAATGTCATTGGCAAAATAACATGAACCAGGAAGCCCGAACATTATTTCGGTTTCCTGGTTTTTTGTACTGAATTTATGAGTGCTTTATGCTAAACTATCACAATGAAAGCATGTAAAAGGAGAGTAACTGAATGAAACGTCATGAAGCACGAGAGAAAGCGATTCAAACGCTTTTTCAAATCGAAGTATCTAAATTAGAGGTGGACGAAGCAATCGAGTTCGCATTGGATGGAGAAGAGTCTGATCCGTTTTACGAACAACTCGTCACAGGGACGCTAGAACATATTGAAGATATCGATGCGTTACTAGTTGAAAACTTGAAAAACTGGCGGTTAGATCGCCTCGGAAACGTCGAGCGTACGATTCTTCGAATGGCAACGTTCGAATTGTTATACGTCGAGACGATTCCAGAAAACGTCACCATCAACGAAGCGGTCGAACTCGCGAAATTGTTCGCGGACGAAGAAGCCGGCAAACTCGTGAATGGCGTACTCGGTAACATCATTAAAGAAGACTAAAAAAATAGAGATAAGACACCAGACCAACTACAGAAAAACCTAAAGACAACGGGGGATGAGAGAGATGGCAGTAGTGATCGACGGGAAACAAGTGGCAGCATCATATCGAGAAACGTTAAAAGAACGTGTGGCAGCACTTCGCGCACGTGGCATCGTACCGAAACTGAAAGTCGTGTTGATTGGGGATGACCCAGCAAGTCATAGCTATGTACGCGGGAAGGAACGGGCGGCAGAAGAAATCGGAATCGATTCACAAGTCCTCCGTTTTGATGAGACGATTAGCGAGAAGGAATTGCTTGACTTGATTGACTTGATGAATGCGGATGAAGAAGTTCACGGGATTCTCGTGCAACTCCCTCTGCCGAAACACATCGACGAAACACGAGTCATCATGCGCATCTCTCCAGAAAAGGACGTCGATGGCTTTCATCCTGAGAATGTTGGGAAGATGATGCTCGGACTTGATACGCTACTCCCGTGCACGCCGCACGGCATCTTGCATCTCGCAAAAACACAGACCGAGATCGCCGGAAAGCACGTTGTCGTCGTCGGTCGTAGTCAGATTGTCGGTAAACCGGTAGGCATGTTGTTCTTGAATGAATCAGCAACGGTCACATATTGTCATTCAAAAACAGCTGACCTCGGTGAGATGACACGACAAGCGGACATTTTGATTGTCGCGGTCGGACGCGCTGGTTTAGTCACAGCAGACATGGTCAAACCAGGCGCGCTTGTCATCGATGTCGGAGTCAATCGGGTCGAAGGTCGTCTAGTCGGTGACGTGGACTATGAAGCTGTTAAGGAGAAGGCGAGTGCCATCACCCCTGTTCCGGGTGGTGTCGGTCCGATGACCATCACGATGCTCATGCATAATACGGTCGAGGTTGCATCACGTGGCTAATCCACTTCCGGTTTCTGAAGTTGTTCGATATGTGAAGCGACAACTTGATGATGATGTATTGCTTCGACAAGTCGCGGTCATCGGTGAAATCTCAAATTTCAAACGTTATTCATCCGGTCATTGTTATTTCACGTTGAAAGATGACGCGTCTCGGATGAAAGCTGTCATGTTTTCTCGCGATGCCAAACAACTTCAATTCGAACCGAAAGATGGAATGAAAGTCATCGCCGTCTCAAAGGTGACGATGTATGAGGCTACGGGAGATGTCCAACTATATGTCGAATTGATGCGACAAGACGGAATCGGTCTATTGTTTGAGCGATATGAGGCGAGAAAGCGTGAATTAGAGGAGATGGGATGGTTCGACGAGGAGCGGAAGCACCCGCTCCCGACGTTTCCAGAGCGCGTTGGAATCGTGACGTCTCCAAAAGGTGCGGCGCTACACGATATCGCAACCACACTTCGACGTCGTGCACCACATGTGGCGATTACGTTGGCCCCTGTTGCTGTACAGGGCGAAATGGCGGCTCCACAAGTTGCTTCTGCCATTCGCTGGATGAACGAACGCACCGATTGTGATGTACTCATTGTCGGTCGCGGTGGTGGTTCTATCGAGGAGCTTTGGGCATTTAATGAAGATGTTGTGGTGGAGGCAATCTATGCGTCCACGATTCCCATCATTTCTGCTGTCGGTCACGAGACAGACTTTACGCTTTCGGATTTCGTTGCCGATGTTCGGGCTGCGACTCCGACAGCGGCGGCTGAACTCGCTACCGCGATGATTGATGCGCAGCGAAAAGATGTAGAACGTTTGGATAACCATCTGCACAAAGCCGTCAGAGACCAATTGGATGATTCGCGAACCCGTGTGGAACGGATGATCAATAGCTATGGATTAAAATCACCGAGGTACACGATATCTCAGAAACGGGAACGATTCGCCCAGTCGGAAATCCGTCTCGAGCAAGGGATGAGGCGACATCTCACCCAAGCCACTCATCAGCTCCGTCAGTTGTCACAGCAGCTAGATGTAAAACGATTTTCAAAAACGTTGTCCAAGCAAGGGGAAGAAGTCAATCATATGGTCGAGCGACTCCGTCGAACGAAGCCATTAGAACAAGCAACGCTTCAATTTGCACAACAGGTTGGACGATTGCATGCAGTCAGTCCACTCGCCGTCTTGTCACGTGGATATACGTTCATCGAACAAGATGGGATCTATGTGCAGAACGTGAAACAATTACGCGATGGTGATGTCTCGATTCGTTTTCGGGATGGTCATGCAATCGCTGAGGTGAAGGAGAGGATTGTCGGTGACGAAGAAAGAACAGACATTTGAGGCGGCGCTCGAGCGCCTCGAACAGATCGTCGCGCAACTCGAGAGCGGTGATGTCCCATTAGAGGAAGCGATGACCCTATATGAGGAAGGTGTCCGCTTGTCTGCATTGTGCCAGACAAAACTCTCTGCCGCCGAGAAAAAAATGGATGAAATTTTAGAACTTGATGGGACGCTTCGTGAAAAAGGAGGATCCGCATGAACCGTACCGATGACTTGAACAAGTGGAAACGGACCGTCGAACTGGCGATGCAGGAACTCATTGAGTCGAGTGAGATGCCGAAACGATTACGAGACGCAATGACGTATTCTTTAGAGGCTGGCGGGAAACGCATTCGTCCTGCTCTCGTCTATGCCGTCCTTGAAACGTATAGCATGTCACTCGAGCGAGGACGAGAGGTGGCGGCGAGTTTAGAGATGGTTCATACATACTCACTCATCCATGATGATTTGCCGGCCATGGATGATGACGATCTTCGTCGTGGACGACCGACCAATCATCGTCAGTTTGATGAAGCGACCGCTATTTTGGCTGGGGACGCCTTATTGACGGACGCATTCCGTATTCTCACACAGATGCCACTCCCTGCGCTAGATGTCGTCGAGATTATTCGTATTTTCGGATTGGCGGCCGGTAGCTCAGGTATGGTCGGTGGGCAGTTGGATGATATGCTGGCTGAAAAGCGGAACGACGTCACACTTGAAGATCTCCAATCCATTCATGAACGGAAGACAGGTGCGCTACTCGTCTATGCACTTGAAGCCGGTGCGATTTTGGCAGGGGCATCGGTGGAAGATCGGATGCACCTCAAACAGTTCGGACGTCATCTTGGCATCGCTTTTCAGATTCAAGACGATATCCTCGATGTCGTCGGAGATGAACAAGCAATCGGAAAACGCGTCGGCTCAGATGAATTGAATGACAAGACGACTTATCCGAAGCTTCTCGGCTTAGAGGGAGCGAAGCAAGCTCTTGAGCAAGAAGTGGGAGCGGCACACGCTGCAATTGAATCACTTTCAGTTCCAGCGCCGTTGCTTCTTGAGATGCTATCATTTGTAGTGAAACGAAATCATTGACCTCGGTGACACGATGAGCACATCGTGTCACCTTTGTTTTGGGGAATGTGTGGCATATGCCGTCACATTCTTGTAAAATGTAAGGTACGAATCAGTAAAATGTGAGGAGAAAGGATGGTCATTATGGACTTGACATCCATTCAAGACCCGTCGTTCCTGAAACGGATGTCTGTATCAGAGCTCGAATCGCTCGGTTCAGACATTAGACGATTCTTGATTGAAAAATTGGCAGTGACGGGAGGGCATTTGGCGCCAAACTTGGGAGTTGTAGAGTTGACGCTTGCCTTGCACCGTGTATTTGACAGTCCGAAAGACCAACTCGTATGGGACGTCGGTCATCAAGCATACGTTCATAAAATTTTGACAGGACGTACGAACCAGTTTGATACTCTCCGACAATACAATGGGTTATGTGGTTTCCCGAAACGTTGTGAGAGCGAGCATGATGTGTGGGAAACAGGGCACAGTTCGACTTCCCTCTCTGCAGCCATGGGGATTGCGATTGCGAATGAATTGAAAGGGCGCGCCAACGATCGTGCCATCGCCATCATCGGGGACGGTGCTTTGACTGGGGGGATGGCACTTGAAGCCCTCAATCACATCGGTGCCGAGAAACAGAACGTGATTGTCATTCTAAATGATAACGAGATGTCGATTGCGCCGAACGTAGGAGCGATGCATAATATGCTTGGTCGTATCCGGGCATCGCGCAAGTTGAAGCATGCTCGAGAAGAAATGGAGTCACTCATCAAACACATCCCGCTCGTCGGGAGTTCACTTGAACGGAGCGGGGAACGGGTGAAGGACCTCTTAAAATCTGCTCTCATTCCGGGAACGTTCTTTGAAGAACTTGGCTTCACTTACTTTGGACCGACAGATGGGCATGATTTGAAAGACTTGCTCGAAACGCTTGAGTACGCGAAGAAAATCGACGGTCCGGTTCTCGTCCACGTCATTACGAAAAAAGGGAAGGGATATCGTCCGGCTGAATTGGACGGTGTCGGAACATGGCACGGTCTTGGACCTTATAAAATTGAATCCGGTGAAGTCATCAAAGGCAAACCGAAAGGACCAAGCTATTCGAAAGTCGTCGCGGAGACGATCACGAAAGTGGCTGAGTCAGACGAACGGGTGACGTTGATCACACCAGCGATGAGTGTCGGTTCGAAACTCGATTGCTTTACGAAGAAATTCCCGGAGCGTATGTTTGATGTCGGAATTGCCGAGCAACATGCGGTCACCCTCGCTGGGGGACAGGCGACGCAAGGGTTGAAACCGGTCGTCTCGATTTATTCGACCTTCTTCCAACGCGCGTATGATCAACTAGTCCATGACATTTGTCGTCAAAACTTGAACGTCGTGTTCACGATTGACCGATCTGGACTTGTCGGAGCGGATGGAGAGACGCACCAAGGTGTGTTCGATATCGCCTTCATGCGTCACGTGCCAAACATTCGAATTTTGATGGCGAAAGATGAAGAAGAATTACAACAACTCGTCTATTCTGCACTCCGTTACGATGGTGGACCGATTGCGATTCGTTTCCCGCGTGGTGAAGGGATCGGTGTTCCGATGAGTGAGACGCTTCAAGAAATTTCACTCGATGATTGGGAAGTCGAGGCAGAAGGGACAGATGTCGCTATCTTGACGTTCGGTCCCCAAGTGCAAGACGCCCTCGAAGTCCGAGCACTATTAGAAGGTAAGCTCAGTGTGCGCGTCATTAACTGTCGTAGCATCAAGCCGCTCGATGATGCGATGCTGACTTCACTTTATGCAGAGGGGATTCCGCTCGTGACATTAGAAGAGGCTGCTCTCGCCGGTGGCTTTGGAAGTAGCGTGCTTGAACACGCGAATGAAGCCGGAGCGTTTCCACGGATTCAACGTCTCGGTATTCCGGATCGATATATCGAGCATGGCGGTGTCAACCAGCTCCTAGAAGAGATTGGACTGCGACCTGCCCAAATGGCGGAATCGATTGAACGGTTCGTCATGGAGACAAATCGACAGAATGTGTGAGGGATTATGGAAAAAAGAAAGAAAACTAGATTAGATGTATTGCTCGTCGAACGTGGACTTGCTGAAACACGGGAAAAGGCAAAACGGTCGGTCATGGCCGGTCTCGTCTATAGTGGGACAGAACGTCTAGACAAGGCGGGCGATAAAGTGTTTGATGATATCCCTCTCGAAGTGAAGGGTCAAGTTCTTCCTTATGTTGGACGTGGCGGCTTGAAACTCGAGAAAGCGCTCGACGTCTTCCCGCTTGATGTCTTTGGACGAGTCGGAATCGACATCGGCTCATCGACGGGTGGGTTCACGGACTGTGCGCTTCAAAACGGCGCGACTCAAATGTACGCGGTCGATGTCGGCTATAATCAGCTTGCCTGGAAACTACGGAGCGATGACCGCGTCGTCGTCATGGAGCGGATGAACTTCCGCCACGCGACGGCCGATCAGTTCCCGATTAAACCAGATTTCGCAACGATTGACGTCTCTTTTATCTCGCTTCGTCTGATGGTGCCACCGTTGAAACAAATTTTGAAGCAAGACGGTGTCGTCATGGCGCTCGTCAAACCTCAATTTGAAGCAGGGAAGGCCGATGTCGGGAAAAAAGGAATTGTTCGGGACCGTAACGTCCATGAACGAGTCGCAAGCGATATGGTCCGATACTTCGCATCGGAAGGCTTCTTTGTCGAAGCTTTGGATTACTCTCCGATCACTGGAGGGGATGGGAACATCGAGTTTCTTCTCTTCGCTCGGTACACAGGAGTAGGTGGCGTCTCGCCATCGCTACAAGTCGAAGAGGTCGTAAACGCGGCCCATGCCAAACTTAAGGGATAAAATGATGCTACAGACCTCGTCGTCTGTAGCTTTTTCCTTTACTCGTCTACTAGATGGGGAATGGTGGAAATCCCACCTGGAATGCTAGACCTTTTTTCGACAATACTTTAGAATGATAATGTGTATGTGAAACGAAAAATGAGGTGTCAGCGCTTATGAACAAAGGACAGCGATTGATTAAAATTCGAGACATCGTGACGAATCGAGAAATCGAGACGCAAGATGAGTTAGTGGATGAGCTACGTCGCTCGGGGTATCCGGTCACACAGGCAACCGTGTCTCGGGATATTAAAGAGTTACATCTGGTCAAAGTCCCATTGAACGATGGACGGTATAAATATAGCTTGCCTGCGGATCAACGTTTTAATCCATACGGTAAAATGAAGCGAATCCTTAGTGACAGTTTCGTCTCGGTCGATTCTGCTCAAAATTTGGTCGTCATGAAAGTGCTTCCGGGGAATGCTGATGCAATCGGTGTCTTGATCGATCATTTATCTTGGGATGAATTGATTGGAACGGTGTGTGGAGATGATACGATTTTAATGATTGCACGTGATGAAGAGAAAGCGAAGCAAATCATCGATCGACTACTCGGAATGTTATGAGGTGAACGTACGTATGTTAGCAGAACTATCAATCAAACAGTTTGCGATTATTGACGAATTAAACATTCCGTTTAATCGAGGTATGACTGTGCTCACGGGTGAGACAGGTGCCGGTAAATCGATCTTGTTGGATGCGATTGGATTGCTTGTTGGAGGACGTGGCTCAAGTGAGTTCGTGCGATATGGTCAAGATAAAGCTGAAATCGAAGGTCTGTTCATGATTGAACCGGATCACCCGGTCATCGAAGCGGCCGAACAATATGGCATCGATGTTGAAGATGGGACAGTCATCTTACGTCGAGACCTACATAGTAGCGGGAAGAGCGTCTGCCGTGTGAACGGGAAAATGATGCCGCTCTCGACGTTACGGGAGTTCGGACGGCTCCTGGTCGATATTCACGGTCAACATGAACATCAACATTTAATGGATGCGGAATTTCACCTTGGCATATTAGACCATTTCGCCGAAAAAGAAATCAGTCCGTTAGTCGAGGAATATCAAACGGCATTTGCGGCTTGGAAACAAGTCGCCGATGAATTGAAGCGTCTTAGTCAAAGTGAGCAGGAGCTTGCTCAACGAATGGATCTTTTGTCGTTTCAAACGAAAGAAATCGAAGCGGCTGAATTAAAAGTTGGGGAAGAACAGGCGTTGACAGAAGAACGGGATGAATTGGCCAACTTTGAACGCATTCATCAACACATTCGTCTCTCGTATGAGGCGGTTGCCGAGGAGTCAAATGGACTCGATCAAATCGGAGTGGCGATGCGCGAGATGGAAGAGGCGTCACAGCTCTCTTCGTCTTTGACATCTGTATCGGAAACTATCTCTAACGCTTATTATTTGTTGGAGGATGCAAAGTTTCAACTCCGGGACCAGTTAGATTCGCTCGAATTTGACCCGATTCGATTGGATGAGATTGAGTCACGATTGGCTCTTTTCCAGCAATTGAAACGAAAGTATGGGACGACCATCGAAGAAGTCATCACCTATGGCGAACAAGTGTCGGATGAATTGAAGTCGATGACGAACCGGGAAGAGCATTTACAGACGCTCTCAGATGAACTCATTCGATTAGAGCAGATTGCAAGAGATGCTGGTATGAGACTCTCTTCAGCGCGTAAGGTGGCTGCGGAGTCGCTTCAGCATGCGATTCATCGAGAACTGAAAGAACTATATATGGAAAAAACAGCGTTCGAGGTCCGTTTCAAAACCACATCGCTTAAACAAGATGGTTTAGATGACGTGGAGTTTTACATGATGACGAACGTTGGAGAACCGTTCAAACCGCTCGCAAAAGTCGCTTCAGGAGGTGAGCTTTCCCGTGTCATGCTCGCACTCAAATCCATCTTTTCAAGAACGGTCGGCGTGGCCTCCATTATTTTTGACGAGGTCGACACAGGAGTCTCTGGACGTGTCGCGCAGGCGATGGGTGAAAAGATCTTCCGACTTTCTGTCGGCTCTCAAGTCCTCTGTATCACGCACTTGGCACAAGTTGCTGCGATGGCAGACCAACATCTTTACATTACTAAAACCGAAACGAATGAACGGACGAAAACAAATGTGACGTCCCTCGACCGTGAAAGTCGAATCGACGAATTGGGTCGCATGATTGCTGGCGCTCAAATGACAGACTTGACGAAGCAACACGTCGAAGAATTACTTGAGATGTCACAACAAGTAAAACAGAAGTTCATCAAAGGAGTGTCATAAGTGATTACATTATGTATTGCGGACGACAATCGAGAAATCGTCGATTTGTTGAGCCGACAACTAGAATCTGAGCCTGATCTTCGTGTCGTAGGTACGGCACACGATGGAGAAACATGCTTGGATGTCGTCAAGACACACCAACCGGATGTACTCTTACTCGATATTATCATGCCGCATTTGGATGGAATCGGAGTATTGCAACGCCTAAATGAAGAATTAGGTGATGACAAACCGGAAGTGATCATGTTGAGCGCGTTTGGAAAAGATGAAGTGACGAAACAGGCCGTGCAACTCGGGGCCTCTTATTTTCTCGTCAAACCGTTCAATATTCAACAGTTATTAACGAAAATTCGTGAATTGTCAGAAGGAACAAATCGAGAATTCGACGGAATGACGCCAGAAGAAATTGAAATCTCACTCCTGCTTCAGCAACTCGGAATCTCTCCGCGAATCAAAGGGTTCAAGTATATCCGTCAAGCTGTCATTTACGTGCGAGAACGGCAAGATTTGCTCGGTCTCATCACGAAAGAATTATATCCGATGGTCGCAAAAGAGCATGAGACGACATCTTCTCGTGTAGAACGAGCAATGCGTCATGCAATCAAGACGGCATGGGAGAACGGCATGCGCGATCATGAGATGTTCGAAGGGCGACCGGAGCGTGAGCGAAGCCCGAAAAACTCGGAGTTTATCTCGTACTTCGTCACGTATGTATCGTTTAAGAATAATTGAATCATTTCATGAGGACTAAGTCGTGATGGGACTTAGTCTTTTTTGATGAAACAATTACTTTCAGATTTATTTACTTTATGAAAGAAAGCGCTTGCAAAATGGTGGGCCTTTGTTATAATAAAGATGTACCAAGTTACTTGGACAAGCGTCAGATGAACGCTTTTCAAACTTGTTCCGGAGCAACGTTTGAAGAAACCAAATCATCTCGGTTCGCTATCCGATTATAGCTCAGAGGTGGGAACGACACCTCAAGTCGTTAATGTCCCGACGTGAGGTCGCGACAGTCGCTCATTCGCGAGGCGATTCTATCATCAACTCGAAGCTAGGGGTTGATATAGGAAAAAACAATCGTTCAGTTAACCAAAAGGAGTGTTGTCAACCGTTGAACAGTTTATGGCAAGCGTTCGACTTCACGATGGATGGTTCGACATGACCCGATAAGTAAATCAGTTAGTAACTCGAATGGTAAGATTCCGTTCACGCAAGACGGCAGTTACTAAAGTTCTTTCATACTTCTTCATTAAGAAGACGTTGGATTTCATGTCAAAGTAAGTAACGTAGTTTGAAAGGAGATCATCCGTAGTGATCACAATTCAATATGAATAAAAGGTTCCGCACTTGAAATGAAGTCAAGTTAGGGAACCTTTTTTTTGTGTGCTTATGAGTCGAGGCGTTGTACTTTTCCTGTTTTTTTGTCGCGGTTAAAAATATAGCCGGCTACAAATCCGATCCCGCCCATGGCGAGCAGAAGCCCAAAGGTCCCCTGCAACATGGAGGCGGCAGCGAGTGAATCGAACCATGAAAACGGTGCGCTCGTCTTCAAAAAGAAGCTATCACGTAGCAATTTGATTCCGTAAACACCTAATAACCCAGGGACGATTAAGATTAGAAGCGCGATAAAACGCATGCAATCTCCTCCTTTACCATACATTATTTTAACAGAAATCGATCTGTTCGACACGGTCTATTTTTGGGCAGCTTGCGAATCAGGTGCGGATTCAGTAGCATGAAATAGAGAAGAATGATGATGGGGGAATATGTATGAATAAACGATTGATGATTGTGGGGGCAGGAAAAGGGGGGACCGAAGTCCTTCATATGCTGATGGATTCGCCGCTTGCGACGATTGTAGCGGTCGTAGATTCTGATGCATCTGCTGAAGGAATAGCCCTTGCTAAAAGTTATGGCATATCTGTGGCGGACGATTGGAAACAGTATGCGGATGCGACACTAGATTTTGTCATCGAAACGACGGGGAAACATCAAACGTTTGAACAATTAAAGGATCATTTCAAAGATGCGGTCGTCTTACCAGGGGAATTTATTCGGATTGTGGTTGAAAGATTGAAACAGAATCAACAAATGCTCGAGGCCATCATTGAATGTACGAGTGAGGCCATATCGGTCGCAGATCATCACGGTAACACGATTTTGATCAATCCGTCTTATACACGGTTGACCGGATTCAAAAAAGAAGATGTGGTCGACAAACCAGCGACGGCAGATATCGGAATGCAGGAAAGCGTCCATTTGAAAGTACTATCGACCGGGCAAGGCGTTCGAGACATTCGGATGCAAATTGGGGCGACGAGACGAGATATTCTTGTGAATGCAGAACCGATCATCGTCGAAGGTAAGTTGCGAGGCTCGGTTGGGGTCATCCGTGACGTATCTCAGATTCGTGCCCTACGTGATGAATTGCAGGAGGCAAAAACACGCATCCGGAATCTAGAAGCCAAATATCAGTTTGCCGATATCATTGCTACGAGTGACGCCATGCGATTTGTCATCGAGCAGGCGAAACTTGCCGCTGTGACCCCAGTGACGGTATTGATTCGTGGAGAATCGGGAACAGGAAAAGAACTGTTCGCCCATGCCATTCACGGGGAATCTCCTCGAAAGTATAAAAAGTTCATTCGCGTGAACTGTGCGGCGATTTCACCTACCCTTCTTGAAAGTGAGCTATTCGGTTATGAAGATGGAGCCTTCAGTGGAGCTAAACGAGGCGGGAAAACCGGATATTTCGAAGAAGCGGATGGCGGATCACTCTTTCTAGACGAAATCGGAGAGCTCCCTCTTGATGTCCAAGTGAAGCTTTTACGTGTCCTCCAGGAAAATGAAATTGTCCGTGTCGGAGGGACGACGGCAATCCCAATCGATGTCCGAATCATTGCCGCAACGAATGCCGATCTCGAACAAAAAGTAGCAGACGGAACATTCCGGGAAGATTTGTATTACCGAATCAATCGGATGCCGATCCATATCCCACCATTACGTGAGCGACTGAATGAACTCGAGGCACTATGTGAACGGATGATCCGGAAACTGAATCAAGAATACGGTCGGAGTGTACGCGGCGTTGACGAAGATGCTTTAACATTACTGAAGAGCCAGCATTGGAAAGGGAATGTGCGAGAACTGGAGAATGTGATCGGTCGTGCGATGATTTATATGGCAAGCTCCGAACAGTGGATTGCCCCACATCATTTGCAGTTATCCAATCGTTCCACGAGTCAAAAAGTGGTCGAATCTGGAACGTTTCACGAGGCCGTTGCAAAATATGAACGCGATTTGATTGAACGAGCAATTGAAGAGGCAAGTGGCAACAAATCAGAAGCAGCCCGCCGATTGAAGATTTCGATTCGAACATTATACAACAAGCTTGACACCATGCAATAATTTGCAGGAAAATTTATGCACGGTAAGCATTAATTTGCATGGTTATCCGCATTATAAAGCGCTTACAATTTAGGAAACAAACTTGCTTATGATATAGTGTAGAGAGCAAGGGGGGACAATGATGAATTTTGAACGGATGCTGGCGAACGCAAAAGAGTTAGAAGGCTGTACCGTGTCCATTGCGGGGGCAGCGGACGAAGAAGTCATCCGGGCCGTAAAACTCGCTACGGATCATGGGTTGTCACGCTTCATTTTGTTCGGTGAAGCTCGAGAGATCCGAAAGTTATGTGAACAGCATGGAATCGATGAGTCAGCCGTCGATATTTTACATGCGAAAGGTGACGTTGAGATTGCGCGACGTGCCACATTAGCTGTGAAAAATAAAGAGGCGGACGTCCTCATGAAGGGGATGGTGTCGACATCGACATTTATGAAAGCCGTCCTTAATCGTGAAGCTGGACTCCGTACGAAGCGGACGCTCAGCCACATCGCACTATTCCAAATTCCGAATCGTGAAAAGTTGATTGGAGTGACGGATGCGGCGATTCATATCGCACCAACACTCGAAGAGAAGGTCGAAATTATTCACAATGCGGTAGAAGCGATGCATGACATCGGTTACGAATCGCCGAAAGTCGCAGCCATTGGAGCAGTCGAGGTAGTCAATCCACAAATGAATGCGACTCTCGATGCGGCACTACTTAGCCAAATGAATCGACGTGGACAAATCAAGGGCTGTGTCGTAGATGGACCGCTCGCGCTCGACAACGCTGTCGACATGGTTGCAGCAAAGCAAAAAGGAATCAACAGTGAAGTTGCCGGTCAAGCCGATTTATTAGTCGTACCTTACATAGAGGTCGGCAACGTCCTTTATAAATCAATCATGTATTTCGCAGAGGCGAGCGTAGCGGCGATTGTCGTCGGCGCATCTGCCCCTGTTGTATTGACAAGTCGTGCCGATACTGCCGAAGCGAAGCTATATTCCCTCGCATTCGCTTTGTTACATGCTAAACATTAATCGTACTTAACAGGAGGAATTAATCATGATGGAAACAAACACAGAGCCACGCTTCCGTATTTTTGATGTCTTACAATCTGAGGACTATGAGCAAATCGTATTTTGCCAAGACCAAGCGTCTGGACTAAAGGCGATCATCGCCATCCATGACACGACGCTCGGGCCAGCTCTCGGTGGACTCCGTATGTGGAACTATGAATCAGAACAAGAGGCACTCACGGATGTGTTGCGTCTCGCAAAAGGAATGACATATAAAAATGCTGCAGCGGGTCTCAACCTTGGGGGCGGGAAGGCCGTCATCATCGGAAATGCGAAGACAGATAAATCAGAGGCGCTCTTCCGTGCATTCGGACGATATGTTCAATCTCTTAGTGGTCGTTACATCACGGCTGAAGATGTAAATACAACAGTTGCCGACATGGACTTCATTCACATGGAAACGGATTACGTCACAGGCGTCAGTCCTGCATTCGGTTCAAGTGGTAACCCTTCACCGGTCACGGCATATGGTGTGTATCGTGGAATGAAAGCTGCTGCGAAATGGAAATTCGGGACTGAGTCGCTCGCAGGGAAAACCGTCGCTGTTCAAGGTGTTGGAAACGTTGCCTACAACTTGTGCCGTCACCTCCATGAAGAGGGTGCTCATTTGATTGTGACCGACATTAATGAGGAAGCACTCAAACGTGCAGAAGCAGACTTTGGTGCGACGGTCGTCAAACCAGATGAGATTTATGCGGTCGAATGTGATATTTTTGCACCATGTGCTCTCGGTGCCGTCATCAACGACAAAACGATTCCACAATTGAAAGCACAAATCGTCGCAGGCGCTGCCAATAACCAATTAGCAGAAGATCGTCACGGAGACGTGCTCGACGAGAACGGAATCCTTTATGCACCAGACTTCGTCATCAATGCAGGTGGTGTCATCAACGTCGCGGACGAACTTGAAGGCTACAACCGTGAACGGGCAATGAAGAAAGTCGAACTCATTTATGACAACATGATGCGCGTCTTTGAAATCGCAGAACGTGATGGTGTACCAACGCATGTAGCGGCCGATAAGATGGCGGAAGAGCGGATTCACATGATGTCGCGTTCACGCAGCCAGTTCCTTAAAGTTGAAAAAAGCATTCTAGGGAGACGCTAAGATGACAAAACGGCTAATTCTTGCAATCAACCCAGGGTCGACCTCGACGAAAGTTGGATTGTTTGATGGGAAGGAAGAAGTGATGACACGTACGGTCCGACATTCAATCGATGTGACGGGTCTCACACTTCCAGAGCAGTTGCCTCATCGTGAGCAAGAAGTACGCGCCTTGTTAGAAGAGACGGGCATCGCGGTCAATGATTTGACCGCGATCGTCGGTCGTGGTGGCTTGCTTGCACCGATGACGTCTGGAACGTATACGGTCAATGAACTCATGCGTGAAGATTTGACGAGCGGACGTTTTGGGATGCATGCATCGAATCTCGGTGGTCTGATCGCTTCGAAAATCGGGGGAGCTGAAGGGATTCCTAGTTTCATTGTGGATCCGGTCGTCGTCGATGAGATGGGCGAATTGGCCCGAAAGACAGGCATGCCGGAAATCAATCGTCGTAGCATTTTCCATGCCCTCAATCAAAAGGCTGTCGCGAAACGATTCGCGGCCGAAAATGGAAGCGATTACAATGAGTTGAATCTTATCGTTGCGCATCTTGGTGGAGGAATCACGGTCGGTGCCCATACGGCAGGTCGAGTCATCGACGTGAATAATGGTCTCGACGGAGATGGACCGCTCGCGCCGGAGCGTGCTGGCTCGATTCCTGTTGGACAGGTAGTAGAACTATGTTATAGTACCAGGTATAAAGAATCGGAAATGAAAAAGAAAATTGTCGGTCAAGGTGGTCTGTTTGCTCATCTCGGTACATTCGATGCCATTGAAATCGAGCAACGGGTTGAATCAGGTGATGACGAGGCGAGACTGTTGTATGAGACGATGGCTTATCGTGTCGCTCAAGAGATTTCAAAACACGGCGCGACATTATGTGGTCGTGTGGATGCCATCTTACTGACGGGCGGAATCGCATATTCCGAGTGGCTGACTGAAAAAATCAAGGAGCGTGTCACTTATCTCGCGCCGGTACACGTGTATCCGGGTGAAGATGAGCTTAAAGCGTTGGCTGAAGGTGCACTTCGCGTCATCGAGAACGAAGAGACCGCACGAGTTTATGAGGGGGATACACATGGCACGAGAATTTGATGTTGTCGTCATCGGTGGAGGACCAGGAGGATATGTGGCTGCAATCAAGGCGGCCCAGGCAGGAAAATCTGTCGCAATCGTCGAGGCGAGAAAGTTAGGTGGCACCTGCTTACATAGAGGATGCATCCCGACGAAGGCGCTTTTAAAAGCTGCACATGTTTATCAAACAGCGAAGCAAAGTGCGACATATGGCGTTGAGACGGGAGATGTGACGTTCAATATGGAACGCGCTCAAACGTATAAGCGTGATCTTGTGGCTGGACTAGAAAAGGGAATCGAACATTTGATGAAACAAGGGAAAATCGAAGTGTTCCGCGGAAAGGCCTCTATTCTTGGACCAAGTATCTTCTCACCACAACCAGGGACTGTATCCGTTGAGGATGAAAGCGGTGAATCAGAACTGATTTTGCCGAATCAACTGATTATCGCAACAGGGTCGATTCCTCGTGAACTTCCTGGATTGCCGTTCGATCACAAACGGATTTTGAATTCGGACGACCTCCTCATTTTTGAAACGCTACCTGAATCGATTGCGATTGTCGGTGGAGGGGTCATTGGAGTCGAATGGGCGTCCATGCTCGTCGACCTTGATGTGAACGTGACATTGATCGAAGTAGGCGATCGATTACTCCCACTCGAGGACAAAGCAGTCTCGCGTGAAGTGGAGCGTCTTTTGAAAAAGCGCGGAGTCCGCGTGAAGAAGAGCGTGACGGTCGACGCTGAACGTACATCGATTCACGACGATGCGGTGGAGCTCGCTGTAGGTGAGGAGATGTTGAGCGTGGACTGTGTCCTCGTCTCAGTGGGGCGTGTCGCCAATACGGAAGACTTAGGTCTTCAAAACACGTCAATCGTCGTAGAGAACGGTATCATTCAAGTCGATAGCCAGTATCGGACGAAGGAACGTCATATCTTCGCAATTGGAGACTGTATCGGGAAGTTGCAACTCGCCCACGTCGCTTCTGAAGAAGGTGTGAAGGCAGTCGAGACGATTCTCGGTCTTGAGCCGACACCGCTCGATTACGCGCTCATTCCACGCTGTGTATACAGTGTCCCTGAAGTCGCTTCGGTCGGTTTGACAGAAGAAGCGGCAAAAGAGGCTGGACATGACGTCAAGACAGGAACGTACCGTTTCAATGGGCTCGGGAAAGCAAGAATTGAAGGGCAAGCCGACGGATTCGTCAAACTCGTCTCAGATCAAGAGACAGATGACCTTCTCGGTGTTCATATCGTCGGACCGAAAGCGACCGAACTCATCACAGAAGGTGGCCTCGCGCTCGTCTTAAATGCGACGGCTTGGGAGATGGGACAACTTGTACACCCGCATCCTGCACTGAGCGAAGCCTTCCAAGAAGCGGCTCTCGCCGTCGATGGATTACCGATTCACGCCTAAGGAGGAACAAGGATGGAACAAATGACTGTAAACTCATATGAAGAGCTTGGTTTAACAAAACAAGATTTATTGGCGATGTACGAAACGATGGTTCGTGCACGTAAAATTGATGAACGGATGTGGAAGTTGAACCGCGCCGGGAAAATCCCATTCGTCGTCTCATGTCAAGGACAAGAAGCGGCGCAAGTTGGTGCGGCGTTCGCCCTCGAGAAAGGGATTGATTATGTCCTACCTTACTATCGTGATGTGGCGGTCGTCCTTCACTTCGGTCAAACATCAAGAGATTTAATGTTATCGGCATTCGCGAAAGCGGAAGATCCAAACTCAGGTGGTCGTCAGATGCCTGGTCACTTCGGCTCGAAAGAGCATCGTATCGTAACGGGTTCGTCTCCGGTCACGACACAAGTCCCCCATGCAGTCGGAATTGCACTTGCGGCGAAGATGAAAAAGGAAGAGCTCGTTACATTCGTCTCGTTCGGGGAAGGGTCCTCTAACCAAGGAGATTTTCATGAAGGCGCAAACTTTGCAGGTGTCCATAAGTTGCCGGTCATCTTGTTCTGTGAGAACAACAAATATGCAATCTCGGTTCCACTTACAAAACAGTTGGCATGCGAGCGCGTGTCAGATCGAGCGAAAGGATATGGCATGCCAGGTGTGACAGTCGACGGGACAGACCCGATTGCTGTCTATGCGGTCGTGAAGGAAGCGCGTGAACGTGCACTTCGCGGAGAAGGACCGACGCTAATCGAAGCAGAAGTTGAACGTCTCGTGCCACACTCATCAGATGATGATGACAAAGCATACCGTTCAGCAGAAGAATTGGCAGGGTTAAAAGAGCGGGATGGCATTCAATTGTTCCGTCAACGACTTGTGAACGACGGAATCGCAACGGCGGATACACTTGCTGAAATCGATGCACAAATCGATGCTGAAGTGAATGAAGCGACGACATATGCGGACAAAGCACCGTATGCATCGCCTGAATCTGCACTGGATTACGTCTATGAGGAGGAAAAATGATGAAAACGTTTATCGAAGCGATCAATGAAGCGATTCATGAGGAAATGGAGCGCGACGAAAACGTCTTCGTCGTCGGGGAAGACGTCGGCGTTCGTGGTGGTGTATTCCGTGCCACACAAGGGTTGATTGAAAAATATGGAGAGGATCGTGTCATCGACGCACCGCTCGCTGAGAGTGCGATTGCCGGAGTCGGAGTCGGGGCTGCCATGTACGGCATGCGACCGATCGCAGAAATGCAATTCGCAGACTTTATCATGCCAGCAGTGAACCAAATCGTTTCAGAAGCGGCAAAAATTCGATACCGTTCAAACAACGATTGGACATGTCCGATGGTCATCCGTGCTCCTTTCGGTGGGGGTATTCACGGGGCTCTCTATCACTCGCAATCAGTCGAGGCGATGTTCAGTTCGACGCCAGGTCTTAAAGTCGTCATTCCATCTGACCCTGTCGATGCGAAGGGATTGTTGAAAGCAGCAATCCGTTCGAACGACCCTGTTCTTTTCTTTGAACATAAGCGTGCCTATCGTCTTTTGAAGGCGGAATTGCCGACGGACGAATACACGGTTGAAATCGGTAAGGCCGCTGTCAAACGGGAAGGTGACGATATCACGATCATCACGTACGGTCTTTGCGTGCATATGGCACAAGAGGCTGCGAAAACGCTCGAAGAAGAAGGAATCAGCACGCACATCCTTGATCTTCGTACCGTCTACCCGCTCGACCAAGAAGCGATCATCGAATCGGTCAAGAAGACTGGTAAAGTGCTACTCGTGACGGAGGACAACAAAGAAGGAAGCATCATCGGAGAAGTGGCGGCGATTATCGCGGAGAAGGCGCTCTTCGAACTCGATGCGCCGATTGAGCGTTTGGCTGGCCCCGATGTGCCGGCAATGCCGTATGCACCACCGATGGAAAAATTCTTTATCGTATCCCCAGAAAAAATTGCCGAGCGGGCGCGTCAGCTCGCGGCGTTTTAAGGAGGCATCTCCATGGAACAAACGATTACTATGCCCCAACTTGGGGAGAGTGTGACAGAAGGAACAATCACGACCTATCTCGTCAAACCGGGAGACCGTGTGGAAGAATATGAACCACTCGCGGAAGTCATGACGGACAAAGTGACGGCAGAGATTCCTGCGACTAGCGCAGGAGTCGTCAAAGAGTTTCTCATTCCAGAAGGGGAGACCGTCAGCGTCGGGACACCGGTATTGACGATGGAAGTCGAGAGCGCGGAGGAAGCTGCAGTTGAGACGAAGACAGAACCGATTGCAGAAACGGCACCTGCAGAATCCGTCTCTAAGCAAGCTGTCGCCACTGCACCGAAAAAACAAAGTGGAAACGGTCGATACTCTCCTGCCGTCATCCGACTCGCCAATGAGAACGATATCGATTTGAATGAACTGAGCGGAAGCGGTCTAGGCGGTCGGATCACGCGGAAAGATATTCTTCGTTACTTATCAGAAGGACGTCCGGCATCGACTTCTGAGAAAGCGACACAAGCGCCTGTCCAAGAGACGATGGTACAGACGAAGTTGGACGTTCCGACTGAGGCACCACGTCCTGTCGTTGAACCGTCACAACCGGTCGCATCATCATCGACTTCATCTGGCCGTTATGAATCGATTCCGACAGCCGGGGTACGTCAAGCGATTGCGAACAATATGGTCCGCTCGAAACACGAGGCTCCACACGCATGGCTCATGATTGAAGTGGATGTGACGAACCTCGTCGAAGCCCGTGCAAAGTTGAAAGATGAGTTCATGAAACGGGAAGGCGTCAAATTGACGTTCATGCCATTCTTCATGAAGGCAGCCATCGAAGCATTGAAGAAGTATCCGATGATGAATTCGGAGTGGGCAGGAGATCACATCAAAGTTCACCAAGACATCCATCTCTCGGTAGCCGTCGCGGCAAACGACGCCCTATACGTTCCGGTCATTCGCCAAGCGGATGAGAAGAATATTAAAGGACTAGCCGTTTCCCTTCAAGACGTGGCAACGCGAGCGCGTGAGAACCGCTTGAAGGCTGAAGAGATGCGTGGTGGGACATTCACCATCAACAACACGGGTGCGTTTGGTTCGATTCAATCGGCACCAATCTTGAATTACCCACAAGCGGCAATCCTATCGGTCGAGTCGATTGTGAAGCGTCCGGTCTGGATGAACGGGATGTTCGCGGCACGCGATATGGTCAACCTTTGTATGTCTGTCGACCATCGTGTCCTTGACGGTCTCGTCGCAGGTCAGTTCTTACAAGCGATCAAGCACTCACTCGAGTCGATTGACCCGAACACATATACCGTATATTGATTAAAAAATGGAGGCGCCCCAGTAGGGTGCCTCCATTTCTTATGAGTTATAGCCAAGGAATACCGTGAAGACGAAGCTTACGGCTGAGATCAGTAAGAGAAGGAACGAGAAAGACATGCCCATTGTGACGAGTCCTTTGGAGAGTCGTGGTTTGGATTTATATAGTGCGAACGCAAACATGAGACTGAATAGGCCGAGCGTCGTGAATAGTGTGAGTGGAATTGCTCGGTCGTAAAGAAATTGAAGTAGATCCAATGTAGAATCATCCTTTCTAATCATGCACCTTCGAATCGTCGTTGATGGACACGGTACGTCAATCTGCTGACTACGACGAACACGAGAAGGAACATCCAGTATATAAAAATATAGTTTAATGAAAATGCAGAAACCCCATCATGTCTGACCGAAGAAATCCAAAGCAAAAGGAGTGAGGTAGGGAAATGAATCAATAGTACAAGATAGGGCATGAACTTCATGAATGATAAGGCGTTTGTCGACGGATTGCGCATGAGACACATGGCAATCAAACCAATCAGCACCTCGAGTCCACCAAGCGTGAAATAGGCGAGTGACTCAGAAAGACTGGTCTCTAGAATCGGTAAGGCAAGCGTTGCAAGACCAAGACTCCCGATCATTATTAAAGCGAACAAGATATAGTCACCTCCAGAAAAGGGTTTATTCCATATGTTCATTGTAAAAAAAATGGATGCTTAAATTCAATACCTCAGAAAAACACGCCATTCATAGAAATGGCGTGTTGGTGATTTCCTTAAATCGATTGTTCAATCATCGATTCGATGTCGCGACGAACTTCAGCTACTGATAAACGTGCGGCGTCATAGCGTACACGATGAGTCGACTCGTCCGTTCCCGTCAAGTCAGCAAAGAGACTTCCGAGGTCGTGGACACTGCGGTCGACTTGAATGAGCAATTCGATGGCATCCTCGTCTTGTAGAATCACAACTTCTACCTCGTCTAACTGGCGACCGAATCGCGAACCGTTCGCTGAATACTCGAGTTCTTGGGCAATCGGAAGACGTCCCGAACGATGACGTGCCGGGAGCATCTCCGTGTCGGCTTTCTTCAAACGGAATCCGAGCTCGTCCATCGCATCTAATATGACTTGTTGAACTGCATTCGGTTGTACGGTGATCGCATCTTCATCTTTTGGATCGACGGCTTGGGCGATATCAAGGCCCGTTTCAATCCATGATTTCGATTGGCTCACAGAGAGTGGCGTATTGAACGGGACGTTGACTGTGAACGGAATTTCTTTCACTTCTCCGGGACCAATCATAAACGGTGCTTCATTCAATAAGATTTTTTCAATCGTGAACGTCGAGTATGTCGACTTATCGTTCACCTCATGTTTATACAACGTATTGAAGAAGAGATAGATACTGTCGACGGATTGTTCGACCGAACCGCCTTCTATATGGACGACTCCAGTGAGTTCTCCACCGGGTGAACAGTGGCTCTCATTCAAGCGTGTGTCGACTTTTGCGGCACCGATTCCGATTGATGATAAAATCTTTTTAAACATATGTGTATCCTCCTTTGACGTAACGTCGTCTTCGTGTAATAGTATGTACGGACAGGTGAAACGATATGTTTCAAAATTTCTAAAAAAGGATTGAATCCATTGGAATATAAAGCGTTACAAGAGCGTCTCGCAGACGTCTTACAATCAAATCATCTCGTGTCGGCGACCATCAGTCAACCCCGTCAAAAATCTAGCGATCTCAGACGGGTCAAATTGAAACCGGTCATGCTACGAAATGCGTATCATATCCAGTTCGAGTATCAGTATGAGCGGGTGATGAACCATAAAAACTTGACACCAGATGAGGCTGTCACGGAAGTGAATGAGCTTCTCGAAACGTTCCGACAAGGACAGTTTCAGTTAAAAGATTCCGACCTCCAGTTCCAATTATCGAAAAAGTTCAAAGTGACATTGAAAGAAAAGCAGACGGCTCAAAAAGAAGTTCAACTGAGCCACAATCGGGAAAAACAGTACGTGCTTCCACTCGACGAGCCAGTTCCGTTTCTCATTCGACTCGGCATTCAGTCAACGGACGGAAAAGTGAAGCGTCAAAAGTATGACAAGTTCAAACAGATCAATCGTTTCCTCGAGTTCATTGAGGATTCACTGAAATACTTGCCGGCAGACCGTACCGTTCGAATCTTGGATTTCGGGTCAGGGAAGTCGTATTTGACGTTCGCGCTCTATCATTTCCTTCATGAGATGAAAGGATATGACGTCCATATCACAGGGCTCGATTTGAAGAAAGAGGTCATTGAAGAGTGTGCATCGATTGCGAAAGACTTAGGATATGAACGGCTCGAATTTTTAGTCGGAGACATTAATGAATATGAAGGGGAAACAGCTGTTGATATGGTCGTGACCCTTCATGCATGTGATGTGGCGACAGACATGGCGTTGGCACGTGCCGTCCGCTGGGGCGCGAAAGTCATCTTGAGCGTTCCGTGTTGTCAAAAGGAATTGAATCGTCAAATTCAAGCGTCGAATTTAGACGTGATGCTCCAACATGGCTTGATCAAAGAACGGTTCGCCTCACTCGCGACCGATTCCATTCGGGCTGAACTGCTTGGACTTGTCGGGTATGATGTCCAGCTGCTCGAATTCATCGACCTCGAGCATACGCCGAAAAATATCATGATTCGTGCCTACTTGACGAACCGTCAGGCGAGCGCAGAGACGAAGGCACGTTACCTTGCTTTCAAACAGATGTTAGGGGCAGACCCGTTCTTAGAACGTGAATTGAGCGATAGACTTGTCCTCGAGGTAGAACAAGACGTAAAATAAGGGAGTACAGACGAAATGTCGAAAGGGGAAACAACATGGATTTTCAATTATATTTTCAAGATGTAGTCGAACAAGCGCGTAACGAAGTACGTGCTGCAGGATACACAGAGCTCACGACACCGGAAGAAGTAGACGGAGCACTGAAAAAAGAAGGGAAGACACTCGTCCTCGTCAACTCGGTTTGTGGGTGTGCAGGCGGGATTGCTCGTCCAGCTGCCGCATACGTCAACAAGATGGAAGGTGTGAAGCCTGACCATTTCGTGACCGTGTTTGCTGGTCAAGACCGTGAAGCGACAGATCGTGCACGTGAGTATTTTGAAGGATATGCACCGTCTTCACCGTCAATCGCACTTCTTGAGGATGGCAACATCGTGACGATGGTAGAGCGTAGTGAAATCGAGTCATCGACTGCTGAAGAGCTCGTCGACCAATTGCAAACATTGTTCGACATCTACTTCGCATAATCAAGCATCGGCGCAAAGGCACTGCCTTTGCGCTTTTGTGAAAAGGGGCAGGGTATATGGAACCAGTCATCAAAATCATGACGGAGGCAGAATATATGATTGCCCTGTCACGCGGTGAGATCAATGAACCGTCACTTCAATCTGAAGGGACGATTAAATGTTGTACGCCGCAACAGATTGGAAAGGTCGTCAAAAAGTCGTATTCGGGTGAAGCGGTCGTTCTCGTATCGTTACACGTCAACCGACTTGGTCAACTGCTACATTATGAGTTGGATGAGGATGGAGAACGTTATCCACATGTGTATAGTGCCATTCCGATGACTTCGGTCAAACAGGTGCAACCGTATGGGTCACGCGACAATGGAACGGTCACATATTTCGCTTTCGAGCGAATGTGACCTTCTTTTTTTGTATAATTTGCATGAATATACTTTACAAGTAATAATTATGTGTATATAGTGGTTGAAGACACAAGTCGGACAACTGATGTGTCATAGAACAGTTGAGCTACGTTCACACATATGTCATAATTTTGTTAAAGTTCTGATAATTATCATTCAACTATGAAAGGGAGATGAAGATGAAAAAAGGTTTTCTAGCATTATGTTTAGCAGGACTGGCCGCGTTCTCAGTCGCGTGTGGGGCAGACGTGAACGAAGGAGGATCGACATCGACCGATGGTGAGGATGACAAAGTCATCGTCATGGGTACAAGTGCCGATTACTTCCCATATGAGTTCGTCGATACAGCGAATGGCGACGAGATTGTCGGATTTGATATCGATATCGCCAAAAAAGTGGCAGAGAACATGGGATATGAATTGAAAATTGAAGATATGGATTTCGGAAGCTTACTTGGAGCCCTCAATGCAGGTCGAGTCGACTTCGTCATGGCGGGGATGACTCCGACAGAAGAGCGTAAAGAAAATGCCGATTTCTCAGATATTTATTTCACAGCGGTGAACTTGATCTTGTCAAAAGATGATTCGCTTCAATCACTTGAAGACTTGAAGGGGAAAAAGATCGGAGTCCAGCTCGGTTCGATTCAAGAAGGGATTGCACAAGATCAAATCACAGATGCTGAGATCGTCTCGTTGAATAAGATTCCTGAGATCATTCAAGAAATCAAGACAGGACGTATTGACGCGATGGTCATCGAAGATACGGTAGCGAAAAAATACCTCGAGCAAGATAGTGAATTGACGACATTTGAAATTGTGGACGAAGAAGAAGCAGGTTCTGCTGCTGCCTTCCGTAAAGATGATGAACTCCGCGATCAATTCAACGAAGAGTTGAAGAAGATGATCGACAGTGGAGAAATCGAAGAGTTAGCACAGAAATGGTTTGAAGAAGAGGCTGCGCCAGCCGAATAATGAATCGTACGAGGCTGACTGAAGATGAATCGGTCAGCCCTTTTTTAGGAGGAACTCACTATGGATTTTAGCCGGATTTATGATTCGATCCCTTATATACTTGAGGGGATTCCAGTCATGTTCCAAGTGGTGATCGTCTCGGCATTGATTGGGATCTCACTTGGGATTGTTGTCGCTACATTAAAAATTGTCCCGAATCGTCTGATTAACTTTATCGGACATGCTTATACGGCGGTGTTCCGTGGGACACCACTCATTTTGCAACTCGCCATCATCCACTTCGGATTGCCGCAACTGACGGGATATATCACGACACCGTACCAGTCAGCGGTCATCGCCTTCTCGCTCAACTCGGGGGCGTATATTTCAGAGATTATTCGAGCGGGTATCCAAGCAGTAGATAAAGGACAGTGGGAGGCTTCGGATGCTCTTGGTGTCCCGTATGTCAAACAGTTACGTTCCATCATCTTGCCACAGGCGTTCAAGAACATCTTGCCTGCTCTTGTGAACGAGATGATCACATTAACGAAAGAGTCTGCCCTCGTCTCGACGGTCGGGGTGCTCGATATCATGCGTCGTGCGCAAATCGTCGGTGGGCAGAAGGCAATCTACTTCGAACCGCTTCTATTCGCCGGTGTGATATACTTTACGATAGTGATGATCTTGACGTATCTTGGACAACGTCTAGAAAAACGGTTAAGAAAGAGTGATGGAAGATGATCGAAGTAAAAGACCTACACAAACAATTTGGTGACTTAGAAGTGTTAAAAGGAATCACGACGACGATCGAGCGTGGTGAAGTGGTTGCTGTCATCGGACCGTCCGGGTCTGGTAAATCGACATTTCTACGCTGCTTGAACATGCTTGAGATTCCAACGAGCGGGACGGTCAGTGTCGACGGATTCGAGCTCACGAAAAAAGGGGCGAACGTCGCGAAGGCGCGTCAAAACATCGGGATGGTATTCCAACAGTTCAACTTGTTCCCTCATATGAGCGTATTGGACAATTTGACGTATGCACCAATCAACGTCTTAAAAGTTAGCAAGGCGGAAGCGCTGGAACGTGCGAAGAAATTACTCGAACGTGTCGGCCTTTCTGAAAAAATCGATGCCTATCCGAGCCAACTCTCGGGTGGACAAAAACAGCGTGTCGCCATCGCGCGTGCCTTGGCGATGGAACCGAACGTCATGTTGTTTGATGAACCGACATCGGCACTTGACCCTGAGATGGTCAATGAAGTACTCGACGTTATGAAAGGGTTGGCTGAGACTGGGATGACGATGGTCGTCGTCACACACGAAATGGGCTTCGCCCGTGAAGTGGCAGACCGCGTCCTCTTCCTGGATGAAGGGATTCTCATGGAAGAAGGAAAACCGGCTGACCTGTTGTTGAATCCGCAAACAGACCGGGCGAAACGTTTCTTGGAGAAAGTGTTGTAATCTGAACTTACGAAGGAAGGATGAATACACGTGAAAATCACCTATTATGGACATGCGACTGTAGGATTTGAGATTGATGGCGTAAACGTGTTGATCGATCCATTTTTGACGAGTAACCCTCATACGGAAATAGACCCTTCTACACTACGTCCGGACTATTTGTTGCTCACACATGCTCATTTCGATCATATCGAGGATGTCGAATTGATTGCGAAATCGTCGGGTGCGACGATTGTGGCGACACATGAACTCGCAACGTATTACGAGAAAAAAGGCTTCTCTGTTCACGGGATGAACATCGGGGGAGGTCATGCTTTTCCGTTCGGACGCGTCACGATGACGCAAGCGTTCCATAGTTCGAGCTTTGACATGGGGGATACACCGGTCTATATGGGGATGCCTGCCGGATTCATCATCGAGACGAACGAACTGACGCTCTACCACGCTGGAGACACGAGTCTATTCTCCGATATGAAGATGTACGGTGAACGGTTTGAAATCGATGTCGCGTTCCTTCCAATCGGAGACAACTTCACGATGGGGCCAACAGACGCTTTAGATGCGGCGCAGTGGCTTCAAGCGAAACGTGTCGTTCCGATCCACTTTGATACGTTCCCGCCGATTAAACAAGATGCTCAGGCGTTTTGTGACCAATTGCACCGTCGAGGTCTCTTGATTGAACCGAATACGACGATCGAGATTTAAGCATGGACGTGATTCAAGCGACGCGAGAGTTCATCGGAACGATTCATGCAGATGACGCGTCGGGTCATGACGTCGCCCACATTACGCGTGTCGTCCGACTAGTGGAACGTTTAATGGAGGATGAACCGGTCAATCGGACGGTTCTCCTCCTCTCGGCATATTTACACGACGTGGAAGATCATAAGCTCGGTCGTCCGAACGGTCTCGTCAAACAGCATCTGTCCTCAATTGACATCACTGAAGAGCAAGTGGACTTGGTGATGGCGGTGATTGATGAGGTCTCCTTCTCAAAAGGCAAGACCCCGACGACCCGGGAAAGCGAAATCTTGCAAGACGCCGACCGTCTTGATGCGATGGGGGCCATCGGGATTGCGCGAACGTTCCAGTTCGCGGGTTCTCGCAAAACTCCGCTCGATTTGTCGGAAGAGAGTGCCATTCAACATTTTCATGACAAGCTGTTGAAGCTGGCGTCGATGATGCATACCGCAAAAGCAAAACAACTAGCGATGTCACGTCATGCTTTCATGCAGCAGTTCCTAGAACAGTTTCATGAAGAATGGGATGGGGTGGACATATAAAAGGACGACCGAGTATATTCGGTCGTCCTTTTGATTAGAATGGATGCTTGTTCAACCAATGACCACCGTCAAGAGAGATGCAATCCCCGTTTAAATAGCGCATCTCGTCTGATGCCATCCAGTAAGCGAGGTCCGCGATCTCTTCCGGTGTCCCAAAACGTCCAAGTGGGACGTTACGGCGAATACGCTCTACTTCTTTTACGTGGGAGACGAGCTTTTCAGCGCCGCCTGTCCGTTCAATCGGTCCAGGACTGATGGCATTGACCCGCGCGCCGAATTGATAGCCCCATTCAACCGCGAGTGTTCGCGTCAAGTTCAAGACCCCTGCTTTCGCTGCCGCACTCGGTGCGACACCAGGTCCTGCCTGCCACGCATAGGAAGCGACCATGTTGATGATGGAGCCGCCACGGATTTCATCTGCTTCCCAATGTTTCCCGAGAACATGGGTGCAGTTGAATGTCCCGTTCAAGACGATGTCGATGACACTTGCCCAACCATTAGGAGATAAATCAAGAGTCGGACACACAAAATTTCCGGCAGCATTGTTGACGAGTGCGTGTACAGGTCCATAAGCGGATACGATGTCAGCCAGTGCTTTCGCGCATCCTTCATAGTCACGAACGTCATGTTGCACACTCATCGCCTGACCTGCATCGATTGAATTCAAATCGTTCATCGCTTCTAGTAGTCGTTCCTCGTTTCGACCGCTGATAGCGACGTTCCATCCTTCCTGTTTAAATTTTAATGCCATCGCTTTCCCCATGCCGGACGATCCCCCGGTAATCCAAATCGTTTTCATCTTAATTCCCCCTCAAAAATGAATGGTCGTTCATTTATACTATTCGTCTTGTGATGTGAAAATCCTTCAATAAGATGTTGATTCATATTGAATCATTCCTTTGTCCTGAAACGTATACAGACGTCAAGCAGCCCGACTCGTATGAGCCGGGCTGCTTTTCATTGAATTTTTTTCAAGTACTTCAAACCGAGTTCACGGTCAATCGTGTACATTGTACCAGCAACTTTCTCGCCCCAGTATGGATCGGATGCATAGAAGATATTGATGCCTTCCTGCTTGTTCCCGGGATAATCGCCACGAGCGTACGGCCCTGTGACATATTTAGTCGCAAACAATTCAGCAGCAGCTTGTACGCTGGCGTCAATTGTTTTAAAGGATGTCGCATTCCCGCTCGGGTCGTCATCTGTCGCACGGAACCCAAATAGGTTCCGCTTGTCTCGAGCGATATCGGACGTTCCAAATCGGGACTCATGCCCGGCAACCGCCAGCAGGAATAAGGCATTGATGTTATACGTATCTTCTGCCCGTTTAAAGGACTTGCCTTCCCCAGCGAGTGGTGAATCGATGGATTTTAAATATTGATCAAACTCGTCAGCCGAATATGGGGACGACGTGCGAATCGATGCAAATTGATAAGGAGAATCGAAGACGTCTTGGACACGTTCTGTGTAAAAACGGTCATCCGAGTTTTTTTCTGTCGGACCTACAAGGAACGTTCCGGCGAGATTGGCGTTCGCTTCCACCGTATGGTAGACGTCACCTTCTCGAATCTCGTAAAATCCACGTCTCTTCACAACTGCTTCAGGAAATAACGCCATTTGATCCGGTTTGACATACACATCCGCCCCGGAGATACGTACTTTAAGATGATCGTCTCCGCGTTCAATTAGTTGAAGTCTCGTGCCACCAGCGACATAGGATTGTCGTGTTTTAAATGATGCATCTTTATATAAGTTTGTGATAGCATCACTCGGAGTGACGACGACTCCGGTACCTGTAAAATCGAGTACTTCTCCAGAGGGGGAGAACAATGTCCGGTTCTTACCGGCCGTCATGTATCGTTTTGCTTCTGCGAGAGATTCGAACGACCTCGTGACACGGTCGCCATTCGTCACCGTTTCGACGGTAAAGGTGTCTTCACGGGAAAATTGAATCCATAAAAAGGCTGCGATGGCGAGACTAAGTGTCGCAATCATCGGCCAAACCTTAAGTCTTTTCTTTCGTTTCAATCAAATCACTTCCAAACTTTTGAATTGCCAAACGAGTTGATTTAGTCAACAATTTGATGGAGAAGGGGGAAATTAGTATGAAAATTGGAACGCGGACGTTAAAGACCGCGGTCGCAGCAGGTATCGCGATGCTCATTTCCGAAACAATTCATCTCGATTATTTTGTATTTGCAGCCATTATCGCCATTTTAAGTATTCAAGAGACGCGTAAAAAATCGATTCGCGCCTCCTATGAACGAGTCATGGCAAGTCTTCTCGCCATCGGAATGGGTGCGGCGATGTTCACGCTACTGGGCTATTCACCGGTGACGCTCACACTTTATTTTGTCATTTTCATTCCGCTCGTACAACAATTGAAACTGCAAGACGGGCTCATTACAAGTGTCGTCATCTTGACCCACCTCTACACCGAAGCACAGTTTTCACTCGAGTTATTTATCAATGAGCTATTGCTCATTGCAATCGGTGTCGGTGTCGGGCTCATCGTCAACATGTATATGCCGACGCTTGACCGTGAGATTGAACGGATTAAAGAGAATATCGACCGTTCGCTTGCTGTTCTGTTTTATGACGTGGCGGCATGTGTCGAGACGGGCGTCTATAACAATCACTCGATGATGCTCATCAAGACGCGGGACTATCTGAAAGAGGGGAAAGATTTGGCTCTTCGCCGTATGGGGAACTCAATCGGAAAGCGAAACGAGGACATGGACTATCTATACTTCCGAATGCGTGAACGACAGTATGATATTCTCAAACGAGTCGCTGATAACGCCAGAGAAATCACGATGGTCGTCAATGAAGCGAAACCGGTCGCGACGTTCTTACGTCGAGTCGGGGATCATGTGAACGAGCAGGCCGATGCCTCTGTCTTTTTACAGGAGCTAGAAGAGATGATTGAGCATTATCGAAAAAACGTACCTCTCCCCACGACGCGTGAGGAATTCGAGGTACGCTCATCCTTATTAAATATTTTATCAGATGTAAAAAGTTACTTGATCTTGAAAGAGCGATACATCTTGCTCTTAAAAGAACATGGTCATGCTCGAGAGAAACGTGCTGATTAAAAAGATTGAGACGATGACGACGACGCCGATTTGAATGATGCGTTGTCGTCTTTTCTGTTTTTTCTTCATGGTCTGCCTCCATATACGTGTTTGCCATCATTGTACAGAATGGAAAAGATTCGTGCAATCCAGGGGAGTTTGATATAATGGTCAAGAAATGTTTGGATGGAGGGATGTTGTTTATGGTAAACGAGACACGCGTGCTCGACACATTTTTAGGATTGGTCGGCATCGATTCAGAAACGAAGGAAGAAGCGGTCATCTGTGAACATTTGAAAGGTGTATTCACAGAGCTTGGCTGCGACGTCTACGAGGACGACGCATCAACGAAGACGGCACACTCTGGTAACAACTTGATCATCACGTTGCCTGCAACGAAAGAAAATGTTGATCCGATTTACTTTACGGCTCACATGGATACGGTTACTCCAGGTAAAGGAATCAAGACGAGCATCAAAGACGGATATGTCGTCACGGATGGTACGACGATTCTCGGAGCAGACGACAAGACCGGCCTCACTGCGATGATCGAACTCGTGCGTGTATTGAAAGAAAAACAAATTCCACATGGTCAAATCCAGTTCGTGATCACGGTCGGGGAAGAATCAGGTCTCGTCGGTGCGAAAGTATTGGATTTATCGAAAATCGATGCGAAGTTCGGTTTTGCCCTTGATTCGGATGGACCAGTTGGAGACATCATTGTCGCCGCTCCGACACAAGCAAAAGTGAACGCGAAGATTTACGGGAAGACGGCTCATGCTGGTGTCGCACCTGAAAAAGGAATCTCGGCGATTCAAATCGCAGCGAAAGCCATCGCGAAGATGCCGCTCGGTCGTATCGATGAAGAGACGACAGCCAACATCGGACGCTTCGAAGGGGGCCGCGCGACAAACATCGTGTGTGACTATGTCGAAGTTCTTGCTGAGGCCCGTTCGCTCATCCATGAGAAGATGGAGAAGCAGGCAGAAACCATGAAACAAGCGTACATCGAGGTCGCTGAGTCGTTCGGTGGTCGTGCCGAAGTGGACATCGACATCATGTATCCTGGATTCAAGTTTGAAGAAGGCGACGAAGTCGTTGAAGTTGCGAAACGTGCGGCCCAGACAATCGGACGCCCGACACGAATCCTCCATTCAGGTGGAGGGTCGGATGCCAACGTGATCGCAGGTGGCGGAATCCCGACAGTCAACTTGGCTGTAGGCTATGAAGAGATTCATACGACGAACGAACGCATGCCACTTGAAGAGTTGTATAAACTCGTCGAATATGTCGTGACAATCGTTGAAGAAGTCGCATCACCTAAGCAATAAAAAAGAGCCGACCATTCGTCGGCTCTTCGTATGTGTTCGTACTCGTTATGCTGCGAACTCCAGTGATTCTAAAATCAACTCGTCTGTGCAATGAAGTTCGATCGCTATGTCGTGAATGCGGATAGAGGTGCCTTGTTCCTGTTGGTGCAAGCGATTCATCAAAGCTGCTCGTTCTCGAATCGTCTCATAAATCGATTCGGGTTGTTCTGCCTTGGTCATCACAAATCACATCCTTTTCAGCGATTACGTCAAGTATAGCATGGACGGTTTGAAGAAAGGACTTAAATATTTATGAAGTTACAGTTTTTAGGAACTGGGTCGGGGATGCCTTCGAAACAGCGCAACGTATCAGGGCTTGCACTCGATTTATCGAACGTGACCTGGCTGATTGATTGTGGAGAGGGCACACAACATCAAATGCTCTACACGAAAATCAAACCGAGGAAAGTGACCGCGGTATGGGTGACACACCTTCATGGTGACCATGTCTTCGGATTGCCTGGATTCTTGTCGACTCGTTCGGCACTCGATGGGGCCTCGCCCTTGACCGTCTATGGACCAAAAGGATTGAAAAAATGGCTAGAAGTTACGTTGCGTGTCACGGGCTCACATTTAGGATATGAGCTGACCGTGATCGAGTACTCCGACGGGGACACATTCATACAAGACGACCATCTCGTCACTGTGCGAAAATTAGAGCATCGGTTCCCTTCATTCGGTTTCCGAATCGATGGTCCAGAAAAACCGGGCATGTTACGCGTCGACCTTGTAAAAGAACTCGGCATTCCAAGTGGACCGATTTATCGAACAATCAAAGAATCAGACCAATTTGAATTTGAAGGAAAATGGTATGACTCTAAAGAATACGTCACTGAACCGATTCCGGGAAAAATCGTAGCGATTTTAGGAGATACAATCCCGTGTGAGAACGCGCAGAAGTTGGCGGATGGAGCAGACCTCCTCGTTCACGAGGCGACGTTTATGGAGGCGGAACAAGCGCTCGCTCGGAAGTATGGTCACTCGACGACACGTGAAGCGACCGCGCTAGCGAATGCGTGCGCCGTCGGCAAGCTGATTGTGACACACATCTCAGCACGCTATGTCGGACGAGAGGAAGAATTTGTTCAAGAAGTTGTGTCGGATTTTCCATCGAGTCTTGTTGCGACGGACTTTTTAGAATATACAGTGGGGGATTGATGTGACCATTCAACTCTATGTATGGGCAGCCTTTTTAGTGATTAGCGTTCTATTAGGGATTCGATTAAATCAATTGAAAGAGCCGGAAGCGAACTTCTTTCCAAAGTTCTTATTTTATTCCCTACTTGGAATCGTGTCTTTTCCCATCGGCGGGTTTCACATTCCGATTGGCTTTCTGTTGTCATTTTTGTTCTTTCCGAAACAGAACAGCCGGTATAAATGGTACGGGGCACTGTTAGGATTCTTCTTTTTTCTCGTCTTGCTTTTTGTCCCATTGTTCGACCAGTCCGGCTTTCGTTCCGAGTCGCAACAAATCGGCGCCGTTTCGGTCACGGATGAATCGTTTGATGACATGACCGAAAAATTGTTACAACGAATCAATAGTGAATCGATCAAATTAGATCGCGGGAAACTACAGATCGACCGAGAAGGGAACGTTCAATCCATTGAGTATTTACTCATGGTGGAGCGAGCCGAGTCGTTCCAACAGATTCGTGTAACATACGGCTCAGGACAACTTTCGTATGAACAAGTGGATGAACTGCGTAAAGAATCTGGACAGGCCTTTTTTGAAAAGCTCGTCGAATTCGACCACATGCTGTCGACATTACGAGGTCCTTCATGGGAGGAGTATACTGACGTCGTTTCTGCCCCAGTGTTACAACTTTCCTATGATGGGCTGTATGATATGTACACGTTCGAAAACGAATCGATGCTCATGATCAATCGGGACAATGAACTGGTCAAGTTCTGGCTCCAGCGCGAACCAGTCCTCGCAAACAGCATCCAACTCGTCGGACTGACACGGGAAGGACGAAGTTCAGGCGAACGTTTTGCGATACTATATAATTATTCGATACATCAACGAGAGGATTTGACAGAATGATCAAACCGTATTTGAGTATTTCCCTATTAGCGACCGCACTTCTTGTCGGATGTGGCGGAGAAGAAACACAACAAGAGACCTGCGATGTAAGTCCAACCATTTCCGTATACAATGCGGCGACGGAGGAGACGCTCTATCAAGAGAAGAGTGTTTGTCTTGAAGAGGATGCGACCGTGCTCGACGCATTAAAAGCGACAGGGCTTGATCTAGAAGTGACAGGAAGCGGAGACATGTCGTACGTGACGGCAATCGAAGGCATCGAAGAAAAATCAGAAGGACAATCGTCAGGCTGGGTATTTGCTTTTAATGGCGCGCCCGGAGATGAAGGGGCCGGTGCTAAAGAAGTAGAATCGACGGATGTCATTCAGTGGCGGTTTGAAGAAGATGCGATTGCTTTCTTCGAATGAGGCAGATTGGGAGCGGCGACATCCTGTCACGCTCCTTTTCTTTCTATTTAGTCATCTATTCATTCTGACGTATATCCATGATGTCACAGTATTTGTCATCGGCCTTGTTCTTTTGCTCATGCTTGAACGTCGGTTTCCATGGACGATGCTCATCGTATTGATTGCGTTTGCTCTCGTCTCGGTCTTCCCTGCATTGTTTGGATGGGAGTTATCGCTCACTTACATATGGCGTCAGCTATTGAAGTTGGCTACTTTCTTACTTGGCATGCTGTGGATTTCTCGGATTGTTCGATTGGAACGATTGCTCCCACTTCTCTATAAATGGCCCCGTTCAACTTCCCTCTTGTACGGGGCGTGGGCACTTATTCCTTCGATGGAACGAGCGGTACGTCAGTCGCTCAGAAGTCACCCCAAAAAAGCGTGGCAAGAAGCAATCGAGATTGGCATTAATAGCCAAAGGCATGAGCCACGATTTGCGGTCGAGCCGATGCGTCGATTCCGATTTGAGGATGTTCTCCAACTCTTTATGATTGGCTTGATTGGCTACGTATCACTCGAGTGGACCATCATCCCATGGCTCATCTATCCATACGTCACAAAAGGAGGTGTTCGTGATGCAATGGCTTTCTACCGTTGACGGGTCGCTCGAGGCATATATCGAGCGGTATCGTCCTCGAGTCATCAGAATGAATCAACCATTCTCAGGAAAAGTTGGTCATTTATTATCCCGTGTTGATTCGCTTCGGGGGGCGGAACTCGCCTCACTTTTACAAATCGATGCCCTGTATCCAAAAGCGTTTGACGCCTGTTCAAGCGGTGAGCAACAGATTGTACAAGTCGCTTATGCTCTATTAGATCAGCCCGAAGCAATTGTACTTATCGAACCGTTCCGCCACCTCGATCAATTCCGTAGAGAACATCTAGAGATGCTACTTCGTCGTACTTCTGATCTTGGTGTTCGGATTGGTTATACGGAACGGGCGCAAGAATCGTCTGAAGATATGAAAATTACTTTCCGACAATCGGAGACGATACCAAGAATTGATGCGACCGATGTATCCTATCGTCATCCGCTTCAGGCGACTTATGCTATTGAAGAAGTGACGGTCCAAATGAATGAACCGGGCCTCACCGTCTGTATCGGGACGAACGGAAGTGGAAAATCGACGTTGCTCGAACTTTTAGCAAGGAGCAGACGCCCTCTTCGTGGACGGGTGAAGCGGGGGGAGCGAGCTGCTTATCTTCCTGCCGAAACGGAATACGGTCCGTTTCCGAAAGAATCGAACCGGAGGATTGCTCAACTACAAGCCGTCCTGAACGACTCGGCAAGCGTCCTTTTGCTCGATGAACCGACGGTGGATTTAACGAATGGGGAACGTACGGCGTTCCTTGAAGCGCTCTTGAAAAAGTCCGAATCAGCACGCGTGCTTTGTGCGACACATGATTTGGCGTTAGTCGACCAAGCGACGGACGTGATTTACCTTGCGAGTGGTCGCGTGGTCTTTCAAGGAGAACGGTCACTCTTTCAAGAACGGAGTACGCTATGGTCACATACGTCCTCGCCATTCTGATTGCCATCCTGGTGCTGTATCGATTTGAGAAATCCGATCTCCCGGTTCAACCGCTCGTGCAGCTCTTGGCACTCGCAGTCATCGGTCGCTGGCTTTTCATGACGATTCCGAACGTACAACCGACGACAGCCATTTTGATGCTGACGGCACTATGTATTGGATTGAATGCTGCGGCGGTCCTTGCGCTCTTCGTACCCATCTTGTCAGGTCTGTTGCTCGGGATCGGACCGTTCGTCTTCTATCAATTTTTAGGCTGGCTCCTTATCGTAACGCTCGTCAGCAGTTTTAGACCGTTATGGATGAAGTCGAACATCCTTTTTCTTCTGTTTGGTTTTTTGTCCGGATTTATATATGGATGGACGACCAATCTAGCGTTCTTCGAAGTGATTGGAGCTGATTTTTGGAAGCTACTTCTACTCAGCGTCCCGTTTGACTTGGCACATGGGCTATCGAACGTCGTTTTCCTCTTTTTAATCCGTCCCTTGTTCGAGCGCATATTCCTTCGTCAACTCGGGTAAATATACAATAGTCATATCATTTTGAGTGAGGTGAACGACGGATGGGTGCATATATCAATCTCACAGAAGTCGGCATGTTTCTACTCGTAGGACTATTGTTTATCTTATTAAACCTGATTCTATTGGCAAAACGTTACACGAGAGCCCGTTTTGCCATGATCAGCATCCTTGCGGCGAGCGTGTGGCCAGCAATCATGATTGTGCTTTCCGTGGAACAACTGAGCATCATGGACCAGCTCACGTCAGGAGACCTGACGCTCGATGCCGTCATGGCGTGGGGAGTCGTCATCGCTACAGCGCTGATGACTATGATTCCGGCAGGTGTATTTCTACACCGGCTTGTGAACGTCTCTCGCTTACACTCTGAACCATAAAAGGAGCGACCCGATGCGGTCGCTCCTTTTTCATGTGGTCGATTCAGCAGGTGTTCCATCAGCCGGTTTTTGGACGCGACGTAATACTTCGAGACTGAGAGCTCGTGGCATCAATTTGGCGACCCCGACCAATAACTGATTAGAGAGTCCAGGGATGACCACACGCTTGTTATTCATCACCCCTTTGTATCCGAAGAAGGCGACGAGATGAGATGGCATTTTCGAGAATGACAATTCACTCCCGGCACGATTAAAGAAGTTCGTATCCGTCGGGCCAGGGCATAACACACTCACATGCACGCCACTACCTTTCACCTCGGCATGAATCGCTTCAGTGAATGAGAGGACATAGGCTTTTGTCGCGTAATAGACGGCCATATATGGACCAGGTTGGAAGGCAGCGACGGATGCAACGTTCAACACATATCCGTGGTCACGTTCGAGCATGCCAGGCAAATAGGCTTTCGTCAGTTCGGTCAACGTATTGACGTTCAATCGGACCTCGTCGGCTTCCGTCTCAGCATCAAGGTCGGCGAACGCGCCGGACGTGCCAAACCCAGCATTGTTAATTAAAAAGTCGACAGTGAGGCCAGCTTCGGCAATCATCGTCGTCAATCGGACTGCTGCGCCATGTTTTGCCAAATCTAGAGCAAAGACATGTACGTTGATGCGATAACGTGTCTCAAGTACTTTTTTTAGTTCATGCAATCGTGGTTCGTTCCGAGATACTAAAATACAGTCGTAGCCGTCGCGAGCGGCGAGTACGGCCAAGTCTAGACCGATGCCCATCGAGGCGCCGGTGATTAAAGCTGTCTTTGACAACATGATCCACTCCTTTGATGAAAAGTCATACATTGTTACTGAATTCTTCACGAGTTGTTAAAATCCTGCTCCGTTCGCACATTGAAACATATGCTAAAGTATAGCAAGAAAATGTGATTAGACTCACAAAGTAGGGAGTAGAACAAATATGATGATTCAGCTCGTCACTACGGCGCAAAGCGTTGATCAGGCAGAAGCGTTAATCAAAGCCGGCGCGGACCGACTATATATCGGAAATTCAAGGTTTGGGTTGAGACAAAAAGGTGACTGGACAATCGATGCTGTGAGAGAAGTCACACAACTTGCCCATCGGTATGGGAAAGAAGTGACGGTAGCCGTCAACAACCTGATGCACAATGACCACATTGAAGAGTTAAAAGATTATTTGCAAACGCTGAAAACGATAGGAGTCGATGATGTCACCGCTGGAGACCCCGGCGCCATTCGCTTGATTCGACAGGCAAAGATTCCGTATTGGTATGATGCCCAAACGCTCGTCACATCCGCCAAACAGATCCAATTTTGGGGGAAACGCGAAGCGATTGGAGCGGTCGTCGCCCGCGAAGTGACAATCGAAGAACTCGTCTTGATCCAGCAGCAAATCGGACTTCCTGTTGAAGTACAAGTATATGGTCCGACATGCATCCATCACTCTAAACGCCCACTCGTGACGAATTACTTTAACGAACTCGGAAGACCGGTTGAAGAAGCAAAACAACGCGAATTTTATATGAGCGAACCGGCAGATACGACCAGTCGTTATCCCATCTATGAGGACGAGAACGGCACCCATATTTTCTCTGAGGATTTGACGCTCATGGGTCAGCTTCCGACGTTAGTCAAAAATGGACTTCACACGTGGAAGCTAGACGGATGGCACGCCGGGGACCAGTTTGTTGAAATCGTTCAGTTGTTTACTTATGCTCGGACGAATTTGTTGAACGGTCGATTTGATCGCATGGAGATGGAACAACGTCTTCATGAGCTACAACCGGAAGCGTTCCGTCTCGGTACGGGATTATGGTTACGCAAGCCAGAAGAGATTAAGTGAGGGATCAAGATGAAACGACGTCCAGAATTATTAGCGCCAGCAGGAAACTTAGAGAAATTAAAGATGGCCATCCATTATGGTGCCGATGCGGTCTATATCGGCGGACAGCAATTCGGGTTACGTTCACGTGCCGGTAATTTCAGTTATGACGAGATGCGTGAAGGGGTAGCCTTCGCACATGCAAACGGTGCGAAAGTATACGTCGCTGCGAACATGGTGACGCATGAAGGCGATATTGAGGGGGCAGGTGACTTTTTCCGAACACTTCGAGATATCGGGATCGACGCGGTCATCGTCTCGGATCCAGCGATGATTGAAACGTGTCTCACGGAAGCAGAAGGGTTGCCCGTCCATTTGTCGACCCAAGCTTCGGCGACAAACTACGAGACCCTTCGTTTCTGGAAGGAAGAAGGACTCGAACGAATCGTCTTGGCTCGTGAGGTATCGATGGATGAAATCATTAAAATGAAACAGGAAGTCGATGTCGAAATTGAGACGTTCGTCCATGGGGCGATGTGTATCTCGTATTCCGGTCGATGCACGTTATCAAATCACATGACATTACGAGATGCCAACCGTGGGGGATGTGCCCAATCATGCCGCTGGAAATATGGTTTCTTTGAAGAGGGTGATCTTCTGACAGAAGAGATGGAAGCGCGTGACGAAGAGCCGTTCTCGATGAGTTCAGTTGATTTATCGATGGTCCGCCACATTCCTGACTTGGTGGAGGCAGGAGTCGATAGTTTGAAGATTGAGGGACGAATGAAATCGATTCATTACGTCGCGACGGTGTGTAACGTCTATCGTAAAGTGATTGATGCGTACTGTGAAGATCCAGAGCATTTCGTCTTCGACCCTGCATGGGAAGAAGAAATTTGGAAAGCGGCCCAACGTGAACTCGCGACCGGGTTCTATTACGGGATCCCGACTGAAAAAGAGCAATTGTTCGGGAAACCTCGTTCGATTCCGCAATTTGCGTTTGCGGCTCGTGTCATCTCATACGACCCTGTGACGGGTATGGCAACGCTCGAACAGCGGAATCACTTTTCAATCGGTGAAGAGGTTGAATTTTTCGGACCCGGATTTGTTCGTTTTTCACAAGTCATTGATACGATGGAGGATGTGGACGGTCACCTCCTCGTGTCTGCTAACCAAGCGATGATGACAATTCGTGTAAAAGTGGATCGGCCGGTCGCGACCGATTACATTATGCGTAAGCGAAAAGGTGTGCGTGCTCGTTCGCTCGTTTGACACATCCACCGAGCCAACATAGTCGCCCGTTCCGTTCAATCCTGCTACCCTAAGAAGTAGAGACGGAGGGATGGAAGAATGAACCAAAATACGGAGCAATTACGGACTGAGCCCATCGGCAGACTCCTCTTCAAGTTATCGCTTCCGGCGATGATTGGGATGCTCGTGACGGCGCTCTACAATATCATTGATACGATTTTTGTCGCCCGAGGGATCGGTGCATCGGCAGTCGCTGCCATCGGGATTGCGTTTCCGATTCAGATGATTTTAATGGCCGTGTCGAGTGCCGTTGGTCTAGGTGGGGCGTCTATCAGTTCGAGGAAGCTTGGACGCGGTGACGATGCCGGTGCAGCCGTTACATTCTTGAACGTACTTGTCCTCGTCGGTCTGTTTGCGGCACTTGCGGTCAGTTCTGCTTTCTTTATGTTAGATGAAATTTTGAAAGTGTTCGGTGCGACGACTGAAATCATGGATCTCAGCCGACAGTACTTATCAGTTGTCTTGATCAGTTCACCATTCTTCATGTTCACACTCGCTTCGAGTGCGATGGTTCGTGCTGAAGGACAGGCACCTTATCAAATGAAGGTCATGCTGACGACCGTTCTCGTCAACCTCGTGACGACCCCGCTCTTCATTTTCACGTTCGACTGGGGCATGTACGGGGCAGCGACTTCGACGGCACTCGCCCAAGTCATCGGTTCCGTATTGATGCTGCGCTTCTTCTTCGCCCGAAAACCAAAAACGGAACTGCGCTTCAAGTGGCGTCAGTTCCGGATTCGATTCGATGAGATAAAAGAAATCATGGCAATCGGTTCGTCTTCGTTCATCATGATGGTGTCCCAATCCATTTTATTCGTTGGTGTCAACGTGATGCTCGGTACGTACGGCGGGACCGAAGAATTGGCCATTTTCGCCATTATCAACAAGTTCATGGCGCTCGTCGGTATGCCAATCATGGGAATCGTCCAAGGGATGCAACCAATCGTAGGATATAACTACGGCGCAGAGCGATTCGACCGAATGCGTGAAACCATTTGGACGGCGATGCGTGCCGGGATTGCGATTGCTGTCATCATTTGGTTGATTCTACAGCTTTTCCCGCAAACGCTCATGGGCTGGTTCTCGACGGATGAGGCGCTCATTGCTGGAGGTGTGACGGCGATTCACATTCTGTTCGCCGTTTCTTTCCTTCCGAGTGTGCAGATGCTCGTCAATGGAATCTATCAGTCCCTCGGGAAAGCGCGAGTCGCCATGTTCTTGTCCCTGTCACGTCAGACGCTTTACACGATACCGCTCGTCTTCATTCTCCCATCGTTCCTCGGGGTGTTCGGCGTCTGGTTGGCATTCCCAATCGCTGATGCGATGACATTTTTGACGGCAGTCGCCCTGGCATTCTGGGACCGTAAATTATTGTTCCGTCCTTCAGAAGAAGATAAAGAAGCACATGATGTAAATCCGAAAGCGACAAACTTATAATCAAACGTCCGCTCGTGTCGAGCGGGCGTCTTCTTTTAGGAACAAGTATATCCCACCGAGGAGGACGACGGCTCCGATCCATTGGAACGGTCCAAGTCGCTCTCCGAAGAAGGCGTATCCAAACAGCATTCCCCACAACGCCTCTCCAAGAATCGTGATACTGACGACGGTCGCACTGACACGGGCAAGCGCATAGTTGAACAGGTTGTGCCCGAGGATTGTCGGGAAGAAAGCGAGCGCGAGGAAGTACCACCAGTTGATGGATTCAAAGGCAGTGAATGTCGTGCCGCGAACGAGCAACATGAAGCAAAGCACGACCGTCGCAACGAGATATACGCTAAAAGAATATGTATTCGTGTTCATCGAAGCTCGTACATGCTGTCCAACGAGCCAATACCCTGCAATCAATAGGGCGGCAATCAAGGCGAGTAGGTCTCCGAAGAGGGCTTCACGGCCGAGTTGAATGTCCCCTGCAGCAACGAGCATGCCCCCGAGGACAGCGACGAGCGCGAAGGCAAGTCCTTTTCGAGTCGGATTCTTTTTAAAGATGAGTGCATTCCCGATCAACACAAAAATTGGACTCGACGTGACAAATAGTGTGGAGCTGGCAACCGTCGTGTAATCGAGTGACAAAAACCAAAGCCAAAAGTGAAACGCCAGTAACGTTCCGCTAAGGAGTAGAGCGTAGCGAGTCATGAGGCGCGTGGTGATGAGTGATTTGAAATCGACAAACGGTAACAACATGAGACACGTGAACAGCATACGGTAAAATGCGGCAGTCTCGGCAGGTGCCGACGTCCATTTGACGAAGAGGACACTCGTCGATAAGAAAAAGACAGCAGCGAACAAGATGAGATAAGACATGGCGACACTCCTTCACAGTTGTACTTCTCTGTTAATAATATCGGAAAACAGCCACGAGGCAAGACACGATTCAAAAATAGCAAACAAATGCTCCCCTCTCGATGTGTCCATCTTTGACTTGATATAGTAAAATACATAGTAGAAGCTAGCTAATCATGTACGTCTTGCCATTATGTAGGAGGCAAAGTAAGGAGTTCTTATGAGACTAATCATTGCGGAAAAGCCATCACAAGCTCAAAAGTTGGCTGCTCCCTACCCATCAAAAAAGCGAAAAGACGAGATTGAAATCTCACCTTGTCCCCGTTTCCCGGAAGGGGCGATTGTTGTATGGGCGGTCGGTCACCTTTGTGAACTTCAAGAACCGTCGCACTATCGACCGGAATGGAAGTCGTGGAAGTACGATTCACTTCCGATTGTCCCAGAACGATTTGATTATCGTATTTCAAAAGGGAAGTCGAAACCGTTCTATGCCATCAAAAAATGGCTCCATGATCGCTCGATTACTGATGTCATCATCGCATCGGATGCCGAAAGGGAAGGGGAAGCAATCGTTCGTCTGATCCTCCGACTCGCAGGTAACAAAAAACCGCTTGCTCGACTATGGATCTCGAGTTTGACGGAGCAAGCAGTCGATCGTGGATTCTCGCAACTGTTGCCAGGTGAACAGACGATTCCATACTACCATGAGGCGATGAGCCGCGCCTGTGCGGACTGGCTCGTTGGGATGAATGCGTCTCGTGCCTATACGACGTTGTTGAAGACGATTGGGATTGAAGACGTATTCTCGCTCGGTCGTGTGCAAACCCCGACTCTTGCCTTAATCGTCAATCGCGAACGAGAAATCAAACAATTCGTGCCAGAACCATACTTCGAAGTCGAGGCGACACTTGCAAAAGGTCGAGGCACGTTCAAAGCGAAGTACACGTTTGGAAAGACAACAAAGCTCAAAACGCGTGAGGAAGCTGATGCGGTCGTCAAACGCGCATCTGGAACTACGATTGTGAAGACAATCAACAAAGAAGAAAAAATTGAGCAACCGCCATTTTGGTTCAGTCTATCCGGATTACAAGCGGAGGCAGGGAAACGCTTCGGATTCGGAGCGAAAAAGACACTTGATATCGCTCAAAAGTTATATACGAAAGGGTGGATTAGTTACCCTCGGACCGATTCGGGATTTGTCACACCAGATGAGGCAACGCTATTTCCACAGACAAAGGCAAGACTGCTAAAGTCCGAAGCCTATGCCGGACTTCGTGACCTTTTGACTGAGGACCCGTCGAAAAATCGACGCTATGTCAATGCCAAGAAAGTCAGTGACCACTACGCAATCATCCCGACGGAGGCATGTGGTGACATCACTCGACTCGGTGGGGATGATGCGAAACTGTATGATTTGATCAATCGACGCTTCCTTGCGGCCTTTGCACCCGCAGCGATGCTCGAGAAGACAACGGTTGATTTGATTGATGGAAGCGACTTGTATCGAGCAAAAGGAACCGTCGTTGTGAGTCCTGGCTATCGACAAGTCGTTGAGATGAAATCAAAAGATGTCGAGCTTCCGGCGATGATGGTCGGTGAAGAATTAAAAGAGAAGAAAGTTGAAGTGTTGTCGAAACAGACAGAGCCACCGAAGCGATATACGGAGGGCGCACTCATTATGGCGATGAAAGTCGCCGGGAAACAACTCGATGACGAAGAGCTGATTCATATCATGAAAGAAGTAGAGGGTCTTGGGACTGAGGCTACACGTGCCAACATCATCGATGGATTGAAGAAGCGAGGCTATGTCCAACTTCAGAAAAAAGAGCTCGTTCCAACAGACAAAGGGCGCCTGCTGATTGATGTCCTCGGAGACAGTATTTTGGCATCACCCGCCATGACGGCAAAATGGGAGAAGCGACTCCATGAGATCGGTCAAGCATCGGCATCCGCTGCTGAATTCATTGAACAAGCGAAGAAGATGTCCGTTCATTTGGTCGAAGAAGCGAAATCGCGAGTAGAGGCGGCTAATCCAGAGGGCTATACGATTGAGGCGAAACGTTATGGCAAGAAAGGAACGACTCGACCGAAGGTATCATTTGGTGTCTGTCCGAATTGTGGGAAAGGGCTTGTCGAACATCCAAAGTTCATCGGGTGCAGCGGTTATCGGGAAGGATGTCGCTTCACCGTCTCCAAACAAGTGCTTGGCGTCGGACTCGTCAAAGATGAGTTGAAGCAAATGATCAATGGCGGGCAGTCGAACGTCCATACGTTCAAAAAGGGAGACAAGACATTCAATGCCTCATTGTATTTAGAAAAAGGTACACTTCGATTTGAATTCAAATAAAAAAGGGTCGCGCATTAGAGCGGCCCTTCTGTCTGGTCAGTCTTTTCTCTCTTCTTGTCATCTTCAATGCGACGATTGATTTCGTCATAGTCGAGCACGATGTCGTCTTTATTGTCTTTATAGGCGTATCCTTTTTGGATGACGACGATGGATGCGATGAGGACGAGTAAAATAATTAAACCGCTTACGGCGAATATCCAGGCCATATGAACCCCTCACTTTCTCTCTTTAGTATGCCAAACAGTGGACAGGTTCTTCAACTAGAATGAATAGACGGTTATGTCGTGTGCGAGTGAAAAGATATGGTACAATACGATATAGATTACTACGTAGAGAAGGAAGGGATAGTCATGGCGATTTTGATTGTGGATGATGAACCGGTCAATACGCTCGTACTTGAGCAACTGCTTCACCAGCACGACTATGAGACGGTATCGGTCTCGAGTGGGGAAGAAGCGCTCGATTTACTGATGGCCCCACAAGCCGCATCGCTGTATGATCTCGTCCTGTTGGATGTCGAGATGCCTGGGATTTCAGGAATCGAGACGTGCAAACGGATTCGGCAGATGGCTGACTTTGAAGAGTTGCCGGTCATCATGGTTTCCGGACGAACGGAAGAGAAGCAGATTGCCGAGGGACTCGATGCGGAGGCGTCAGATTACACGACCAAACCAATCAAAATAACAGAATTACTCGCACGAATCCGTTCTGCCCTCCGTTATAAGGCGGCTGTTGATGAACGGAAAATTTATGAGGCCCGTCTTCAGTATGATTTGGACCTTGCCCAAAAGATTCAACAGAGTGCGCTTACGCCACCAATCAGTAATGAAGAGATTGATGTTCGTGCGCTCTATCTGCCTTCTAAAAAACTAGCCGGAGACATGTACGCGTGGTTTCAGGTCGCACCGGACCGATACGGGGTCATCATCTTTGATGTCATGGGACATGGGGTCTCATCGGCGCTCATCACGATGGGAATCCGTTCAATCCTACCTGGGCTTGTCGGGAACGTGCAATATCCGGTAGACGTCATGACGGAGTTGAACCGTCAGATGACGTTCCTCTTCTCGGGTGACGATATGCACAGCTACTTCACGGCGGTCTATTGCTACATCGACACGACAAAACGTCGAATCGAATATGTGAATGCGGGTCATCCGCCTGTCATCGTGACGTCAGAAGAAGGAAACTGTCGTCTTGAGACGACAGGGGTACCAGTCGGTATGTTCGAGGAACCGAATTATGAATCCAAAGAGATTGACATCACACCGAATATGACGCTTCACATGTATACGGATGGACTCATGGAGTGTTACAGCAAAGATATCGATGATGGGATTCGATGGCTAGAAAAGGACGTTTCCACATATGGTCTGGACTATAGTCGTCACGTCGCTGAACAGCTTGTGCCAAAGATTGAAATTGAAGACGACCTATGTCTCGTCACGGTCAAAATCACATGAAAAGAGCCTGACGCAACGTGCGTCAGGCTCTTTTTTGCTAGAAATATCGCTTTCGCCAAAGGATATAGAAGGCGAGACCGGAAAATCCAATCATCATCGTGATGGCCATGATGAATCCGAACGGTTGTCCTTCCCATGGAACTTGAACGTTCATCCCAAAAATTCCAGATATCATTGTCGGGATGCTGAGGACAATCGTGATGGATGCCAAGAATTTCATGACGAAGTTAACATTGTTCGAAATGATGGATCCGAATGCTTCCATCTTGATGCTGATGATGTCGTTATAAATCGATGCCATTTCCATCGCTTGTCGGTGTTCGACAAAAACGTCTTCGAGTAGTTCTTCGTCCTCTTCATGCTTCTCCAAACTCGGTGTCTTGACGATTCGGTCCAAGACGCTATCATTCGCTTTTAACGAAGTCATGAAGTAGACGAGAGATTTTTGAAGGTTCATCAACTGGAAAATCTCTTGGTTTCGCATGGAACGCTGCAACTCTTGCTCGAGTTCGTCCATTCTTCGGTCGATTTGACGCAAGAAGCGCAAATACGTCATGCTCACACGATGTAAAATCTGAAAGACGAAGCGACTACGATAGTTTGTTCGGAACAGTCTTGCCTTCCCGTTAGCGAACAAATTCAACACGTCGAGATCTCGCGAGCAGACGGTAATGAAATGTCGTCCGGTCACGATGATACCGAGAGGGATCGTATTATACGTGCGACCTGTATCATCTTCCTCCACATACGGAACGTCGATGATCATGAGAAGTCCTTCATCATCTTTTTCAAAACGTGGTTTCTCTTCGATATCAAGTGGGTCATATACAAAGTCTTCTGGAATGCCGGACGCCTCGATGACTTGATCGGCCTCATCTTTTGTCGGGTTCACGAGTTGGATCCAGCTTCCTTTATCAAAGTCTTCGATTTCATCCACATGGCCTGATGCGTCAGTACGGTAAATCGTCAGCATGCATCTTCCTCCTACCTTAACTCAATCTTATTATAGGTAGCCAAAATGAAGAGTGCAATCCAAAGCAGGAGTTTTTTTGTTTTCTCTCGAAAACGTGTTACAGTGAGAGGGAACGATTGGAATATCGTTTATTGAGGAGGGGTTATATTGACTAGAATGCCCGAAGACGCTCTGTTCAATGAAGAAAAACTAGCAGAGCTCCACCAAATCGCAAACGGAAACATTGAGTTCTTAAATAAAATTGCAACCACATATATCCAGCAGTTCGAGGCGAAGTATCCTGAACTTCAATCGGCAGTCGAGTCGAAAGATTATTCTCGCGTCGAGCAACTCGCCCATTTATTGAAAGGGGCCTCCTATTCAGTTGGTCTAGAACAGACGGCGCTTCTTTTCCACGACCTTGAAGTGGCTGGAGAAAATGCACATCTAGATGGAGCGACCGAAACATTGGCAACCATCGAATCGCATAGTAATCGATTTTTAACCGAATGGAATACGCATTTTGAACAATTCACATAAAAAAGTTTGCGACGGAGAAGTCGCAAACTTTTTTATTATCCGACAAATTCATCGAGCGTCGCAATCAACATTCCGATTTCTGGTTTCGTGATTTGAGCGTTCGCACCGACGGCGTCCCCTTTATGTTTCAAGTCATCTGAAATGAGTGACGAGAAGATGATGATTGGAAGTGTTGCGTATTGGTCCATCTCACGAAGACGCTTCGTCAAATGAAGTCCATCCATCTGTGGCATCTCAATGTCGGTGATGAGGAGGTCACACTCGGCACCTTCTTGTTCAAACGCATCGAGTGCCTCTTTCCCGTTATTGAAGACAGTCGTATTGAAGTACCCCGCGTCATCCAACGTGTCGAGAATCAATGTGCGGAGCATTTCTGAATCTTCAGCTAGCCAAATGTTTTTGTTCGAGCGCTCACGAGCGCCGAGTCGCTTCACAGATTCGCGAGCCATGATGTCCTTACGTGACAACTCGAGCGCGATTCGCTCATAATCGAGCAAGATGATCATCTGGTCACCTGTTTTGACGACACCGTTTGTGATGCCTTGAACACCACGTGCGAGATCGGACGGGGTATCAATTTGTTCCCAAGAGATGCGTTTGATCTCGGTTACCTGGTCGACACGAAGAACCGACTTCTCACCGTTGAACTCACAGACAATCAAACGATCATCACTTCCGACTTCACGCGGATGGCTAATGACCATCGGAAGGTCGATGACGGTCATGACTTCACCGCGCAGCTCGATTAATCCCATGATGGCTTCAGGCGTACCTGGGAGTGGCGTCAATGGAAGCATCGTGATAATTTCACGTACTTTCATGACATTGATGCCGAACAAGAACGGTCCAGCTTGGAAAATGACGATTTCAAGTTCGTTCGTTCCTGCTTCAAGTAAAATATTATGATCAGTGCTCAATGGTAGTCCCTCCTATTTCACGTACTCTCATCTTTACTATCGGTATCCAATCGATAAATCTACAGTAAAAATAGTGTCAACTCTCATCAGAATTCACAAAAAGTTTCATAGTAACCGTTTACATCTCATAAACTGAATCGTTATAGTTGTCCAATGCAAAAAAATCTGCATACAATGGGGTTGGCAACGAGATATTACAGCTTACTCAGGAGGCAGATAGAGATGATGAGTATGAACACATATCCATATTTATTGAATGGTCAATGGCAGGAATCTTCAAGCAACGAAACGATTGAACTCGTTTCACCATATAAAGACGAAATCGTAGGTCGCGTTCAAGCGATGTCACGCGATGAAGTCGATGAAGCCATCCATGGCGCAAAACGTGCACAACAAGAATGGGCGGCGCTTCCGGTCAACAAGCGCGCTGAATTATTGTATGCATGGGCAGAAAAACTCGAAGAACGCGTGGATGAGATTGGTCAAATCATCATGCGAGAAGTCGGGAAAAACTTGAACGACGCGAAGAAGGAAGTCGTGCGGACGGCGGAAATCATTCGTTATACGGCTGAAGAAGGAATTCGCTTCAATGGCGGCTTCATGCAAGGCGATTCATTCCCAGGTGGCTCGAAAAACAAGATGGCCATCATCAAGAAAGAAGCGCTCGGTGTCGTCCTCGCGATTTCACCGTTCAACTACCCGGTAAACTTGGCAGCTGCTAAGATTGCGCCGGCGCTCGTCACAGGAAATGCGGTCGTCTTCAAACCAGCGACGCAAGGTGCAATCAGTGGGATCAAGATGGTCGAGGCTCTTCACGATGCCGGTCTTCCAAAAGGTCTGTTGAACCTCGTGACAGGTCGCGGTTCGGTCATCGGTGACTACTTGACATCACACCCAGGGATCGACATGATCACGTTCACAGGTGGAACGGGTACGGGTCAACACTTGTCACAACAAGCGTCGATGGTACCGGTCGTACTCGAACTCGGTGGGAAAGACCCGGCCCTCGTTTTAGAGGATGCAGACTTGACGTTAGCAGCTGACCAAATTGTCAGCGGAGCGTTCTCATATTCAGGTCAACGTTGTACAGCAATCAAGCGCGTCTTCGTCCTTGAAAATCAAGCGGATGAGCTCGTCGATATGTTGAAAGAACGTGTCGCAAAACTTTCAGTCGGTTCACCGGAAGAGAACAGCTTCATCGTTCCTTTAGTTGATGCGAAGACGACGGATTACGTACAGGGTTTGATTGACGACGCCGTCAATAAAAAGGCAACGGTCGTTTACGGTAATAAGCGTGAAGGAAACTTGCTTCACCCGACATTGCTTGATCATGTGACGACAGATATGCGTGTCGCATGGGAAGAACCGTTCGGACCGGTCCTCCCGGTCATCCGTGTGAAATCACTCGACGAGATGATCGCACTCACGAATGAATCGGAGTTTGGTCTTCAGGCGAGCGTCTTCACACAAAACGTCAATAGCGCCTTCACGGTCGCTGATAAGTTAGAAGTCGGTACGGTCCAAGTGAACGGACGGACAGAACGCGGTCCAGACCACTTCCCATTCATCGGTGTCAAGCAATCGGGACTCGGCGTTCAAGGAATCGGACGTAGCCTTGAGACGATGACACGTGATAAAGTGACGGTCATCAACCTATAATATGAATCATTCATGAGGGAGAGACATCTCCCTCTTTTTTGTTTGATTGAAAACGCATCTTTCAGACGGGTATAATGGAGAAAGACAGGAAGAAGGGGTGGTGATGACGTGGCGGACTGGATTTCTAGCCAACTGGCAAGACTCGATATCCCGACACCGTTCGAAGTCGGGAACGTGAACGTATATATCGTTGAACATATGAACCGCTTCTTCATGGTCGATTGTGGACCAGACACAGAAGAGGCGTGGACCTCGTTGAACCGTCAACTTGAAGAGCTTGAACTCTCGTTGGCGGATATCGACTTTTTATTTTTGACACATCATCATGCTGATCATGCCGGACAAGCATGGCGTCTTCGCGACGCATCCATCCCCGTGTACGGGCATGAAAAGCTCGTTCGATACTTAGAGCAAACCCCAAACTTTTTGAAGCGTGGCAATCACTTTTTACATGAATTGGCCGTCTCTTTCGGGGCCCCGGCTCCACTCGTGGAAAAATTACCAGACTATCGCGAAGCGCTTCGCTGGATTGGTCCGACGACTGTCACGATGACGTTCGGGGACGGGCAAGCATTGACCTCGGATGGGGCGTGGCAGACGATCCATTTACCTGGACACGCCAGTGACCAGCTCGGGTTGATTGGTCCCGGAGGAGTCTTGATTGCCGGAGATCACCTCATCGACAAGGTCGAACCAAATCCGCTCATCGAACAGCCGTATGATGACGAAGGATTTGCATCACCCGTCATTCTCTATATCGATTCGCTTAAAAAATTACGCGGGATTGATTTAAAGCTCGTCGTCAGTGGACACGGTGAACCGATTCACCATCCGAATGATTTAATCGAGAGTCGGATTCGCCAACGGTATGAGCGCAGTGAACAATTGCTTGTCGAATGGGAAGATGGACTTAGCGTATTTGATTGGTCAATGAAGTTATATGGTCGAAAGATGCGACGTGGGATGCCGCTCGTCTTCAGTGAAGTGTTTGCACGACTCAGTTTACTCGAGGAACGTGGCGACATCGAGAGACGTCGAGATGATCAAAAATGGATTTATACGAAGAAAGAAGTGATGTCGTGAAACGAGTAGTCATTACTGGTGCGTCAAGCGGGCTCGGTGCCGCATTGGCGCATTCTTTTTATGAACATGGATACAACGTATTGTTGATTGGAAGAAATGAAGAACGGTTAAAAAAGATTGCCGCAACATGTGAAGGGGATTGGATGTGCGCGGATGTCGCAAAGTCAACCGCTCTCGTTCATGATGTGAGCGAACGGTTCGGGAAATTTGACGTATGGGTCAACAATGCAGGCATGGCCGAATTTGATTTTGTGACCGATCAGTCGACGGATGTGATAGAAGAAACGATGCGTGTGAACGCTGTCGCACCGATGCTGTTATCGCGAGATGTCGCCCGCGTGATGGAGCGAGAGGGTATCATCGTCAACATCTGTTCACAGGCGGCGAAAGTACCGACACCTAAGTCAGCCGTCTACGCAGGGTCAAAGGCGGCACTTTTACAGTTTTCGAACGCGCTCAGGCTAGAGTTGAAGCCCCGTGGCATTCACGTTATGACGGTCAATCCAGGACCGATTGCAACGCCGTTCTTTAATCGAGCTGATAAAAGTGGTACATATGCTGAAAGTGTTCAAAGGATCATGCTTGACCCGAAACGATTGGCTGATGCGATTGTCAGAGGAAGTCGTAAGCGAAAACGTGAAATCAATTCGCCGTGGTGGATGAACGTAGGGGCGAATGTGTATGCAATCTGTCCAACCATGTTCGAAATGCTCGCAAAACGGGGATTTGAGAAAAAGTAAAAAGGGGGATTAAGATGAGGAAATGGAGAGTACTGCTCGCAACTGTCATGCTCACATTCGTGGCAGCGTGTGGGAATGAACAGGCAGTTGAGTTTTCGGACTCGTTTGAAAAAGCAGCGACGACGGCAGAAGGGTCGACCGTCAACCTATATATGTGGGGTGGGGACGAGGGCATCAACAGCTACATCGATGACTACGTAGCACCTCGCCTCGAGGAATCTTACAATGTCGAATTGAACCGTGTCGCAATGGATACGGCAGAATTCATTCGACAATTATCACTCGATAAAAAAGCGGACAGACAAGTCGGGACGATTGATGCCGTCTGGATCAATGGCGATAATTTCCGAAATGCGAAAGAGGCTGGTCTTCTTCGAGACGGACTGATGAAACGTGTCCCGAACGCCGAGTTATTAAACGAAACGGCCCAGCAATCAGATGCCGGCACCCCGACAGAGGACTTGGAGCTCGCATGGGGGAATGTACAATTCATCTTGCATTACGATGCTTCGAAAGTGGACAATCCTCCTCAATCGTTTGAAGAATTACGTCGCTGGACTGAAGACAATCCAGGTCGATTCACGTATCCTGAAGTCACAGATTTCACAGGGAATGCCTTCGTCCGCCATCTATTGTATGAACGATACGGTGACGAGTTGGACCAAAAAGCGACCATTGAGGATTCGTTCTGGGATGACTTGAAAGCGTGGTCTCCGAATTTGTGGAAAGACGGACAAACGTATCCAAAGACGCTCGAACAACTCGATCAGCTCTATGCATCGGGAGAAGTTTGGATGACGATGGGATTCAACGAACGTCGAGCCGAGGCGGAAGTGACGGAAGGGATCTTCCCGAAAGAGACACGCGCGCTCGTCCTCGATCACTCCATTGCCTCGACACACTTTTTAGCAGTCCCATTCAATGCCCCGAATCCAGATGGGGCGCTGGTCCTTCTTCAAGAACTGTTGTCTCCTGAAGCACAGCTTGTCAAACAAGGACCAGAATATTGGGGAGACGGCACATCACTCGACTTAACGAAGCTTGACGTGAATGACCAACGAGCGTTTGAAGAATTAGGGGAGGGTGTCACGTACCCAGATTCGGAGCAGTTGCTCGAACGTTCGATTCCGGATTATGGACCGAACGTGATTGACACCGTCCGCGAGGAGTGGCCACGTGTTGCGAAGTAGTGTCGCAGTGACGATCATGGTGTCGCTTCTTCCGCTCACTGCTCTCGTCTTTCTCGCCATAGAGTCAATGGGAACGGATTGGGGCTCGCTTTTAACAGATGAGACGTGGCGCGATAGTTTCGTCACGACGCTTTATGTCGTCAGCGTATCGACCGGTCTATCGCTTGTAATCGGGACGTGGCTTGCAAGAACGGTCGTCCAAAAAGGTTGGCGTTTCCTATCATCTGTACTCCGACTTCCGATGTTTGTTCCTCATATCGCCGCTGCATATCTGTTTTGGCTATTGTTCAGTGGGACGAACGGCATCGGATGGATTGAGGCGAACGAACGAAACTATATCACAGTCATCCTGACCTATATATGGAAGGAGACACCGTTCGTCTTTTTAATGATGCTCGGGACATATGAGCAATTGAATCGGGGTTACGTCGAGATGGCGAAGACGCTCCAACTCTCTCCGTTTGACCAATTCAAACATGGGGAGTTGCCGTTTCTGATGAAACCATTACTCGATTCGGCATGGATACTAATCGCCTTTATCTCGTTCGCATACGAGGTCCCGGCATTGCTCGGCGTGACTTACCCGAAACTCATCGGTGTCCTCGCGTATGAACGACTTTCGACTGGACTCTATTTAGAGGCGACAGAGCCTTATGCGGTCGCCCTCGTCTGGACATGTCTTGTCGGAATCGGCGTATTCCTATCTTACGTATTGACCGCATCCATACGACGCCGAATTGAACGTGGGGTGAGACGATGATTCGACAAGGGCTTATCATCTGTTTGACGTTCATACCGTTTATCAGCCTCTTTTTCGTAGTCCCGACATTTGAAATCGAGAACAACATGGCAATCGTTCATACGATAGGATTGATTGTGATTTTATCTGGGATCAATGTGTGGCTCTCGATGATGTGTGCCTGGTGGTTATTGTGGACAGATTCTAGATGGAAACATGTCATCGAATGGCTCGTCTTTTTACCATTGTTCATTCCGATGCTGGCCACATTGTTTGGCCTCTATCTGATCTTGGCGGAAGCCGGTCTGATTGGGACGTATGTCGGTGTCACCCTTGCCCTGCTCGTCGTGACGATTCCCTATTCAATCCGCCTCGCCTACAACGGAATGGTCGTCATCGGTCGACCACTTTTGGAACAAGCTCGGATTCTGCCATCGAGACGGCGAGTCATGTACGTGCTGTATCCGCTCTTTTCTAGATTGATGCGGACCATCGCGTTGTTCACGACCGTCATTTTGCTCAGTCAATTTGCGCTGATCCAGTTGATTGGTGCGGGATTGATTCCGACCGTGACGACAGAATTGTATCAATCTTATGCGGGAAACAATCGTGGTCTAGCTCTCTCGAACACATGGATGCTCATCCTATTCCCCGTTCTCCTCTATTTCCTGCTCTCAGGATGGGATCGGTATATGGTGCGTATGCTGAAAGGACGTCTTCAATGAGTTTGAATGTACAAAATCTATATAAACAATTTGGAACGAAACAAATACTAAATGGTGTCGACTTCGAGGTTAAACCTCACGACATTCACGCAATCGTCGGTGTGAGTGGTTCAGGGAAATCGACGATTCTACGAATCATCGCAGGTCTTGAGTCGACTGACAGCGGCGACGTGAAATGGAATCACCGTTCTTTAATCCCTGTCCCTGCGCATAAACGGCGCGTGACGATGCTATCGCAAACGGCTTTATTGTTCCCACATTTGACAGTCGGAGAGAATGTCGCGCTCGTGACTCGAGAGCGTTCTCGTAAGCAAGCCGAACATTGGTTACGAGTCGTTCAACTCGGTGACCGATATGATGCCGAGATACACGAACTGTCTGGTGGCGAACAACAACGGGTCAGTCTTGCCCGAGCTTTAGCGGCTGAACCAGAACTACTGTTATTAGATGAACCCTTTACAAACCTTGATCCCAAACTCAAGCTCGACTTGCAGCGTTTTATCCGGGACTTAGTGAAAGAACTCAACTTGACGGCGGTATTGGTCACTCATGATCGGGAAGAAGCGATGCTCATGGCAGACCAGGTGACGCTGATTGATGAAGGCAAGGTGACACGTACGGGGACGGTTGCGGAGTTATACGATACGGCCCCTGGATTCGGTGACTTTGTCATGCTCGATGGAGAACTGCGACCGTTGTCTGAAGTGGAGGTATCCGAAGCGACTGGTGTGTCGGTTCAGTTGATGAAGAAAATTTATCGATTCGGTCAATGTTTCGGGGAATATCAGTTCAAGGATGGACGATCCGTCATGTTACCGACGCGTGAATCGTACCAAACTGGAATGATCTATCGAATTAAACGAAAGGAGGAATAGTATGCTCGATACGTACGGAAGTCGATACGTTCAACCGGTCATCGAACGTGGAGCGAATCGGTTGCTCAAATGGAATTTCACGCCGAACGAAGTGACCGTACTTGGAGGAATCATCGGAATCTCGACCGGAATCTTTATCTATAATGACATGCACTGGACTGCCGTCATCTTACTGTGGCTATCTGGCTTGTTTGATGTTTTAGATGGGACGATGGCTCGAAAATCGAAAACGAGTGGGTTTGGAACGGTGCTTGACCTCGTCCTGGACCGATTCGTCGAATTGTCGGTCGTGATTGCCCTTGCCCTTCGTTACCCGGAATATATGCCTATTTTTCTCATTCTGATTGCTTCATTTGTGATCGCCATGACACTGTTCCTAGCTGTCGGTGCGAGTAGTTCAAAGCGCTCAGAGAAGACGTTTTACTATCAGCCAGGAATTATCGAGCGAACAGAGTGCTTCATTTTGTTCACGTTGATGATTCTCTTCCCAAACTGGGTCGGCGGGATTGCTCTTATCTTTTTATTGCTTGAAGTCATGACGATCACACAACGATTCATTGAGGCGCGGAGGATTTTGCGATGAAACCGAAGTTGGTGTTGGCCGGACTTGGACACGGACAGCTAGAAATTCTCGATCGTATTGAGGAGATATGCAAACATTATGATGTTCGCTTCATTGGAGACTGCCAGACGATTTATACAGGTGCGTTTCCACAAGTGATTGCCGGGCTCATGGATTCAGCTACGGTCCGATCACCTCAACTAGAGCCGGTCGCAAAGCGGGTGCTCTCGATTGACCCGATTCAGCAGACGGTTCAAACAGAAAACGGAATGTTTGAATACGATCAACTCGTTTTAGCCACCGGTGCGAAAAGTCGGGGAATCGGCACGCCACTTAAACCGATGTCACAAGCTTTACTCGACCAAATCGAATCGAGTTCACAAGTGACCATCGTCGGAGGCGGGAAGGCCGGCGTAGAATTGGCGTTCACGTGTGCTCGCACAAAAGATGTGACACTGTATGCAAAAGAGATATTACCAGACGTCTCGGTCCATACTAGAAAGCACATCGAGCGATTGTTGGTCAGAACAGGGGTCATGGTCGTCAAACAGGCGTTTCATGCAGACGCATCGGAAGGGCTTTTATTGGATGCGACGGGGGTTGTTCCCGTGGAATGGTGGACTGAATCAGGGCTTGCAAAACCTGAGAGTTTTATAGAGGTAGACAAATATTTACGTCATCATCATTTTACAAATATATATGTAACAGGAGATATGGCATCCTCCTTAAATGGAGGCGTCGATGCTGTTAGGTCAGGGCGCTATGTCGGCAAACGGTTATTAGAGGAAACAAGTCGACCATTTCGGAGACGTCAATCGATGAATATCTTACTGACGACACCAGGGCGCGCCTTGCTAACATATGGAAAGTTTACATGGCATGGTCGGATTCCATATTATATGAAGCGGTGGATTGACTCGCGGTATGTTCGGCATTACAAGTAGTCGGAGGTTCACGTTATTCGCTTAAAAGATGACCAATCACGTCGTTCGATTCCGATTCAACGAGTACTTGTGGAATCTCGACCGTACGCTGTGAATCAGGGGGGAACGTGACGATCCAGGCACGTGTTCCTTCAAAACGATCATCAACTAAGTCATAACGATCATCGACTGTAATGGATTGAATCGTAGCCCGTTTCCCGTTTTCATCGGTTGGTAGCCAATTCTTATTTTGTAGATAGGTAACAGCACTTTTTATGATAGCCGTCTCGTCATCAGACAGCATGGATGGTGACGTGGATGGTTGTATGCAGCCGACCAACATCAACATGGTGAAACAGAGTGGAGTGTAGAGGCGTGTAAGCATCATGTTCATTCCCCTTTCTCATTTGGTTATTTCTTACAGTATAATTGAGGATGACAGAGGCGTGTACAAAAAAATCCTGCAGTCGATTGGGCTGCAGGATTCAGGTCATGCTTGAATCGTATCGAGGAATGAACGAATTTGCATCTCCGTCTTGGCGTTTGCCGAGTGGAGGTGTTCTTGTTTTACCCCGTCTTTATAGTATAGAAGTGAAGGGATGCCGCGAACTTCTTGTGCATCAGATAGCTCTGGGAGTTCGTCGCGGTCGACGACGTGCCAGTTAAATTGTGGATAGTCCTTGACGAGCTCATCGACATACATGTCCAGACGTTTACAGTCTGGGCACCATGATGTAGTGAAGACCACCATTCCATGATCTTTTGTGGCTTCGTCAAATTGTTGTGATGAATGAATCGGTTGCATAGACAACTCTCCTTTCTTCTATCTATTTTGTCGGGTTTTTAACGGGTCGTCAACAGATTGGCATTCTCGAAACCGTTTGAGAATGTGATACACTAATAAAAATAGCATGAGAAGGAAAAGGTGATGGATATGGCGTTACGTCACGCATTGCTCGGGTTATTGACCCATCAGTCTGCGACCGGGTACGCCTTGAACGCGACGTTCAAGGCGCAGATGATTCATTTTTGGAACGCCCATCATACACAGATTTATCGGGAACTGTTAAAGATGGAAGAAGAGGCACTCGTTTCGGCGGAACATGTCTCTCAACAAGAGTTGCCAGACAAAAAAATATACTCCATCACGGATCGAGGACGAGAAGAGTTAATCAATTGGTTACGTCAACCAACGTCGTTCCAACCGAAAATGAAGGATGAAAACCTCCTGCGTGTCAGTCTGCTTCAATTGTTGCCGGTTGAAGAAGCGGTCCGATATATCGAAGAGACAAAGGCACACCATGAGCAAGTCGCACAACAGATTCGAATGTTTCAAGAAGAACATCAATCGGACGAGGATACACTTGGCTATTTGCTGACGAGCGAGTATGCGATCCGAATGATGGAGAACTATGCCGGATGGGCGGATTGGGCGATCGAACAGATTCAAGCACGCAACGAAAAACACGTGACCTGAGCGGATCAGGTCACGTGTTTTGTGTATGGGTGAACCGGTAAACGAGCGAGTAAGCGATCAAGCACTTCATCATCGGTTTTGGTCTCAAATGCACGAATCGTTTCGTTCAATTGCTTGACTGAAGAGGCGCCTGGTAAGACGACGTCACAGAACCGTCTTGCGGCTTCGAGTGCATAGGCTTGAATCGGCGTCGGCATCATCGCCAATTCACTTGCGAGTTCCTCTTTTCGCCACGTCTCAAATCCCTTATCTCCGAGACGAGTCTCCCATTCATCCGTTAATAGGCCTTTGGCAAGAACCCCTCGACCGACGATGGGGATTGAAATGTTGAGCGTCTCTGCCCGGCGGTCGAGTAGGGAATACGGTGTCATGAGAACATCGAGGGCACCGGATTTGACCCAATGGTTGATGACGTTCGGACGAATCGACGAGAGTCCGATTTGTCGGATTAGACCATCTCGTTTTTGTTTTTGTGCCCATTCAATCGTTGCGTCGAGGTCATCCTCGAGCGTGCCGCCATGTATATAATATAAATCCAGATAATCGGTTTTCAATCGCTCGAGCGATCCGTGCAATGCTTCCTCTAAATAGGACGGATCAGGATTCCAACGCATGCCCTCCTCAGTCAATTCGTTGCCACCTTTACTCGCCAAAAATAAGTGTTGTCGCTCTTGACCCAACGTTTCCCCAATCACACGCTCGACAGCTTGTCGTTCATAGACGTCTGCCGTATCGATATGGCGAATCCCCGATTGAATGGCCGTTTCCAGGATAATCTTTGCCTCTTTCTCCCCATGTTTCAAAATCGTCATCGTTCCGAGTCCGAGTTCACTCATTTGGATTCCTCCTTGTTCGAAATGTAGGTTTGACTCATAATCAGAGTATATCGAAAAGTGAGGAGTAATCATATGGAAGAAAAAACGATTGAGCGGGAAGTCATTTATCAAGGCAAAATCTTCGATGTGGAAAAGCATGTCGTTTCCCTTCCGAACGGAAACACGTCTGTACGTGAACTCGTCTATCATAACGGAGCCGTCGCTGTACTCGTCATTGATGAATCGGACAACATCGTCATGGTGGAGCAGTACCGAAAAGCGTTTGAATCGATGTCGCTTGAGATTCCAGCCGGTAAGTTGGAAAAAGGGGAAGAGCCGATGGCGAGTGCCGAGCGCGAGCTCGAAGAGGAGACGGGCTACACGGCGGAATCGCTTGAAAAGATTTTTTCTTTCTACGGGGCACCCGGGTTCTGCAGTGAGCGGGTCGATGTATATGTCGCAAAAGGGTTATCTGCCGGTGAGATGAATTTAGACGAAGATGAATTTTTAAATGTGAAACGATACTCATTTGATGAAGCCGTCGATTTACTGGACCGAGGCATCATTACCGACGCCAAGACAATTATGGCAATCCAATGGTGGCAATTGTCTAGATTGAAATAATTCTAATCTAGGTACTTATATGATAAACTTACATAGTAATGATTTTAAATTGAAAATTGAGTAAAACTTCGGTATGCTTTGAGTAGTGAACTATGTAAAGAGGGGGCGCCTTATGGAAACGCGAATTGAACGAATTAAACAGCAATTGAGCGCCAAAGGATATAAATTAACACCACAACGTGAATCGACGGTACGTATCTTACTTGAGAATGAGAGTGACCATTTAAGTGCGGAGAACGTCTTCATGCTCGTGAAAAGCATCGCACCAGAAATTGGACTCGCAACGGTTTATCGCACATTAGAATTATTGACAGAGCTCGGCGTGGTCGATAAAGTCAACTTCGGTGACGGAGTTGCACGCTTTGACTTACGTCCAGAAGGGGCGAACCATTCGCACCACCATCTCGTCTGTGTCGAATGCGGCTCGGTCGAGGAAATCATGGAAGACTTGCTCGTCGATGTTGAGAAAAAAGTCGAGAGTAAATACGAATTTTTGATTAAAGACCATCGCTTGACGTTTCACGGTATCTGTAAAGTATGCCAAGCAAAAGGCGTCACACTCGAAGGTCATAAAGCAGTCATCAACGGTTAATGCAGAAAGGACAGACGACCCCAACAGGTCATCTGTCCTTTTTCAATGTGTGATATATCGCTCAAGAATCTTCGAGATCCCATCGTCGTTGTTTGATGTCGTGACCTCACTCGCAATGTCGATCAATGCATCGACGGCATTTCCCATGGCAATCCCAATTCCTGCGTATTCAATGATTGAACGGTCGTTATGACCATCTCCGAAAGCGATGACGTGGTCACGATCGATACACAACTCCTCGAAGACGTGACGCAGCGCCTTCGCCTTATCAATGCCGAAATCGGTGAATTCATAATACATCGCCGCTGTGAACATACTCGTGACCCGACCTGTGAAAGGGCCAGCTAATGCAGTTGCATTCTCTCGTAAGTATGAAGGCTCGCCAGCAACGAGAATCTTATGGACGGGGAAGTCGATAATCTCGATTAAGTTCGGTTCTTCTCGCAATTGGAACTGACCGCCTCTCGATTCATATTCGATGATGTTAATCAATTTTCCATTCACTTCAAGTTGTCCCTCGAAAACGTCGCGCACATACATATACGTATCATCGTTAATCATTGGGATGACCTCGTAGTGCTCTAAGTGCTTTAAGATTGAGCGAACATCCTCGATTTGCATTGCTTGTTCAAAAAGCGTGTCGCCTGTAGAAGCGTCCGTGACACATGCTCCATTAGAAGAGACAATCAACCCGCCGAACTCGTTCAATTTCAACTCTTGTGCATAGCGAATCATCCCTCGCTTTGGACGTCCTGACGCAAGCACCACTTTGACACCTTGCTCTTGCAATGCAAGTAGCGTGCGCTTCGTCTGTTCCGTGATGATTTTCTCGTCATTTAACAGCGTTCCGTCTAAATCAAGTAAAATTGCCTGGATCATGTGTGTTGTCTCCTTCTGTTTAGATTGTCAATTCGATGATGTTGCCTTCCGGATCAAGGATGACGCTTTCGTAATAACCATCACCGGTCGTCCGTGGACCGTCAACGTGTGTGTATCCATCAAGTTGAAAGCGTTCCGTCAAGGCATCTACCGCGTGTTTACTTCCGAGTGAAAAGGCGAGATGTGCATACCCGGCCGATTCTTTCGGATGTTCTTTAAGGTGAGGTCGTCTCATCAGTTCGAGTCGGCAACGTGAACCTCGAAACGTTAAAAAGTACGATTCAAACTGTTTCTTCTCGTTTTCATATTTATCATTTGACTGTGCATCAAAATAGACTTCGTAAAACCTGCGCATGTTTTCGATATCGTTTACCCAAAGGGCGACATGTTCAATTCTCATATAGAATCCTCCTCTGATGTTCGTCTAATCATTTGATTCAACCGTTCTGTATTGAAGAGCATCCCGGTCATGATCAGGATGACCACAAACGGTAAAAAACGGAGTGACGTCATAGACACGATTAATCCGAATAACGGGGGGAGAAACGTACTCCCTGAGTAGGCGAATGCCATTTGAAACCCCATCAAACGTTTCGATTGTGCCGAGCCAAACCGATTCGGCGTATCGTGAAGCATACTTGGATAAATCGGAGCCAATCCGAAGCCAATCAGCATCAAGCCGACGAGCATCGTCGCGGAGATTGGGATGAAGAAGAGGATGCTTCCGACAAGGGCGAGTATTTGTCCCATCCGGATCATCTGTTTGTTCGTGAAACGGAACGAGAGGAATCCGCTCACAAACCGTCCAATTGTGATACTACCGTAGTAGATGGACACCCATGCCGCAGCCGTCGCAATGGAAAACTGTTTCATCTGCACAAGATAACTGCTCGTCCATAACCCAATCAACGCTTCGACCCCGCAGTAAAGTAGAAATGTGGCCAATGCATAGGACACCCCGGTCGGTAGCTTGCGATCGAGTGTCGTGACGGCTGTTTCTTGAGGATGTGCAGTGGAATCCTCTTTCTGTTTCCAAAGTGGGAAAGACAACCACAATACGAGAGCTAAACTGAACTGAACGGCGGCGATAATCAAATAGCCGTCACGCCATCCATCCTCTGTTAATACACCCGCCATGACGAGTGGTCCCCCGGTCGCGCCGATTCCCCAAAAGCAGTGTAGCCAGTTCATATGATGTGCTTCGTAATGTTCGGCAACGTAATGATTCAGAGCGGCATCGACGGCACCGGCACCTAGACCGAGCGGGATGGCGAATACGAATAGCCAACCGATTGAAGGAGCAGAGTAGAATCCGAACAGACAGAGCGCTGTGAGTAATGTCGAACCGAACGTGACTTGTTTCGTGTCAAAATGTTTCAATAGTTTACCGCTCAGTAGACTCGAAAGAATCGTTCCACCAGCAATCGTCATAAAAATCCATCCGACCATCGATACGGGTGCGGAGAATTCTTGATGCATAAGTGGCCACCCGACACCGATGAGGGCATCCGGAAGACCAAGGCTGATAAATGCGAGATAGATCACGGCCAACAAAACAATCGTCATACGTCACCTCGCGGAATCGTTTCGAGCATCAATTCAATGCCGAGGCGAGCCAGTCCGGAAAAGTAATCCTCTTCCCATTCCCCAATCCGTAGACGAGGAAGGTGACGAGAGGGAAGATATCGTTCGCACGCGCGGTCGATGTGAGACAGATCGTCAGTAATGAGGTCGACGTCTGAAAAGATGAATGTGTGTGGGTTTAGTGTCGCAGCAAATGTAGCGACGAGCCGTCCTAATGCATCGATTTCTTCTTTTTTCAGAACATGTGGTCCATAAGGCTTGTTTTTTATGCGGTCAAAGAAAGTTGCATCATCATAAAGCGGAAGAAATGAAACTTCACCACTAAACCCGGATTGTCCGCGAGCGACATGTCCATCGAGCAAGATACCAGCACCTGGACCATTCTTTCCGAGGCCGAGATAGACGATGGACTGATGTGTTGTGGTCTCATCTCGTATGGAAAATCCATAGACGGCGGCATTCATATCATTTTCAATGACGACCGGAAGTCCAGTTCGTTCCATCAACCAGTTCTTCAAATCTAAATGCGCCAGTGATGGATATTCTGGGGCGAAAACAATTCGACCCGTATCGACTGCAGCGGCGACGCCGACAGAGATGGCACCGATTTTTATTGTGTGCTCATCGAATGTATCGACGAGTTTGCCTAACGTCTCTAAATGCGTGCCTGAGACTAGAGTTACACCTTCTTCAACATTCTGAGTTTGACAGTCAATCAAGCGATAGTGAATCTCGCTCGCTTCGATATATAGGGTCAGGCAACATCGGAATGTTGGATTGTATTTATAACTTTTTGCGGGTCTTCCTCCTTTTGGGGCAAGTTGACCGTGTTCGATGACTTCACCGTGTTCAATCATGTCATCAATCATCTTCTTAACGGTAGGGAATGAAACGTGTGTGGCCTTACTCAACTCGGAAATTGTCGAAACATTGTGTAGGGCAATTTGCTTTCGGATGTCGACTAGTAATTCGTGTTGCAGATCTTTCATCACGATTCAACTCCTATCAACTTTTTAAAATATTTTAATAAGTTATTTGTAGTATAACGTTTCTCATTTGAAGATGCCAGAAAAATAAGAATTCTGAGATGTATTTTTATCACGTAAACGTTCACAAAAAAGTGAATAAAAAATGAGGTCAGACATCTTCACAACAGTTTACATAAGTGATATGCTGTAAGCGTATTCAGGTGAAACAAGGAAGGAGGAGGGTATGATGCGTTCGCATATCGAGTCATTTCTTCAATACATGACAGTTGAAAAGCGGATGTCCGCGAATACGAGACAGGCGTATGCGAGCGATTTGACGCAGTACGCATCGACCTTGACCCAACTTGGGGTAGAAGAGTGGAATGAAGTGACACGTTCGCATATCGTCAAACATATCGAAGAACTGTCACAGGCGGGGCGAGCTTCGTCCTCATTAAGACGAGCTGTCAGTTCGATTCGGATGTTTCATCATCATCTCAAAATGACCGGAGTCACGACGACCGATCCGTCTCTTTACCTAGAATCTCCAAAAGCAGAAAAGCAACTTCCGGATACATGGTCACAAGCGGAAGTTGAACGTCTGTTGGACAGCGTCCCGACGTCGGACCCGCTCTCGTTACGAGACCGAGCCATGCTTGAATTGCTTTACGGGACAGGGATGCGGGTCAGTGAACTTTTAGGTTTGGATTTGGATGATTTGCAGTTCGAATTGGGGTATCTACAATGTGAAGGGAAAGGCGAGCGCGCACGAATCATTCCGGTATCCTCGGTTGCCCAAAGTTTTGTCGAGCGTTACATCCAACAAGCTCGTAACGGACTTGGCGGCAGAGAGACCGAAGCGCTCTTTTTAAACGGCAGAGGAGGACGGCTCAGTCGCCAAGGATTTTGGAAGATGATCAAACGACGAGCCAAACTTGCTGGAATTGACAAAGAAATCACACCGCACGTACTCCGTCATTCTTTTGCGACACACCTTCTCGAGAACGGTGCGGATTTACGCGCCATTCAACAGATGCTCGGTCATGCGGATTTAGCGACGACGCAAGTGTATACACACGTCAACAAATCACGATTGCATGATGTGTATCGTAAGCATCACCCTCGTGCCTAGACACCGAAAAGGAGGAATTTTTTGTGAAGAAGTTTAAACGTATTTTCTTAGTCGTCATGGACTCGGTCGGTATCGGTGAAGCACCAGATGCTGAACAGTTCGGTGACAAAGGGGCCGACACGCTCGGGCATATCGCGCGTGAACATAACGGATTGAACATGCCGAACATGGGTAAACTTGGACTTTCGAACATCAAGCCGATTCAAGGCATCGATGCATCGGATGCACCGAGTGCGTATGGTCGCATGGAAGAAATCTCAGCTGGTAAGGATACGATGACAGGACATTGGGAAATCATGGGTCTTCATATCGATACACCATTCCGTGTATTCGAGGAGTTCCCTGATGACTTGATTCACCGCCTCGAAGAGTTCAGCGGACGTAAAATCATCGGAAACAAACCGGCGTCAGGAACAGAAATTTTGGACGAACTCGGTGAAGAGCATGTCGAGACTGGCGCTCTGATTGTCTATACATCAGCCGACTCAGTCCTTCAAATCGCAGCACACGAGGACATCGTGCCGGTTGATGAGTTGTACCGAATCTGCGAATACGCTCGTGAAATCACACGCGAAGATCCATACATGCTCGGACGAATCATCGCTCGTCCGTTCATCGGGACACCAGGAGCATGGGTCCGTACGGCAAACCGTCACGATTACGCCTTGAAACCATTCGGCAAGACCGTCATGAACACGCTCGAGGAAGCTGGGAAAGACGTCATCGCATTAGGGAAAATCAGCGATATTTACGATGGTGAAGGTGTGACAAAAGCGGTCCGCACGAAATCGAACATGGATGGCATGGACAAATTGGTCGAGTCGCTCGAGGAAGACTTCGAAGGGCTCTGCTTCTTGAATTTAGTTGACTTCGACGCATTATTCGGTCATCGTCGTGACCCGGAAGGCTATGCGGTCGCGCTTGAAGAGTATGACGCTCGCTTACCGGAAGTGATGGAGCGCCTTCGTGAAGATGACTTGCTCATCATCACGGCTGACCACGGAAATGACCCTGTTCATGCCGGTACAGATCACACGCGTGAATACGTTCCGCTCATCGTTCATCACAACGGAGCGAAGGCGGTTGATTTAGGCATTCGTGGTACGTTCGCAGATATCGGTGCGACCGTCGCTGACAACTTTGACGTTGCGGCACCATCAAACGGAAAGAGTTTCTTAAACGAAATTTGAGGAGGCAATATTCATGGTAAATTGGAACGAAACAAAAGCGTTTTTGCAGGAGCGTATGGGCAGTACACCAGAAATCGGACTCATTCTAGGCTCGGGACTTGGAGTCCTCGCGGACGAGATTGAGAACCCGGTAGCGATTCCTTATGAGGAGATTCCACACTTCCCGGTATCGACTGTCGAAGGACATGCGGGTCAACTCGTGTTCGGTGAACTTGAAGGAAAACGAGTCGTCGCCATGCAAGGACGGTTCCACTTCTATGAAGGATACTCGATGGAACAAGTGACGTTCCCGGTTCGTGTCCTCAAATTGATCGGTGTCGAGACTCTCATCGTCACAAACGCGGCAGGAGCATGTAACGAGTCATTCAACCCAGGCGACTTGATGATCATCACAGATCATATCAACTTCTTTGGTACGAGCCCGCTCATCGGGAAGAATGCGAGTGAATTCGGGACACGTTTCCCTGACATGTCAGAAGCGTACGATAAAGAGCTCGTGAAATTGACAGAACGTGTCGCTTCAGACCTTGGACTTTCTGTACAAAAAGGGGTTTACTTCGGTAACACAGGTCCTACGTACGAAACACCAGCTGAAGTCAAAATGGCCCGTCTTCTCGGTGGCGACGTCGTCGGTATGTCGACCGTTCCAGAAGTCATTGTCGCGCGTCATTCGGATATGCGTGTCCTCGGGATCTCGTGTGTCTCGAACATGGCAGCAGGCATCTTAGATCAACCACTCAACCATGAAGAAGTCATCGAAACGACAGAGCGCGTTCGTCAAGACTTCCTCTCTCTCGTACGTGGCACGATTAAAAGCATGTAAGTAACTTAATTTTAGGAGGACGACAGTTATGCGTATGGTCGATTTGATTTTAAAGAAACGTAACGGTGGAGAATTGAACGAAGAGGAGATTCGCTTCGTTGTCGAAGGTTTCACGAACGAATCAATCCCTGACTATCAGATGTCAGCCTTATCGATGGCCATCTACTTCAATGGGATGACTGAAAACGAGACGGCTGCATTGACGATGGAAATGGTGAAGTCTGGTGATACGATTGACCTTTCCAACATCGAAGGGAAAAAAGTTGACAAGCACTCGACGGGCGGCGTCGGGGACAAAATCAGCTTGATCGTGGCACCACTCGTTGCTTCAATCGGCATCCCCGTTGCGAAGATGAGCGGTCGTGGTCTCGGTCACACGGGTGGTACGATTGATAAGCTCGAATCATTCCCGGGGTTCAACGTTGAATTGACGGAAGAACAATTCACGAAACAAGTGAATGATATCAAAATGTCGATCATCGGTCAGACAGGGAACTTGACGCCTGCTGATAAGCGCTTGTATGCGCTCCGCGACGTTACGGCTACGGTCGAATCGATCCCGCTTATCGCAAGTTCAATCATGTCGAAGAAGATTGCAGCAGGCGCGGACAGTATCGTTCTTGACGTCAAGACAGGTTCTGGTGCGTTCATGAAATCGTTTGATGATGCGAAAGCCCTCGCGGAAGAAATGGTCGCAATCGGGAAAAACGTCGGACGTAAGACGGTCGCGGTCATCACAGACATGGACCAACCGCTCGGCTTTGAAATCGGGAACGCGAACGAAGTGAAAGAAGCGATTGAAGTCCTCTCAGGTAAAGAAGTCGAAGATTTGAAAACAATCGCGCTCACGATCGCTGGACATATGGCTGTCCTCGGTGAATTCTATCCGACGTTTGAAGAAGCATATGCCGACCTTGAGAAGCGCATTGCAGATGGACACGCCCTCGAGGTGTTCCGCAAGTTCGTCGAAGCACAAGGTGGCGACGCATCACTCGTCGATGATGTGACGAAATTACCACAAGCTTCATATGAGACGACATTCGTCGCAAAAGAAGCAGGTTATGTCGAGTCGATCATCGCAGACGAAGTGGGTGTTGCGGCGATGCTTCTCGGTGCAGGACGCGCGACAAAAGAAGACAAAATCGATTTTGCGGCAGGCATCACGCTTGAGAAGAAAGTCGGCGACCGTGTCGAGGCAGGCGATGTGATCGCGGTACTCCGTTCGAACATCGAAGACATGTCTTCAGCCATCGAGCGTTTAGACCATGCGTATACGATCGGTGCAACGAAACCAGAGGCACGTCCACTCGTTCACGCGGTGATTCAATAAGGCAGAACGTCTGTTTCCACAAAAAAGTGGAGACAGACGTGTTTTTTTGATAAGATGGGTAATGTGAGTGTCAAACAGCAGGATACATATTATGAAAAAGGGGTTGCTTGAAACATGAAAAAAGGTTCTATGAAACTTGAGAATGGCGAAATGATTGAATTTGATTTATTCCACGGTGAAGCACCGATCACGGTTGAAAACTTCGAAAAACTTGCGAACAGCGGGTTTTACAACGGATTGACGTTCCACCGTGTCATCCCTGGTTTCGTCAGCCAAGGTGGTTGCCCACAAGGAACTGGAATGGGTGGCGCAGGCTATACGATTCCTTGTGAGACATCGACATCGTTCCCACACAAACACGAAGCGGGTTCACTCTCAATGGCCCACGCAGGTCGTGACACAGGGTCTTCACAGTTCTTCATCGTCCATGAGCCACAACCGCATTTGGATGGTGTCCATACGGTATTTGGTAAAGTGACATCTGGTCTTGAGCATGCCGTCAAACTTCGTCAAGGTACGAAGATGGCAGAAGTGAAGGTTTGGGACGAGAATTGATTTTTGCCTGAAGGGTATGGCACAATGAACCATGTCTCTCACGTGTTCACGTCGTGAAACTTGAATGACAAAAGGTGGTGAACCCAGCGATGCTGGTCAAATATAAACGTTCTTATGAAAAGACGGCGATGGGTCTACTCGCATTCTCATGCAGTGACAAATCTCCGCTAAGCTTGCTTGAACTCGTCCGATCGTATGACGAGGAGGAGTCGAAGTTCCTCTATTTGTGGAAAGTCGGTGAAGACTTCGTTGGTATCATTGGTATGGAGCAACAAGAAACGACAATGGTCATCGACCATATCGCCTTGTCGCCATCATTCCGTGGCGAGAAACGTTCTTACGAGCTTCTAGACGAGGTAAGAAACGTCCTTCCACTTGATTTGACGCTAACCGGTACAGGCAAGACGGGCGATTTACTGGATAAATGGAATCAATTAGTCGTCTGACGATAAAAACCCCTGCAATCACGACCCTGTGACTGCGGGGGTTTTGCATGTGGTTCAGGAATGGCTAGCGGAATTCCTCGCTCGTTGACGTTCGAGAAGGGCAGATTTCCGTTCCATAATCACTTCGCTCCGGTCACGGTGTAGATGTTTATGAACGAGTTCCTCGAACGCGAGGTCCGTCGATGGAAACGTCGATTTTAGGGATTCGACCGTCTCACGGACATCTGATTGCAATGGAATCGTCGCGCGAAGCGGCCATTCCTCGAGTTGTGCGATGAAGGAGTCGACATCTAGACCGAGTTCATTCAAATAGGGAGAAGCGATGTCAATCTTTCGACGTAAGAGTCGCAAGCTCTTTTTTGCGCCGACCAAATTGTCGCGCCGGAGGTGATAGTGGATGACAGCATATTGGATGAGCGCTGCATAGCCGTGGTGACGGCGTCCGTCTGCCTGCCACGCCTCTTCTAATACCTCATGACATTCGAAATAATCGGCATGACATTCAAAAAGCAACGTATAATGAATAAAAGGGGTCATGAATCAATTTTCTCCTTTCGTGTCCACGGTGTTATAAAACATGTTATACTAAAGCGCAAAAATGTAAAATGGCAGGTGTCTCTATGGAAGCCTATAACGTTAAAATTGATACGTTCGAAGGTCCACTCGACCTGTTGCTCCATTTGATTGGAAAAATGGAGATTGATATCGTCGACATTTCCGTGGCAGAAGTCACTGACCAGTATGTCGGCTATATTCGCACGATGCAAAAATTTGAACTCGATGTGGCCAGTGAATACTTGGTCATGGCGGCGACGTTGCTCCAATTGAAGAGCAAACAATTGTTACCGCCAGTTTCGGTCGAGGATGAAGAGGTTCCAGACTTCAGTGAGGAACCGACGCGTGAAGGTCTCATTCGTCAATTGATTGAATACAAAGCATATAAAGAAGCGGTCGTCTTCATGCGTGAACAAGAAGAACACCGGCTTGAATTGTATACGCGACCGGGTGAAGATTTGACGACTTATATGTCTGAAGAGGTGTCTAAGTATGACGGACCACTCAACTTCTCGGATCTTCTCCACGCCTATTCGAAGATGATTGAACGGAAACGTTGGAAAGAACGACGCAAAAAGACGATCAAGCGGGAAGAGCGTACGCTTGAAGAGCAGATGACGCGTCTTCATGAACACGTATCGTCGACGAGACAAACGTCATTTTTCTCCTTTTTTGTTGAGCAACCGAACGTCTCGGATCTCGTGGTAACGTTTATGGCGCTTCTTGAGCTGATCAAGCTACGGGTCGTCGTAACAAAACAACTCGACCAAGATATTCAAATCTCATTCATTGAATCATCAAAGAAAGGGGATGAAGCGGTTGCTGTCTTATGAGACGATTATTGAAGGATTGCTGTTCGTCGTCGGTGATGAAGGGATGGAAGTACGAGCGCTTGCCGAGACGCTCGATATCTCAGAAGCTGCGGCACGAGAACAGCTCAGTAAGCTAGAGACATCGTTCAAGTCATCGAATCGACCGTTTCAGCTCATGGAATCGGCAGGTGTCTACAAGCTCGTGACCGTTCCGGACGTCTCTCCGTACATTCAAAAATATGTCGGGACGATGGCTGAGCAGGCGCTCTCACGTGCAGCGATGGAGACGCTAGTTATCATCGCCTACAAACAGCCGGTCACACGAGCGGATATCGAAGAGATTCGCGGAGTCAAAGTCGAACGGGTCATCCATACGTTGTTATCGAAAGGATTGATCGAATCGGCTGGTCGTGCGAAGACGATTGGTCGTGCCAAGCTGTATCGTACGACAGAGCACTTCCTCGACCATTTCGGGTTCAACTCGCTCGAAGAATTGCCACCATTAACATTTGAGGATGAACTGACAGACGAAGGCGATTTGTTCTTCGGTCAGGAATCACCGAAGCAAGAAGAGAGATTGGAGAAGGATTAATCATATGGAACGTTTGCAAAAAGTAATCGCACAAGCGGGGGTCGCCTCGCGTCGGAAAGCGGAAGAAATGATTTTGGATGGTCGCGTCCGCGTGAACGGAAAAGTCGTCCGTGAACTCGGGACGAAAGTTGGACCGAAGTCAGAGATTGAAGTCGATGGCGTCAAAATCGAACAAGAAGAGCACGTCTACTATTTGCTTTATAAACCGAGTGGCTACGTATCGACGGTCGATGACGACAAAGGACGTAAAGTCATCACAGACCTCGTCCCACCAGGAGCACGTGTATTCCCGGTCGGTCGTCTTGACTACAACACGACGGGTCTCATCATCTTGACGAACGATGGTGAGTTCTCGAACATGATGACACACCCGAAATATAAAATTCAAAAGCGCTATGTGGCAAAAGTGAAGAACATCCCATCTTACTTGGCCATCAAACAGCTTGAGTCTGGTGTCGAACTCGATGACGGATTCAAAACGGGAAGTGCGAAAGTGAAGATGAAGTCTGTAGACCAGAAGAAGAACACAGCCATCCTCGAAATCGTCATCTCGGAAGGTCACAATCGTCAAATCCGTCGGATGGTGGAAGCCATTGGTTCAGAGGTCATCAAACTGAAGCGTGAACAGTTCGGTTTCTTGACGCTCGACGGTCTGAACACGGGCGACTGGCGTGAACTTTCACACAAAGAAATCAGTAAGCTTCGGGAACTTGCGAACCCTACCGTTCCACCGAAACCACGAGGCAAAAAGAAGAAAAAATAACAACAAAAAATCGTCCTGAAATAGGATGATTTTTTTGATTGTGTAGATTGTGTGACAAAAAAATGAAAAAAGTCTGTTAATGTGCGTTTTTAATGTTTTTTCAGTACAATAGCAACTGAAGGATGGTGTGAAAACGATGACAAAAGATCAACAAAAAGACGACCGGATGGAACAAGCGGTCGCAAAAAAGAAAAAGAGGTCATTTTGGCGGATGATGATCATGACGGTCGTTCTCTTCGCGGGAGCGGTTACGATCATGCAAACATTCGACCAAGCGGGTAATGATGGACGCATCGAGGCGGGCGACGAGGCACCGAACTTCAAGCTCGTCACACTCGACGGTTCGACCTTGTATGAGCGAGATAACTACGAAGGGAAAGGGATGCTCTTGAACTTCTGGGGTACGTTCTGTGAACCGTGTAAGAAAGAGATGCCGGTCGTACAAGAAAACTATGCGACACTTCAAGACATGGGTGTCGATTTTTGGGCCGTGAACGTCGGAGAGACACCGCTTCGTGTCGATAATTTCATCAACGACCTTGGTGTCGGGCTCGACTATCCGATTTTGATGGATACCCAGAGCGAAGTCGAAGGAGCGTATGGCATTTATAACCTACCCGTCACATTCGTCATCGATGGTGAAGGGAACGTAATTGAAAAGTATGAAGGTGAACTCACGAAAGAGAAATTGATGGAGCTAGCCGAGAAGTCATTGTAAGCGAACGGGGGACGCACAGATGCTAGATATGAAATACGAAGGCGCTGATTTACGGTCGAAGCGTCGTCCGAAATCGATCATTGACCGTGTGTGGAACTTCTTTGCATCGGTCAAAGTGGGGTTGTGGTTAATTGCATTGATTATTGTCGGTTCGGCAATCGGAACAATCTTTCCTCAAGAGATGTACATCCCACAACAATTACCGCCTGAACAATATTATATGGAGGAGTATGGAACACCGGGTTCTATTTATTACGCCCTCGGATTCCATAACCTATACACATCGTGGTGGTACATCGGTCTGATTGTCATGTTGACGCTCTCACTCGTCGTCGTGTCGATTGACCGTGGGGTTCCGCTCTATAAGGCGCTTAAAAAACAACCGGTCAGACGGACAGAACGTTTTATGAAGGGGCAACGTCTCTTCGGACAAGGTGATGGGACGGAGGCTCAAATTGACGAGATCGCAGTCGCACTTAAAAAGAAACGATATACCGTCAAACGGGACGGCGATGCTCTGTTAGCAGAGAAACACCGGTTTGGTCGTTGGGGTCCGTACGTCAACCACCTCGGACTTGTCATCTTCTTCCTAGGGGCGATGCTGCGAGTGTTCCCTGCATTCCATACGGATACGCTCGAATGGGTGCGTGAAGGCGACACGGTGTCGCTAGAGGCGACTGACGGCGAGTACTACTTACGGAACGACCAGTTCATTCTTGAAATGTACGACCCTGAGAACAATGAAGAGGACGCGAAGTTCGCGGCCGCCATTGAAAAAGCAGGAGCCGTTCCTAAAAATTATGAGACAGAGTTGACGTTATTCAAAAAGACGGGAACGAACGAGGACGGATCGCCGCAACTCGAGCAAGTCGATGTCGGTTCGACGAAAGTCAACCACCCGTTTAAGTTCGATAAATTTGAAGTGTATCAGGAACAATATTCAAGTCGTCCAGAGTTTTTATCGATGTCGTTCATGTTGGCAGATAAAGAAACCGGCGACGAATATGGTCCGTTCAAAGTTGATTTGGAGAATCCGGAGAAGTCTTATGAGCTCGATGGGGTCACCGTCACGTTGAAAGATTTGTATCCAGACTTTGAGGTGAAAGATGGACAACCGAATACGAAATCACCACGTGCACTGAATCCTGCCTTCTTCTTCAACGTTGAATCACCTGAAGGAGAAACGGAGTCGAATTTAATCGGCATTCGTCTGAATGTCGCTGATGAAGAGAACCGCTACGATGTCCAGTTTGCAGGTACAGAGATGGCGAGCACGAGTGGTTTACGTGTGAAGAGTGACTCCACCTATCCGATTTTGATCGTCGGTGCCACGATCTTTATGATCGGTATTGCGATGGGCATGTACTGGCCACACCGTCGCGTTTGGATCCGTCGTCATGAAGAGGGCGTGCTTGTCGCCGGTTTTACGAATAAAAACCCGTCCTCGCTCCGTCGTGAAGTGTCGCCGCTATTAGAACAAACTGGCTTACCGATGTGGGAAGACCAGGCGAGATTCACAGAGAAGTCGGAGAACGAGTCAACAGATGAAAGAGGGGAATCTTGATGGAATGGATTGAATGGAGCAGCCGAATGCTGTTTATCGCGTTCTTCCTGTACGCAATCTCGACGGTTCTCTTTACGATTGCCGTCAGTGGTATGCGTAAAGATCGAAACGTCAACCGTGTTGCCTATGGGAAATACGCCTTTATCTTGGCAATCATCGGCTTTGTCGCTCAAATGACATATTTCTTTATGCGCTGGGCAGGTGTCGGCTATGCGCCGGTATCAAACTTGTACGAATATACGACGTTCTTCGGTATGATGATGGTACTTGGGTTCCTCGTCGTATATGGAATTTATAAAAATGATGTACTCGGCTTGTTCGCGATGCCGGTGGCGTTACTCGTCATCGCCTTCGCCTCAATGTTCTCGAGTGAAGTCGCACCGCTCATCCCGGCACTCAACAGTGTATGGCTGAAAATTCACGTTACGACGGCTGCGCTCGGACAAGGGATTTTGGCCATTAGTTTTGCATCGGGCCTCATTTTCTTATTGAACGAAACATCGATGAAAGAACAGTCTAAGTCACGGACGTGGCTCGAAGTGACGATGTTTGTCCTCATGTGCACGCTCGGCTTCATCATCGTCTCGATGTTATTCAAGGGGATTGGTGCCGGAGGTGTCGTCGAGTTCACGAACGACCGCGGTCAAGCAGAGACGTATGAATATTTCATGCCGATCTTGTTCGTCCCAGAAGGGGCACAACTCGTGTCTGGCGCGAGTGGCTTGTCACTCGAGCTCCCGAACTGGATCAATACACTCAAGTTGAACACGCTCATCTGGTCGGTCATTGGCGGAATTGTAATCTATGTGTTGCTCCGCTTTGTCATCTTGCGTAAACGCGTCGCTGAAGCGCTCCAACCCCTTGCAAAAAAAGTCGATCTCGACCTTGCTGATGAAATCAGCTATCGCTCGGTCGCGATTGGATTACCGGTCTTTATCCTTGGTGGTCTGATCTTTGCGATGATTTGGGCACAGATTGCTTGGAACCGTTTCTGGGGATGGGACCCGAAAGAAGTTTGGGCCCTCATCACGATGCTGATCTATATTTACTACTTGCATATGCGCATTCAGCGTGGCTGGACAGGAACGAAAGCGGCCTGGTTATGTGTCGGTGGATTTGCCATCATCATGTTCAACCTCGTCTTCGTCAACCTGGTCATTGCCGGTCTGCATTCGTATGCCTGACATAAAAGAAGTCACAATTGTGACTTCTTTTTCATTTGGTCCATCAAATCATCGTTGTGAAGCGAAATAATAGAGTGGTATAGTTATGGCAGAGAGTGGAATGTTCACAATTGTGCAACATTCGCTACAACTCGTAATGGGTCTTAGGAGGGTTTCAGGTATGGCTGAGAAAACGAAGATTTTAGTAGTCGACGACGAGGAGAGAATTCGCCGACTTTTGAAAATGTACTTAGAACGTGAACAGTATGTGATTGAAGAAGCGGTCAATGGCGAAGAGGCGCTCGCGCTTGCTCTTGATAACGAATACGACGTGATCTTGCTTGATTTGATGATGCCAAAGATGGATGGGGTTGAAGTATGTACAGAACTCCGGAAGACGAAAGCGACTCCGGTCATCATGCTCACGGCGAAAGGTGAAGAAATCGACCGTGTCCAAGGGTTCGAAGTCGGGGCGGATGATTATATCGTCAAGCCGTTCAGTCCGCGTGAAGTCGTGCTCCGCGTCAAAGCATTGCTTCGCCGCTCTGGTTCGACGAAGTTCATGCACACGAGTGAGAAGTCGAAGGATTTGATCGTCTTCCCACATCTGACAATCGATAATGATGCACACCGCGTCACGGTGGACGGCGAGGAAATCGCCCTCACACCAAAAGAATATGAGTTATTGTTCTTCCTCGCAAAACAGGTGGATAAAGTCTTTTCACGAGAGCAGTTGTTAAAAGAAGTATGGAACTACGAATTTTTCGGAGACCTTCGGACCGTCGATACGCATGTGAAACGTCTTCGTGAGAAATTGAATCGTGTCTCACCGGACGCGGCGCATATGATCACGACCGTATGGGGTGTCGGGTACAAGTTCGAAGCTGCCAGTGAATGATGATTCGTCGAAACAGCATCGTCACGAAACTGTGGCTGACGATTCTCGTTTTGGTCAGTGTCATCTTATTCATCGTCTCGGTGTTGATGCTTGAATTTTTTAATTCCTTTCATATCGACCAGGAACGAGGCCATCTTGCCAAGCTCGGCGGACAGGTCCAATCGGTTTTGTTGAATGAAGGTGACACGTCCCAGACGATTGATCAAATCATCGAAGTGTACGGGGCTAACTATATCTTAGAGAACGGGACGACCCGATCGAATTTTGGAAATCAAGTGGATGGTTTGATGATGGAACTTGAACGACAGGATTGGGAAACTTATCAGGCGGTCGGTGAGACGGCCATCGGGAATTTCTCATCTTTTGACGACCAGGCCGCGCTAGCGTATCGGACGACCTTCTCCTTATCGACAGGACAGTATACGCTCTACCTGCTCGAACCGCTCGATGCGATCTCGAGTGCGAACGCGGGAGCACGGACCATCATTCTTTGGACCGTCGCTTCGGCCATCATCGTTACGACCGTCTTCGCTTTCTTCTTGTCGACACGAATCACAGCACCGCTCCGAGCGATGCGGGATGCAGTCAATAAGACGGGAGAGGGGCAATTTGATTTGCGTTTGGAGACGAAGACACGGGATGAGATTGGCGAGCTCGCTGCTTCTTTCAACGCAATGAGCAGTCAGCTTTCGAAATATGTGAATGCCCTTGACCGGGAACGGCTGCAACTTGCGTCGATTCTTCGTTCGATGGCAGACGGTGTCATTACACTCGATCGTCATGCGAACGTGATTGTCACGAACCCGCAAGCGAGTCCATTACTTCAAGATGGGCAACCACATGAAGTCGTATTGTCTCTTTATGAGGAAGTGATGGAGGGGACGTCTGAAAAGACGATCGAAGTGAAACAGGATGAGCGGTACTATACACTGACAGTCACACCACTCGTCGGAGAAGACGATTTTGAGGGTGCTGTCGTTGTCATCCGGGATACGTCAGAAAGTCATCGTCTCGATAAGATGCGGACCGATTTTGTGGCGAACATTAGCCATGAACTCCGGACACCGCTCGTGACGCTTCAAGGGTATTCAGAGGCAATCATCGATGGCATTACTGAGAGCGACGAGGCGACGAAAGAGTTCGCCTCCATCATCTATGATGAATCGCTCCGCTTGGCAAGACTCGTCAATGATTTGTTGGATTTGGCACGCATCGAATCGGGTAAAGAGACGATGCATTTCACTTCGTTTGATATTGGTGATTTTTTGCCCCGAGTCATGCGAAAGTTCAATCAGATGGCATCTGAAAAAGAGATTTGTTTACAGACCGACGCCCCGCACCGTCTCATCGAGGCGGATGGCGATCGTCTCGAGCAAGTGTTCACCAACTTGATTGGCAATGCTATCGCGCATACCGATTCTGGAGAAATTCGGATTGAGGCCACAGAAGAGACGGACGGGCTACGGATTCAGTTGACGGATACAGGTCACGGAATTCCTAAAGAGGATTTGCCGTTCGTATTCGAGCGATTCTATAAAGCCGATAAAGCCCGGACCAGTGGTTCGAAGACAGGGACAGGCATCGGACTCGCGATCGTGAAGAATGTGGTCGATGCCCATCACGGGAAAGTGAGCGTATCGAGTACACTCGGGGTCGGAACCACCTTCGAGATTTACTTACCATTTGAACAACCACACAACTCGTAATGGTGACTCGCTTGAGTCACCATTTGTGGCATTTTAAGGGGGGAGTCGAATGAAACGTTATACACGAACGGGCGACAAGGGTGAAACATCATTAATCGGTAGTCGTGTCGAGAAATCCCATCCTCAGATTGAAGCGATGGGTCATCTCGATGAGTTGAATAGTCAGATTGGACTCGCCATCGCGCATCAAGAGGATGAGACGCTCCGAATACAGCTGACGAAGATTCAGCACGACTTGTTCGACCTCGGATCGGAGCTGATGTATGCTGAGGCACCGCCAAAAATGGTCGATTTGTCGATCGTGACGGAACTAGAACGATGGATGGATGAGTGGGAGGAGTCCTGTCCGGAACTTGTGCGCTTCATCCTTCCGGGCGGCAGCGTTGCCGCAGCTAGCTTACATGTGGCTCGTGCCGTCTGTCGACGGGTCGAGCGTGACTTAGCGGCTCTCGGAGTCGCAGACCGGCAATTGCCTTACTTTAACCGCTTGAGTGATTATTTATTTACGGTTGCCCGTTACGCGAACGTCGTGGCAGGGGTGCCGGATCAAGAATATGCGCGCGGCGCTGCCGTGTTTCAACCAAAACGAAAAAAGGAGTGATCGGCAGATGAAAGGAATCGAACAGTTCCAACATCAATTGCACTACTCGGTCTATCCGACCAAAAAATTTAAAACGACGACTTGTCTCGTGTCATTCGCCGCTCCATTATCGGCGGAGACGGTTGCAGATCGGGCATTGCTCCCGTTCATTATGGAGAAATCGACGGCAACGTATCCATCCATTGAGTTATTTCACACACCGCTAGAGGAGTTGTATGACACAAACTTATATGCTGGTGCATCTAAGATCGGAAAGGAGCACGTCATCCAATTCCAACTCGAAGTCGTCAACGATCATCTTGTCGGAGAAGACGTATTGAGTCAGGCAATCGAGTTACTCGAAGACGTTCTCCTTCGTCCGAACGCATACGATGGGGCGTTCCAGCCACTCATCGTCGAGCAGGAACGTCGATTGCAACGTCAGCGTATCGAATCGGTCTATGATGACAAAATGCGTTTCGCCCAACAGCGGCTACAAGAAATGCTCGGAGGAGAACTTGCGATTCCGTCACTCGGTACGCTTGAGCAACTCGACCATGTCACACCGAAATCATTGTATGCGGCATATCAATCGATGATTCAACATGACCGTGTGGACATCTATGTTGTCGGGGATGTCAATCGTGAGCAAGTCGAACAGGCTTTCAATCCATTGGAATCCCTTGGGACACGTCAACCACGCCTGTTACCAGAAGCGAGTCGAGGAGAGTTCAAGCGTTTGGAAGAACACCAAGACATTAAACAAAGCAAGCTCCATCTCGCTTATTCACTCAATGTCGACCCAAGAACGGAAGCGGCGATTCGTATGCAAGTCGTGAATGGATTGTTCGGAGGATTCCCTCACTCGAAACTGTTCATGAACGTGCGTGAAAAAGAGAGCCTGGCGTACTATGCCGCTTCACAATATAGTTCCCTCAGTCGGAAGTTGTTCGTCTATGCCGGCATCGATGCGTCGAACCAGCAAAAAACCGAACAGATCATCGAAGAGCAATTGAACGCTTTACAAGCGGGCGAGTTTGAGGATGAGACGTTGCAACAGACGAAAGAGTTGTTGTTCCATCAACGTCGACAACTTGGAGACAGTCCACGTCAATTGATTGCTTGGATGAGTGGAGCAGACGTTCGTCCGTTCTCGTTAGACGAAGAGATGGCAATCATTGAAAACACGACACGAGATCATGTCGTTGCGCTTGCGAAAGAAATGGAACTCGAAGCGGTTTATTGCTTGAAAGGAGGAGAAGCATGAAATTAGACTTTCCTAACGTCGGAGAGACGTTACATCATCACGTTCTCGACAATGGCCTCTCCGTTTACTTGTTGAAAAAGACTGGATATGAAAAAACATTCGCGACGTTCACGACTAAATATGGATCGATTGACCGACGCTTCAAACTAGAAGACTGGATCGAGGTTCCCGATGGTATCGCACATTTCTTAGAACATAAGATGTTCGAGAAAGAAGATGGTGACGTCTTCCAACAATTCGGTCGTCAAGGAGCGTCAGCGAACGCTTTCACTTCCTTCACACGGACGGCTTATTTGTTCGGTGCCACGTCCAAGATTTCGGAAAACGTACAAACGCTACTTGATTTCGTCCAGACTCCTTATTTTACGAAAGAGTCGGTCGAGAAAGAGAAAGGCATCATCGGTCAAGAGATTCAAATGTATCAAGACAATCCGGGATGGCGCTTGTATTTTGGTTTAATTGAGGCGATGTACGAGACACATCCCGTCAAGATTGATATCGCAGGTACAATCGAATCGATTTCAAAGATCACGGCGGAAGACTTGTACACCTGTCATCAAGCGTTCTATCATCCGAGCAACATGGCATTGTTCGTCGTCGGGAACATCGAACCGGATGAGATGTTTGCCTTGATTCGAGATAACCAAGCAGGTAAATCTTTTGAGACACCACGATTGAGTGCTCGTGAGACAGTATATGAACCGACCACGGTTCGTCTGTCAGAACGGGTCATCGAGATGGACGTCTCTGTACCGAAAGTCATGATTGGGTATAAGGATGTACCACAAGCTGGGGAAGCAGGTCTGAAGCAAGAATTGACAGTAGAATTGCTCATGCATGCGCTCTTCGACACGACAGCTCCTCTTTATACAGAACTTTATGCTGAAGGATTGATTGATGATGCCTTCTCGTTTGACTATACGTCAGAGGAAACGTTTGCCTTTGCCGCCTTGTCGATGGAGACGTCGGAAGTAGATGCGTTTGTCGGCCGTGTGACGGAGGCGTTAGAACGTCCACTTCAGTTGAGTCAAGAGACGCTTGACCGGAAGAAACGCATGATGCAAGGACAGTTCTTGAAAGCATTGAACTCACCGGAATTCATCGCAAATCAGTTCTCTCGTTATGCACTCAATGATGGGAATTTGTTTGAAATCCCGACTTTGATTGATGCCATCACGCTTGACGAACTATACGAAGCATACGAGCGCTTGTTCCGCCATGAACAACGAACGGTATGCATCGTCAAAAAACCATGAAGACATTGATTGTTGGAGCGAGCGGTACCATCGGACGTGCCGTCTCGCTCGCTTTTCGTGAAGATGAACTGATTTTGCATGCGAACGAGGGTAGTGAAAGACTCCGTCATTTGATAGATGAAGAGAATCTTTCGGCAGAAATTCTCCCTTGTGACCTAACAGACCGTGACGCTGTTGAGTCGTGGGTGCAGGATATGCTGGACATCGACCGAATTGTATATGTGGCCGGACATGCGCTCCATGGTCTCGTCGTCGACCAGTCGATGGATGAGCTCGACCGGCTGTACGATGTACATGTTCGGGCAATGATCCGACTCATTCAGTCCGTCGTTGCAAGGAAGCCTTACGATCATCACGTGGATATCGTGATCGTCTCGAGTGTATGGGGAGAGGTCGGTGCGGCGGCTGAGGTGTTTTATTCAACCGTCAAAGCGGCACAGCTCGGCTTCGTCAAGGCGTTCGCACGAGAAGCCGGACCGTTCAATGTTCGAGTCAATGCGGTGACCCCGGGGTGGATTGATACGCCAATGAATGATACGGTAGAAGAGTCGAAACAATCCGTGATCGATGATATTCCACTTGGACGTCTCGGTGCGGCAGAGGACGTGGCCAACACGATCCGTTTCTTGTGTTCACCGGACGCCTCGTATATGACGGGCACGGTGATACGCGTCGACGGCGGTTGGCAATGATCCGATTCATGTAAATAAACCTGTTCTTTTCAATTCTTCTAAAATAATTTAAAATAGGCAAGGTAGCGAACTCGCTCGAAAGGATGGTTGGGGATGGAACATAAATTCGAAGAGTGGTATCTCGAATATGAATTGTGTCAGAATCGACCGGGTATCCTCGGAGACATCGCATCTCTCATGGGGATGCTTCAAATCTCCATCGTCACCATCAATGGGGTCGATTTGCAGCGACGGGGAATGTTGCTCAAAGCACCTGCCGCCGATCATGTGCATCGACTCGAGCATATTTTAAAGCGGATGGAAGCTATTGCCGTCATCAAGTTGCGCCGTCCGAAGTTACGAGACCGGATTGCAATCCGTCACGGTCGTTATATCGACCATGATAGTGATGACAAAAAAACGTTTCGCTTCGTCCGTGAAGATTTGGGCATTCTCGTCGATTTCGTTGCGGAACTGATGAAGGAAGAACGCCATTTGTTAATCGGTGTTCGTGGAAATCCACGCGTCGGAAAGACGGAGTCCATCGTAGCAGCGAGTGTGTGTGCGAACAAACGATGGTTGTTTCTTTCCTCGACACTGATGAAACAGACCGTTCGGACCTCATTATTTGAAGAGGAACGGGAAGGCGATCACGTATACATAATCGATGGTGCCGTCTCTACCCGAACGATGGATGAACGACATCGCCAGCTCATTCGTGAAGTCATGCGGTTGCCGGCCGTGAAAGTCATCGAACACCCTGACCTGTACGTCCGAAACACCGATTGCGTGTATGAAGACTTTGATTATATTATTGAATTGAGAAACAATCCGGATGAGACGATCATCATCCCACAAGAAACACATCGTGAGTCAGAATGGTTTGAATAATTATGTGAATGGAAGGTGTGGACCCCTGTGACAGAACTAGGGACTTTTTTGAAACAAAAGCGTGAGGAGAGCGGATTGACGCTCGACCAAATCCAGCAGACGACGAAGATTCAAAAGCGCTATATCATCGCAATCGAGGAAGGTGATTACAAAAATCTCCCTGGCTCTTTTTATGCACGGGCGTTCATTAAGACGTATGCGGAGTCGCTCGGCCTAGATGTGGATGAATTATACGAGACATATGCAAAAGATTTACCGGTCATCGAGGCACAGCCGTCTGTTCAACTCTCTCGGAAGAAAACGTATTCGAAGGCTTCCGAGTCGACAAGTCGGGTCTCGAGATGGGTTCCGAAAGTTCTCCTCGTTCTCACGGTCTTCTTGCTCATCACCGCGATTTATTTCGCAGTGAGAAGCATCGACTTCGGTGGTCAGGATGCAAGTCCTGCCGAACCGCCAAGTTCTGGTGTCACAGTCGACCAGAATGAGGATGTCCCGGCTGATGAACCGGTCGAGGAGGAACCGACTGAAGAGGAGCCGACCGAAGAAGAACCGCCAGCGGAATCTGGTCCGATTGCGGTGAAGGAGTCGAATGGGGCAGATATCACTTATGAACTCGCGACGAACGAGAAACTGTCGACCGAGATTTATGTGAAGGAGTCACCTGCCTCTTACGTAGGTGTTCGTGATACGTCGTTAGAAGGAGCCTTTCTCGCACCGGAGTATCCGAACCAGTCGAAACAGAATCCGATTGTCATTGAAGATGCCGAGACGGACACATTGCGTATTCGAATCGGACTCATCGCAGGCGTTGAGAAAATCGTCGTCAACGGTCGTGAGCTCGAGCTTCAAGAGTCTCCGGTCACACAAAATATTTTTGTAAAGAGAGTCGACGCCGAATAAGTCGACTCTCCTTCTAAGAGGAGGCGTTCTATATGAACCTACCTAACCGATTGACGATGCTACGCGTGGTCTTGATCCCCGTATTCGTCGTCTTACTCGCTGTTGATTTTGATTGGGGAAACATCGCTTTTTTAGGCGCTGATATCCCGATGCACCAATTTATCGCTGGTGTGATTTTTACGATTGCGGCCATTACAGACTGGTTAGACGGACATTTGGCCCGTAAGCATAACTTAGTCACGAACTTTGGTAAATTTATGGACCCGCTCGCAGATAAACTGCTCGTCACGGCGGCCCTTGTGTTGCTCGTTGAGATGGATCTCGTCGCGGCGTGGGTCGTCGTCGTGATTCTATCACGTGAATTTGCGGTTACAGGCTTACGTCTCGTCGCTGCCGATGAAGGGATTGTCGTCGCGGCCGGGAAATCTGGAAAAGCGAAGACGTGGGTGCAGCTCTTTGCCATCATCTTCTTACTGTTCGGTAACCCGATCTTTAGCTATGTCGGGATCCCGTTTGGCGAATGGGCGATGTGGTTGGCGCTCGTACTTACAATTTACTCAGGTGCCGAATATTTCGCACAAAACTATAAGATTATTGTGAAGTCGATGTAAGTCGACAGAGACGAGTTGGTTGATCTAGCTCGTCTTTTTTTTGAAGTTGAGGAGGAAATGAGATGAAACGAGCCGAAATCATTGCGGTAGGAAGCGAGTTGCTCTTAGGGGAAATCGTCAATACGAATGCGAGTTACATATCAGAACAACTGTCGAAGTACGGTGTGCCGGTCTTGTATCATCAAGTTGTCGGGGATAACGCGGTACGAATGCGAGAGACGTTTGAAATCGCCCGTCGTCGTTCCGACTTTGTCATCGTCACGGGTGGACTCGGTCCGACGGCGGATGATGTCACAAAGACAGTCCTTTCCGACTTACTAGACCGTCCGATCGTTCGGGATGAGGAAGCGTATGAGACGATTCAACGATTCCTCGTGTCACGAAATCGATTGATGAATGATGGGGACGCTCGCCAAGCCGACGTGCTCAGCGGAGCAGACGTATTACCAAATCCGGTCGGGCTTGCCCCGGGCATGTGGATTGCCGGAGACACGACGTGGTTGCTTTTACCGGGTGTGCCACGTGAAATGAAAGCTTTGGTCGAGGCGACGTTTCCGCAGAAACTATCAGGAGCGACGCTCGTCTCAGAGTCATTACGGTTTTATGAGATTGGGGAATCCGCTCTCGACGATGCCGTGAAGGACCTATTGGACGGCTCGAATCCGACCGTTGCCCCCTATGCCGAGACGGGAGAGGCAAGACTTCGGATCAGTGCTCGAGCGACGGACGAGGTGACCGCGCGTCAGATGATTGAAGAAGTGAAGACTGAGATTATGAAACGGGTCGGTTCGTACTACTTCGGCTCTGACGATGAAACGATCGCATCACATCTTGTCCAATCATTGTCTAGATTGAATCGTACGTTCGCTGTGGCTGAGTCGTTGACCGGCGGCGAGGTACAATCGATGATTACATCAACACCTGGCGCTTCAGCCATCTTTCTAGGTGGAGTCGTGACCTATTCGGATGAGCTAAAAAATAGGTATTTAGGGGTCGCGCTTGATACAATTGAACAGCACTCAGTCGTCTCAAAAGAAGTCGCCTATGAGATGGTGGACGGATTGTCAAAGACCACCCATGCGGACTATGCCCTCTCTTTCACGGGAGAAGCAGGACCGACATCGAATTCGGGCCGCCCGGTCGGTACGGTCTATATCGGGGTGAAGACACCGAATGGGATTGAGGTCATCGAGCGGACGTATCCACATCAAGAACGGAATATCATCCGTATGCGAGCTGCCAAGGACGGATTATGGTCTCTCATTCAACGAATCAAAAAAGGCGAATAAATGTTCGTAAAAAACTTGTGTATCGTACGGTGTTCACGTATAATAAGAGTATCAATTAAAGGAGGCTCATTTATCTATGAGTGATCGTAAACAAGCGTTAGAAATGGCATTGCGCCAGATTGAAAAACAATTCGGTAAAGGCTCAATCATGCGCCTTGGTGAAAATACAGACCAACAAGTATCAGTCATCCCTTCAGGGTCAATCGCCCTCGACGTCGCGCTCGGTGCGGGTGGATATCCACGCGGTCGTGTCATCGAAGTATATGGACCAGAATCTTCAGGTAAGACGACGGTTGCCCTTCATGCGATTGCAGAAGTTCAAAAGCGTGGCGGTCAAGCGGCATTCGTCGATGCCGAGCACGCACTCGATCCGAAGTATGCTAAAAATCTTGGGGTCAACATCGATGAGTTGCTTCTTTCACAGCCAGATACTGGGGAGCAAGCCCTCGAAATCGCTGAAGCGCTCGTTCGCTCTGGAGCAGTTGATATCCTCGTTGTCGACTCGGTTGCAGCCCTCGTACCGAAAGCCGAGATCGAAGGAGAAATGGGAGACTCGCACGTCGGTCTTCAAGCCCGTTTGATGTCTCAAGCACTTCGTAAGTTGTCCGGTGCGACGAACAAGTCGAAGACGATTGTCATCTTCATCAACCAAATCCGCGAGAAAATCGGGATCATGTTCGGTAACCCGGAAACGACTCCAGGTGGTCGTGCATTGAAATTCTACTCTTCTGTACGTCTAGAAGTTCGTCGTGCGGAGACGCTCAAACAAGGTCAAGATATGGTCGGGAACCGTACGAAGATCAAGGTTGTAAAAAACAAGATTGCACCACCGTTCAAAACGGCGGAAGTCGATATCATGTATGGTGAGGGAATCTCACGTGAAGGGGAACTCATCGATATCGGTGCAGACCTCGACATCGTTCAAAAGAGCGGAGCTTGGTACTCGTTCAATGAAGAGCGTCTTGGTCAAGGTCGTGAAAATGCCAAGCAATATATGAAAGAAAATCCGGCAATCGCAGCTGAGGTCGAACAACAGATTCGTGATCACTACGGATTGAACGGAGAAAAAACGGTTACGGTCGAAGGCGAAGACGACGAAGTCCTCTCACTTCTCGATGACGAATAAGCACATCGTCTCACTCGAATTCTTTCGAGTGAGATTTTTTTAGTATAATTTTTTAGGCAATTGGTAGTTCTATCCTGTCCGTGCATTGCATTCTCCCTATTAAATAAGTACAATAAAGTTATGCGCGGGCTTGCCCGTGTTACTCACTTATTAAAAAAATAAAATAACCTTGCGAAAGGGAGGTGAACATGATGGAATGGCTATACTGGCTTATTCTGATCCTCCTTTTGCCGATAGCTTTTGTTGCAGGTTTTTTTGTGCGTAAATCGATCGCCGAAGCGAAGATTCAAGGTGCCGAGACGGAAGCGACTAAGATTGTAGAGCAAGCAAAACAACAATCGGAAGCGATGCAAAAAGAAGCACGGCTTGAAGTAAAAGAAGAGATGATTCAACTTCGTAATGAGACGGAACAAGAATTGCGTGAACGTCGCGAAGAACAGAAAGTGAAAGAGAATCGCCTCGTTCAAAAAGAAGAGCTTCTTGACCGCAAAGCAGACATGCTCGAGCGGAAAGAGGACTCGCTAGATGAACAGGAACGAGGACTCGAAAAACGCAAGCGTGAAGCAGAAATGCTCGAAAGCAAAGTGGAGGAGTTATACGAAGAGGCACGCCGAGAACTTGTACGCGTGGCATCCCTCTCGAAAGATGAAGCACGTACCATCATCATGGACGAAGCGAAGCAGGAAGCGCTTCACGATGCTGCTCTCCTTCAAAAAGAAATCGAGCAAAAAGCAAAACAAGAAGCGGATAAAAAAGCGAAACACCTCTTATCTCTCACGATGCAACGATATGCAGCTGAACATGTCGCCGAGACGACGGTATCCGTTGTCAACTTACCGAGTGATGAGATGAAGGGTCGTATCATCGGGCGCGAAGGACGTAACATCCGGACGCTCGAAACGTTGACTGGGATTGACCTCATCATCGATGACACACCAGAAGCCGTCATCTTGTCAGGGTTCGACCCGGTTCGTCGTGAAATCGCGAAGATGACGCTTGAAAAACTCGTTCAAGACGGTCGGATTCACCCGGCTCGAATTGAAGAAATGGTAGAGAAGTCTCGCCGTGAAGTGGATGAACGCATTCGTGAATACGGGGAGGAAGCTACGTTTGAAGCCGGAATTCACGGACTCCATCCAGACCTTGTCAAGACGCTCGGTCGCATGCGTTATCGTACGAGTTATGGTCAGAACGTCTTGTCTCACTCGGTTGAGGTGGCACATCTTGCCGGGATGATGGCAGCCGAACTTGGTGAAGATGTCACGCTCGCGAAACGGGCAGGACTCTTACACGATATCGGGAAAGCGATCGACCACGAAGTCGAAGGTAGTCACGTTGAAATCGGTGTAGAACTCGCGACGAAATACAAAGAACATCCGGTCGTCATCAATTCGATCGCTTCCCACCACGGGGACGTCGAGGCGACATCGACGATTGCTGTACTTGTGGCAGCGGCTGATGCCTTGTCAGCAGCGCGTCCTGGAGCTCGCCAAGAGACACTTGAAAGCTACATCCGTCGTCTTGAGCGACTCGAATCAATCTGTGAGTCGTTCGAAGGTGTCGAGAAATCGTATGCGATTCAAGCAGGACGTGAAGTTCGGATTATCGTTCGCCCTGATGTCGTTGACGATGTCGTTGCCGGTAAGATGGCACGTGATATTTGTAAGCGAATCGAGGACGAACTCGATTATCCTGGACAAATCAAAGTGACGGTCATTCGTGAAACACGTTCCGTCGATTATGCGAAGTAAACGAAGCGGAGAATTTCTCCGCTTTTTCTGTTTGAGGGAGGACTTTATATGAAAATTTTATTTATCGGTGATGTGGTCGGGAAACCAGGTCGTGATATATTGACGAAACAAATCGGACGCTTGAAAGACAAATACAACCCGACGTTCATGCTCGTCAACGGTGAGAATGCAGCAAATGGACGTGGTCTTACGAAAAAGATTTACCAACAGTTTTTGGAGCTCGGCTTTCATGGGGTAACGATGGGAAACCACACGTGGGACAACCGTGACATCTTTGATTGGATCGACGACGCCGACCGGATCGTCCGTCCGGCCAACTATCCGGACGGGACACCTGGGGTTGGCATGATGAAGTTGAAACAAAATGGGAAGAAATTGGCCGTGATCAATGTCATGGGAAATGTCTTCTTGCCGTCTCTTGACTGTCCGTTCCGTACCGTCGACCGTCTCGTCGAAGAAGTGCGCGATGAGGTCGATGCGATTTTTGTGGATGTCCATGCTGAGGCGACAAGCGAGAAAATCGCTATGGGCTATCATCTCGACGGTCGCGCTCAAGCCGTTGTCGGGACACATACACACGTGCAGACAGCGGACGAGCGTGTCCTACCGAACGGCACGGCCTACATTACAGACGTCGGCATGACCGGTCCACTAGACGGGGTACTCGGAATGGATGCGTCGACTGTTTTAAAAAAATTTATGACACAACTCCCAGTTCGGTTTGAAGTTGCCGAGGGACGGGAACAACTTAATGGAGTTTTCATTACAATCGATGATCAGACGAAACGAGCGACAAAAATCGAACGAATACACCTAGATGATCAGACCGTCTGGTTTGATTGAACAACCTACCCGAGGGGGAAACAAGAATGGACGTACTCAAAGTTTCGGCAAAATCGAACCCTAACTCCGTTGCGGGTGCTTTAGCGGGTGTGCTACGTGAAAAAGGAACGTGTGAGATACAGGCGATCGGGGCAGGTGCACTGAATCAGTCCATCAAAGCCGTCGCGATTGCCCGAGGCTTCGTCGCGCCAAGCGGTCTCGATTTGATTTGCATTCCGGCCTTTACCGATATTATGATTGACGGAGAGGAACGTACTGCCATCAAGCTCATCATTGAGCCGCGATGAGCGGTCGGGACATAGGTCCTATTCTTGTGAAGAGGAGCCATCGGCGCGGATGGCTCCTCTTTTTTTGTGTAAATCGGACGTTCTATCTTCTCAGTTTCGTCATTTTATGACAAGATGATAAAGAACGTATCGTTCGATCATTAGAGACAAGAGGGGGACGTTTTCAATGGAACAACTTGTGTCAACCAAAGAGACGGAATCAACGACACCAGTAATGAAAGCGATTCAAAAACACACGGCCGGGTTTGGGGCAAAACTGGTCGACGTACCAGTTCCGACACCAGGACCTGGAGAAGTGCTCATTCAAGTCAAAGCGACATCGATTTGCGGGACCGATGTCCACATCTATGAGTGGGATGAATGGTCACAGAGCCGCGTCAAACCACCATACGTATTCGGTCATGAATTTTCGGGGGAAGTCGTGGCGCTCGGAGAAGGGACGAAGCGGATCAAAGTCGGACAGACGGTGTCTGCTGAAACGCATATCGTCTGTCATCAGTGTAAACAATGTTTGCGCGGGCAGTACCACATCTGTAAGAACACAAAAATCATCGGGGTGGACACGCAAGGCTGCTTCGCAGAATACGTCGTCATGCCCGAAGAGAACTTATGGGTGAACCCGGAGTCGATGCCAGCGAAACTGGCATCGATACAAGAACCGCTCGGGAATGCGGTGCACACGGTGTTGGCGAGTGATGTTTCAGCCAAATCGGTCGCCATCGTCGGTTGTGGTCCAATCGGACTCATGGCGGTCGGTGTCGCCAAAGCAGCAGGGGCGAGTCGTGTCTATGCGATTGACGTCAATCCATATCGCTTACAACTCGCCGAAAAGATGGGGGCCGATGTCGTTATCAACAGTTTAGAGGAGAATCCGCTCGAATTGATTGAACGTGAGACCGACGGGGACGGAATCGATGTCGTCTGCGAGATGAGCGGTCATCCGATTGCCATCGATCAAGCGTTTAAGATGGTAACGGCAGGCGGGGACGTCAACGTCTTGTCACTCCCGGCTCGTCCGGTCGCCATCGATCTCACACGGGACGTCGTCTTTAAAGGGGTCCGCGTTCAAGGAATCACAGGACGTAAGATGTATGAGACGTGGGGCCAGGTCTCGACGATGCTCGCGACGGGTCAGCTGAACGTCGAACCGATCATCACACACGTCTTCAAGCTCGAGGAGTTCGAAAAAGGATTCGAACTCATGCGGGCAGGGAAATGTGGGAAGGTCGTCTTAATACCATAAAGGGGGAAACAACATGGCATTTGAACATATTACAGAAGCAATCAACGAGATGAAAGAACAAGGGACATTCCGTAAGCTCGTCCCACTCGAATCAGCACAAGGGAATGAAGTGACAATCGATGGAAAGTCACTCGTCCAACTGTCGTCAAATAACTATCTCGGACTTGCGAACCACCCGCGCTTGAAACAGGCAGCCATTGAAGCGGTCGAGCAATACGGCGCAGGAACGGGATCAGTCCGTACGATTGCCGGAACGTTCGAGATGCATGAAGCATTTGAGCGCGAACTCGCGGAGTTCAAACATACGGAGGCCTCACTCGTCTTCCAATCAGGATTCGCGACGAACCTCGGGGTATTGTCTGCACTGCTTGGACCGGAGGATGTCGTCATCAGTGACGCCCTCAACCATGCGTCAATCATCGATGGGATTCGCCTCACGAAAGCGGCTCGACGTATCTATAAACACGTCGACCTCGAAGACTTGGAGAAGGCGTTGAAAGAGACACAAGATTATCGCACACGTCTTGTCGTGACGGACGGTGTGTTCTCGATGGATGGGAACATCGCACCGCTTCCGGCCATCGTCGAACTCGCCGAGAAGTATGACGCTGCGGTCATGGTCGATGATGCTCACGCATCTGGCGTTCTCGGGAAGAACGGTCGCGGAACGGTCAACCACTTCGGTTTGGACGGTCGTGTTGCGCTTCAGGTCGGGACGCTCTCAAAAGCGATCGGTGTCCTCGGTGGCTATGTCGCCTGTTCACAAGATATTCGGGATTACTTGATCCACAAAGGTCGCCCGTTCCTCTTCTCGACATCACATCCACCGGCAGTCGTGGCGGCGAACCGTGAAGCGATCCGTGTGATGAAAGAGGAAGAAGAGCTGTTCGACAAGCTATGGGCGAACACCGAGTTCTTCAAAAACGGTTTACGTGACCTTGGTTTCGATATCGGACATGCGACGACACCGATCACACCGGTCATGCTCGGCGAAGAGACGCTTGCGCATACATTCTCGGACAAGTTGAAAGAGCATGGTGTATTCGCACAGAGTATCGCTTTCCCGACGGTCGAACGCGGGAAAGCCCGTATCCGGACCATCGTCACAGCGGAACATACACGAGATGACCTCGAACGGGCACTCGAAGCGTTTAAAACGGTCGCGGAAGAGTTGAATGTGACACTACACGCATAAATGAGAACTGCAGACGATCTGTCTGCAGTTCTTTGGTGGATTTGTATATGAAATCGAGTATATTCAAATAGGGCACAGATGAAGTAAATCGAAATATAGCGTATTTCTTAATATTTCAATTACCGTATTTAATTTAATCAGTACATATTAGAAAAGAGGAAAGGCTATGTTTCAGCAAGGGATCTTTCAAGTGGGAATGGTATTAGATCGAGAGACGTTTTCGATTCTGAAGATTTCACCACCATTCATAATAAATGTGATATTTAGTGTCCTGATTTTGATTGGCGTCTTGTACTTTCGGAGTGAGAGTTGGAAAGGGAAATTGTGGAACGTTGTACTGATGTGTTACGCGCTCTTATTCATCTTTGTCTATATAGGAGCCTGGTTTGTGAGGCTGAAATACAACCTTACACCGAGTTTCAACGAGTCGTTCGCCCTCGAACCCTTTCCTGGATGGAAGATTTTTTTCAAGCAATGGATTGAGAACGGTATAGTAGAACCGAATTTGACAGCAAATGCGATTGCGTTTGGTGCATTGCTGTTCTACTTCAGAAAGTTCAAGGGTAAATATACGTGGATATTAAGGCTTTTCGCAGTGATTCCTGTCAGCTTATTTTTCATCATATATATTCCGAAAGTCTTTAGTTGGTTATTGCAATAAAAAAGAAGCAAGGCGCAATGCCTTGCTTAAATCATGATTATTCCTCTAAATCCTCGAGCGGCATAATAAGAATCTGCACCATTGTGGTAGACGAAGATGTGATCATAGCGACGGTCGCAGAACAGGGCGCCACCTTTTTGACGAATGGTGTCCGGTGTCTGAATCCAACTTGACGTCTTCAAATCGAATGCACCGAGCGTTTGTAAGTGTCGGTATGTTTCTTCATCGAGAAGGGTTATGCCCATCTGTTCAGATAGGGCGACCGCACTTCCGGCGGGTTTGTTCTTCTTACGTGCTTCGAGCGCCGGTTCGTCATAACAGAGGCTTCGTCGACCGCTCGGGCTCTCGGCTGAACAGTCGCAAAAAGCGAGGTCTCCGTTAGGGAGTCGAATCACGTCCGGTTCTCCGCCGGTTTCTTCCATCAAGGCGAGTGAGGTCAACTTATCCTGATCAATTTGAATACGCTCCAATATGTCTGACCAGACGACGTCAGAATGACGTTCAACGTTTTCAGTGAAACGAGACTCGAGGGTATTAAGTAATTCGAGGGTTTCTTCGTGTGAAAGCTTCGACATGAGAATCACTCCGATCATGTATTTCTTTCAGTATACGACATTATTTAGTTCAATTTACTTCATTCGTTACAAGAAAGGAGAATCTGGTTTGAACTTTGATGAAACAAACGTCGAACATTTACATGTTCAGTCATTTCAGACAATGGATTTGTTCACATTGAAACATGGCTATTTAAGTCGATTGCCAGCCGGTTCATATCGAGTCACAGATTATTGTGAACTTGACGTGATGGTCACGAGTTCACAATTAGGACGACTTCGGTACATTGATTTGACCTTGCCGTTAGGCGTTTACATAGGGGAAAAACTTTTCTTATTGTATGATCCGTATCGTCGTGAAATCTATTCAACTCAGACACGGATCGATCTCGATAAACGACGCATCTCGACAGTTGATTTTCTAAGTGCTTACCGTCGCGAGTTTCATGACCCTGATTCCTATTCTGTAAAGAAAGAAATTCTGTTTAACCTACCGTCGGATAGCAACTGGAGGGAATTTGGGTTACCAAAAGTGAAGTCGGCAGCGGCGTTCTTATCTCAACTATTACATATATTAGATGTCACTTCGTTTCAGACAATTTTGAAGAATAATCGATTTTTATCTGATTTCAAGAGATGGGCAGATCAGACAAAGTGTGAGTACAGTATCGAACATCATGGGAGAAAGATATGGTCGAATGACTATATGGTGACATGCAATCTTTCAAATGTATCTGAAAGTGATCTCCTGCAATTGGTTACAATGATTGAGACAAGAGAAGAATTAGAAGAATTTCGATTTTTGATTGAGACTGAAGCGTGTATACTTTCACTTTTCATTTTAGGAGATGTTAGGCGAGGCCATGGCGTCGGAGTATTTCAATACGAAAGTGACTAAAAGGAGGAGTGACAATGGAGTTTGAGGATCTATTCTTCTATCATGGGATGATTCATGTGTTTGATTTTCAGCATGATTTAGAATCGAGTTGTTTGACTATACAAGTGAAGTTATTCGATCACCAGAGAAAGCGAAACACGACGTTCCGTGAACGAGTCGAAGTGGGCGGGGTTCATTCCCAGCGAGAAGTGATCAATGTAAAACTATGCTTTGAAGACGTCGTCTATATGGAGGTCATTCAAGAGTCATTTGCGGATGGAATCATCGATGAACCGTCAGATGAGTTCGAAGGTTCGCAAATCAAACGATTCGAGCAATCCGGATATTTGGATTTCTTGACACGAACGCGTTTCTCGTTTTGGGAGTTGATACATGACGACTCAACAATCTTCACGCACTATCGCATTAGCGGTCTGAACTCAGTTTTAGAAATCATCACGCTTTCGGAACCGACCGTTGCATCTGTGATTTCACTCGATTGTAATCGAAAAGGAAGTCCAACCATATACTTCGGTGGAAAGTTCTATACATAAGGCGCCCTCTCTTAGAGAAGGCGCCTCTTGTTTATACAGATGATACGGTCAACATAGACTGTTCAGTCAATCGTCCGATCCAAATCAACGGAAGGGTCAAAAGTGCTCCGAGAAGGTAAACCGAATCGATCGGTAGTCCATCCGCAAGAAGACCGAACAGCAAACTCCCCACACTGAATGCGAGGGCGTATCCCGTTTGTTGCACACTATATACATAGGGAAGTCGCGCAGTCGGGATCTGTTCTTGAATGACGGTATTCGCCTGGATGATGCGCATTTGTGTGGCTGCCCCTTGAATCACTAACGCCAAAATTGCGAACGTAAGATGTTCGGTCACGCCGAACAACAGGGCGGCAACAATGGATAAGACGGCAGTCGAAGGTAGCGAGGGTGCTCGACGAGACCGATAAAGATAGGCACTCGCTGCAATCATACTGATCAAAAATGATGCGTTCAGAGTTCCCCACCAGCCTGTATCGACTTGCAGATGTCGCTCGAGATAGACGAGGAGCAACGCTGAAATCCAGAGCGTGCTGACAAATGATTCATACGTCACAAACCAAGTCACACGACGAGCGAATGGTGACGTTCTTACATAAGTAAGACTATCGCGTAAGGTGATCGATTCCTCCGTTCCATCATCGACGATGTCTTCCGTAAGCGATTGATAGAAGTAAATCGTCACAACCGTCGAAAGGCTGAAGAGAACGAGTGAAACGATTAATGCAAAGGCGCTCGACGTGAGAGAGACGAGCATCGTCCCGAGAGGCCACATCGCGAGTTGGATGAACTGATTGGAACCTTGAACTAGGCTGTTCGCTTGTTGACGATTCGTCGCCAAACTTGGGATGAACGAGGCTTGAATCGGACGTGCGAATCCATCGAGAAATGCAATCCACATGATGAGTCCGAGAACAAGAATCGAATCCGTGAAGAGAACGAGAACAAGGGTGACCGTCTTCATCAGTTGTGACAGGACGAGGGTTTTCCCGAGCGAGAAGCGACTGAGGATGCGGGCGAAAAAGAGTCCGCTGAGCGTCATACCGGCAGTCACGGCAATCGGGAAACTGGCCGCCATGAGAGCGGACCCAGTTTGTTGATACAGCAAGGCAATGAGCGCGACGATGTATAGGACATCGCCAATGTTTGCGAGCCATTGGCTAACGAGCAATGTGTAAAACGATTTCATCACAAATCTCCTCCGAATCTATTCAATTGGGTGGGGTGGACGAATCGTTATTACACATTTTCACCTCTTCATAAAATGATATAAAAATAATTATACAAAATTTGATTAATTCTGTAAACTTGTCATATGGGTGAAATTGTCATAATAGAAGAGTGGAATGATTCAACAAGCTTTGATACTAGTGGTTAAAAAGCAATTACGTGGGTTACTTTACGAAAGTGAATTCAAAAAATAATGAATGATAGGGATGGAACCAGATGCTTGAATATAAATTAAATGACGATATTACATTGAGAATGTTCAATACAGACGATGCGGACGAACTATTCGAGCTGACGATTGCATCGAAGCCTTATTTGCGAGAGTGGCTTGGCTGGCTCGACTATATTGAGACGGTGGAAGATTCGAAGCGGAACATAGAGGGACGAATCAAAGGGTTGATTGAAACGGGCGGGCGCCCAAAATCGTTCGCTTTGATGTATAAAGGAGCACTTGCCGGAACAATTGGATTTAACGAAATCGATCGTGGTATCCAATGTGGCACAATCGGATACTGGCTAGGACAAGAGTTTCAAGGGAAAGGCATCATGAGTCAAGCGCTCGAGACCATCATCGAGTATGGGTTTCAAGATTTGAAGCTAAATAAAATTGAAATCCGAGTCGCGACAGAGAATGTGAAGAGTCGGGCACTTCCGGAACGATTCGGCTTTAAAGAAGAAGGGGTCATTCGAGATGCGGAGTGGCTGTATGACCGTTACGTCAATCATGTCGTCTACGGGTTGTTGCGACATGAATTTTTGCAGCTAAACCATCATTCTAAAGCTTATGATGAGGATGGACATCGTATGTAAACAACGACGAGACATTTTAAAAGGGGACTACTGAATGACAACCATATACTTTGTCAGACATGCACATTCTACCTATACATCAGACGAATTCGCCAGACCGTTATCTGAGAAAGGAATGCATGATGTTGCTGAAATTACAAACCTTCTAATCGATGAGGGGATCGATATCGTGACTTCGAGTCCATATAAACGAGCCGTTCAAACCGTAAAAGGCATCGCGGATTATCTTGGACAGGACGTTGTAGTTTCGGATGATTTAAGAGAGCGAACCTTGACTTCAGAACCGGCTAAAGACTTTACAAGCGCGATGGAGATCGTTTGGCAAAACCCTACGTTCGCATGGGAAGGGGGAGAGTCGAACGATCAGGCTCAATCTAGAGGGGTAGAGGCTCTCATATCACTGCTCCGTACATACGAAGGGAAAAAAGTGGTGCTCGGCACACATGGAAATATTATGGTTCTCATGTTGAATTATTTTGATGTGCGATATGGATATGAATTTTGGAAAGAACTCGACATGCCGGATATCTATAAGGCGACTTTTGAGAACAATACATTGATGAGTGTCGAGAAGTTATATAAACCTCAAGGTTAGAAATCGATTGACTATAGATGGTAAGGATCAAGTTGTCTTCGTACCATTAGATAACCTGAAATCGTACAGACCAAGACCCGCCCTTCACGAGAGGGCGGGTCTTTCGTCTGACTCGAATAATTCAGTTCCGAACTCTTCATACGCCTGTTCATACCGGCGGAGGGAAGATTCCTTATGCATACAGGTGATATTCATCCGCTCGGATGGTGTCATATCGCCCGCATATGTCTTCAACACATGGGCGTTTCGAAGCATCGATGGCGTGACGGAGCGCGCGAGTCCACTTCGTTCGTTCAACTGCCGCATCATTTTTGTGATCATGACGATTGTCAGTTGCTTCGGTTGATTCTTCGCATACACCCAGCGGAACGTCATCCGGGCAAAATCGAATGAGACGAAGACCGGGTCTTCTGAATACCAACGTGGTCGTACCGGGGTCGGGATATCAGCCAGGTAATTCATGAGCAACGATTGATCTTCTTGTGACAGCTTCAACGTGAAACGGTTTCCGAGACGATCATACACGTCGAAGGTGTGATCGGCCAGATGCAAGTCGCTCATTCGCAAACGGATGATGTGATGGACACGCAATCCATATTTATAGAAAAGCGTCACAATCAGTTCGTTCCGATTGACGAGATAAGGATGAGCTTGGAGCTGATTCTCACTCAGTCCTTTCGTCGAACGAATCGTTTGAACGAGTCGGTCGAATTCAGATTCGAGTGCGACTTGGTCGACTGTCAACGTATGTGCCGGTTGGGAATAGGCAAGCATCTTTTTACGAAGCGGATTTAAAAATTGGGTCAGGCTATTGATGACCGTGACGATTCTTGCGACGGTCGCCTGTTGATAGTGCTTCTCTTCGATTAAGAAGTCATTCACGAATGTCTTCCACGATTCGAGCGGAACGTCTAACCAGTCCGTCGGTTCGTTCAGTTCGACATTGTGGTCGTGAAAGTATTTATGCACGTCAATCAAGTCGTAGCGATATCGCTTAAGCGTCGAGGGTTGACGACCGCTGGCGCCGAGATGATAGAGGTACGTTTCAATAAATTCCGGGAGCGGGTAGTCTTTTCTTCGTTTCGTCATGGTCGAGCCTCCTTCTTCCTTTATCCTACCACAAACGGACGTTCTCTATACGCTGATTCGTGGTAAGATGGAAGGTGAGACTTTATGGAATGAGGGATTACATGATTGAACGTGAAAAAGTTGTCATCGTCGGTTGTCAGTTGCCTAGTACCGATGATTGGACATATGAACAGTCGATGGGCGAGCTCGTCGAACTCGTGGACACGGCGCAAGGCGAAGTCGTTGCCAGACTCGACCAAAAGCGTCAACAAATCGACCGTCGTACCTTTATCGGGAAAGGGAAAATCGAGGAACTCGCGATGCTCGTCGAACAGTTCGAGCCGGACTTATTGATTTTCAACGCCGAATTGACACCGGCACAGTCGAAAAACATTCGCATCGCATTGAACGACCCAGATGAGATGAAGTTGATTGACCGCACACAGCTCATTTTGGACATCTTTGCGAGCCGTGCGCAATCGCGCGAAGGGAAATTGCAGGTCGAACTCGCGCAGATGAACTATTTGCTGCCGCGTCTCATCGGTCAAGGCACACAGCTTTCGCGACTCGGTGGTGGAATCGGGACGCGTGGTCCTGGTGAGACGAAACTTGAATCGGATCGTCGTCACATCAAGCGCCGCATCGATGAAATCACGAAACAGCTCGAGGGGACAGTCGCACACCGTGGACGTTACCGAGAACGCCGAAAAGAAAACAGGGTATTCCAAGTCGCGCTCGTCGGGTATACGAATGCTGGGAAGTCGACAATCTTTAACCGATTGACCGATGCCGACACGTACGAGCAGGATGAATTGTTTGCGACGCTCGACCCGTTGACGCGCGAGCTCGAACTTCCGCGAGGTGGGAAAGTACTGATCACAGATACGGTCGGATTCATCCGTGATTTGCCGACGAAACTCGTTGCCGCGTTTCGTTCGACATTAGAAGAAGTTGTCGGTGCCGACTTGATCCTTCATGTCATCGATGCATCGAACCCACATTATCTGAATCAAATCGATACGACGAATGCGGTATTAGAGGAACTCGGTGCGAGTGAGGTGCCTCAGCTCGAGGTATATAATAAGAAAGACCGTCTCACGGAAGACTTCGTCGGCGGACCGCTATTGATCTCGGCAATCGCCTCGGAAGATATCGTGACGTTGACAGGTGCTCTCGAGGATAAGATTGCGGACATTTTGACAAAAGTCCATGTCATTCTCCCGGTGACGGCGTTTGAACACTACCACCCGGCCAAAGAGGCGATGTATCGTCTTGAAGAGAGCTTTTTAGATGACGGTTCTGTCGAATTAGTAGGTTATATGAGAGAAGACACGCGTCTATATGCGACGCTAAAACAATTTGAGGTGTAAGTATGTGGCAAGAAAAGATTGAACATTATGATGCACTCGCGCCGTTCGTAAAAAAAGCGGAGGCACGGGTCAAACCGTTTTTCGAAAGGATTGACGAGACGGCCGAATTCAACCAGTATCGCGTCCTAGAATCGTTTAAAAAGCATAAAGTGTCGGATTTTCATTTTAATCCGACGACGGGATATGGATATGACGATATCGGTCGAGACACCCTCGAGTCGATTTATGCGGATGTGTTTGGAGCCGAGCTCGCGCTATGCCGACCACAAATCATCTCCGGTACCCATGCAATCGGGATTGCCTTATTTGGTGTCCTTCTACCAGGTGATGAGCTTCTCTATATCACAGGGAAGCCGTATGACACGCTTGAGGAGATTGTTGGCATCCGTGGCGATGGTCGCGGTTCGTTAAAAGAACTCGGTGTCCATTACGATACTGTCGAATTAAAAGAGGAACGTGAAATCGACATCGACCGCGTCCTCGAACGGATTCGTCCTGAGACGAAACTCGTTGGGATTCAGCGATCGAAAGGGTATGCGAACCGTCGCAGTATTCCAGTCGATGAAATCAAAGTGGCCATCGAACGGATTAAAGCGGAACATCCGCATGTGTATGTGTTCGTGGACAATTGTTACGGTGAGTTTGTCGAGACGATCGAACCGACGCACGTCGGGGCTGACTTGATGGCTGGTTCCCTCATCAAAAACCCAGGCGGTGGATTGGCGAAGACGGGCGGTTATATCGCTGGTACGAAAGAGTTAATTGAACGGTGTTCGTTCCGTATGACGACCCCAGGTATCGGAAGTGAAGCCGGACCATCACTCTACTCGCTTCAAGAGATGTATCAAGGCTTCTATATGGCACCTCATACAGTCGCACAGGCATTAAAAGGGGCCCATTTGACGGCAAGTCTATTGTCTTTGATCGGATTCGAGACAGATCCCCACTATACGACTCCACGAACGGACTTGATTCAGTCGGTGACGTTCCGTGACCGCGACAAGATGATTGCGTTTTGTCAGAGCATCCAAATGGCATCGCCGGTCAATGCCCATGCGTTACCGGTGCCGGCCTATATGCCGGGTTATGAAGATGACGTCATCATGGCAGCTGGGACGTTCATTCAGGGTTCTTCCATCGAGCTGTCTGCCGATGGTCCGCTTCGGGCACCGTACACGGCGTACGTTCAAGGTGGTCTGACGTATGCTCACGTAAAAGTCGCGCTCATGTTGGCGTTGAGCCAATTACACGGTAAAGGATTGGTCGAATTCAATGACCAAAATCAGCCGACACATTTGTAACTAATCTGTCATGTTAACTTTCTTAACATCTATTGACAGGATTGTTGTCATATATTATTCTCACATTGTGAGACAGAAAAGGAGGGGTAAGGATGGCCGATCAATTTCGTCGCTCCAACCCGTTGTTTCCGATTGGAATCGTCCAAGATTTGACGCAACTGACAGGTAGACAGATTCGGTATTACGAAGAACAGGGTCTGATTTCGCCTAGTCGGACGGAATCGAAACGACGACTTTATTCCTTTAATGATGTCGAACGTCTACTCGCAATCAAGGATTACATTGATCAAGGCTTTAACTTGGCGGCGATTCGCCACATGTTAGAGCAAGAAGGTGAAAAAGAAGCGGAAGCATCTGCTCCGGCCGCACCGGTCAGTGAAGCACCGAAGGTTTCGGAAAAAGAGTTACATCATTTGTTGAAAACACAGCTTCAAGAAGCCGGTCGTTTCAATAAGACGTCGCTCATTCAAGGTGAGCTTTCACGTTTCTATCGATAACGCCGCACACATCAACCATTACGCAATGTGAGAGGGGACATTTTACCATGGCCAGAAAAACGTTCACAAAAGAAGACATTAAACGCATCGCACAAGAGGAAGACGTACGCTTTATTCGTCTTCAATTCACGGACATCCTCGGAACAATCAAAAACGTCGAGGTGCCGATCAGCCAATTGGACAAAGCACTTGATAACAAGATGATGTTTGACGGATCGTCAATCGAAGGATTCGTCCGCATCGAGGAATCAGACATGTACTTGTATCCAGACCTCAACACGTGGGTTGTCTTCCCGTGGACAGATGGCAGCGGAAAAGTTGCTCGCTTAATTTGCGATATTTATAACCCAGACGGTACACCATTCAGCGGTGACCCGCGCGGTACACTCAAGCGTAACCTTGAGAAGATGCAAAAACTTGGTTTCACAGCGTTCAACGTTGGACCAGAGCCAGAGTTCTTCTTGTTCAAAAAAGACGCATCAGGTCGTCCGACTCTTGAACTCAACGACCAAGGTGGATACTTCGACTTGGCACCAGTTGACCTCGGTGAGAACTGCCGTAAAGAGATCGTCATCGAACTTGAAAACATGGGCTTTGAAATCGAAGCATCACACCACGAAGTAGCACCAGGACAACACGAAATCGATTTCAAATACGCAGATGCTGTCACGACGGCAGATAACATCCAAACGTTCAAACTCGTCGTTAAGACGATCGCAGCGAAGTATGGTCTTCACGCGACTTTCATGCCGAAGCCGCTCTTCGGGGTAAACGGTTCAGGGATGCATGCGAACATGTCACTCTTCAAAGGCGACACAAACGTCTTCTACGATCCAAACGGCGACATGGAACTTTCAGACACAGCTCGCGCGTTCACAGCCGGTATCTTGGAGCACGCTCGTGCCTTCACGGCAGTATGTAACCCGACTGTCAACTCATACAAGCGTCTCGTACCAGGCTACGAAGCACCTTGCTATGTTGCATGGAGCGCACGTAACCGTTCGCCACTCGTACGTGTACCAGCGGCACGTGGTCTCTCGACTCGTATCGAAGTACGTTCGGTTGACCCAGCGGCGAACCCGTACCTTGCACTTGCTGCCCTCTTGGCTTCGGGTCTTGACGGGGTCGAAAAAGATTTGAATGCACCTAAACCAATCGATAGCAACATCTACGTGATGGACAAGCCAGAGCGTGTAGCAAACGGAATCGACGATCTCCCGGCGACACTCTTCGACGCACTCGAAGTCCTTCGTGCGGACAAAGTCGTGATGGACTCACTTGGTGAGCATATCGGTGAACACTTCCTCGAGCTGAAAGAAATCGAGTGGGATATGTTCCGTATGCAAGTAACAGAGTGGGAACGCGATCAGTACATGACGCTCTACTAAATAGAAGAGATATATTAAAGAGTATGGAGCATCCCTCAATTTGGGTTGCTCCATACTCTTTTTGATAAATCATAATAGCGGAGATATCTTTATGATTCCGGCTCTTCTCTAACCTTCACAGGGACCCAAACCTCGCTATATACGTTGTCATATCCTGTTTCTATTTTGCTAAATGAAATGCTTGGCAAGTCTTGAAGTGCGTATCCCGAAGAAGGTAACCATTCTGCATAGGTTCTTGCCATCGTCTCTTGTAGAGTGCTTGGGAATGGTCCAGTGTTCGGGAAGATTGCCCATAAACTTTTTGGGATTGAGATCACTTCGAGATCGTCATACTTAATTTCTCTTGTCGTGGCGAAACCGATCATATGTGTCAAATAACCTTCTTCTTCTAAGTGACCGTCATCAAAATTGAACGATGCGTTCAAGGCACGATGCGGATATAAATTGCCCAATTCATGCATGTGAGCCCGTTGCTCTTCCGTAATCGACTTCGCTAGTTCCATGATTTCTTCGTTGACTCCCTCGAATTGAATAGGGACACGCTTTGAAACTCCAACGATTTGAAAAGCTTCTTTCTCTTCTAACTTGAACTCCATTGATGTTCCTCCTTTTATATCGATATAAAACGTGAAGCGAGGGAACGACTTTTGAATGTGATTCTTCATGACTTCAGAAGGCAAATGACCAGACCAATCTCGAAACGCTCTGGAAAACCCTTCCACCGATTGATATCCATAGAGATATGCGATTTCTGTTACGCTTGAACCATGAACCAATTTTTCATTTGCTATAGAAAACCGTCGATTTCGTATATAAGTGTGAAGTGTCATTCCTGACATATACGAAAACATCCTCTTAAAATGATGAGCAGATAGTCCGGTGATTTTTGTGATCTCTGAATCTAAGAGTTCTTCCGTTAAGTGCTGTTCGATAAAGTCCATCAGCTCATTTAATGCTTTTACCATCAAGTTCTCCTCCTTCATAGTTTGACCATATCGGATTTCTTCCAACTCATCTCGATAATTTGCGTGCAGGAAAGATCGGGTCGTATTAGTTTAAGCATTTCATTCATAAAATGGATACCCTATAACACGTTATCATTCCAATTAAAACAAAGGACCACCTTCTGTACTTCACGAAGGTGGTCCTTTGTTGGTTAAAACGCTTTTTTGAAAAACGTTGAAGTATAGTCGAGCGTCGTATGTAGTGTCGTCGCAAACACGAGCCCTAAAAAGAAGGACATGCCATGAATGTCGACCCATGAGCGGATTTCCTCTTCGTAAGCCGTGAAGGGCAGAAGCAGCACGAGCGGGAACCCGATATATGCAATCCGAATCACATCACTCAAAGCAGGTAAGTGCGAGAAGAGCGAACGGTGCGGCATGAGCTTTACGTAAGGGAGCCAAATCAGTTTGAGAGGTCCCCATCGATAATAGGCGTCTGATTTCAAATCGAGGTCCGGGGAGAGCCAGAGTGTACCGATGATGGCACCGATGATCAATGAGAACGGAACATCGATTTCAAGAAAAGGCGTGGCAACCGCGAGTGCTCCGGTTGCCACGAGATTCGTACGGGTATGGGTCTTGCCACTAGCCATTAATGAATCGTCCGGTATACACCGATAACCTTCCCTAAAATCGAGACGTTGTCAAAATACATCGCTTCTAACTCGTCGTTCTCCGGTTGAAGGCGGACCTTCGAAGCTTCTTTGTAAATTCGCTTCACGGTCGCTTCGCCTTCTTCCGTCATGGCGACGACAATCTCTCCATTGTCGGCCGTGCTCTGCTGGCGGACGAGCACCCGGTCTCCGTCTAAAATTCCTGCATTGATCATCGAATCCCCAGAGACAGACAACATATATACATTATCTGACCCGACGATATGTGCTGGAAGAGGGAAGTGCTCTTCCACGTTCTCGATGGCGGTGATCGGTGTCCCGGCAGTGACCTTCCCGATGACCGGTACGTACATGACGGACTCTTGCTCTTCCATTGTCGGCATATCTTCAGTCAAAATTTCAATCGCGCGAGGCTTCGTCTTATCTCGACGAATCAATCCACGCTTCTCTAAACGATCTAGATGACCGTGTACGGTCGAACTAGATGCAAGACCGACGGCTTCTCCAATTTCACGAACAGAAGGCGGATAACCTTTTGCCCGTACTTCGTCTTTGATGAAATCAAGAATCTGCTGTTGTCGCGCTGACATTTTTTTCATTATGTTCACCTCGATATAATCGAATAACCTGCAATCGCATCCTATTCTTTATGTGTCTAGTGTAACACAAGAACACATGAGCGTACAAACATTCGTTCGTTTTTTTGTGTTGACCGAACACGGGTTCTTGTTTTATGATGAGAACAGATAAACGAACAAACGTTCTAACGAACATACATTCTTATACAGGAGGCAATGTAATCATGAAAGATACACTCAACGGAATCATTTTAGTCGGGATGCTCTTAGTCGGGATGTTCGCTTTTTATTTGGCTGGTGAAATGCGAGGGGAACCAAAAGTTGTGGATCCGGTGGTCACGTCAGAGCGGACAATCGAAGAAGAGGTTGCGTACGTCGAAGCAGAATCACTCGAAGCACAGATCATGGCAGAGCGTGAAGAGCATAACGAACGAAAAATGAAATGGTATGCCGCTGAGTGATCTTTCTTCATTGCGAATCAATCTTAAACTGTGTATCGTAACAAATGAATGCAATGAAAGGGAGTGGTGCGATGCGGGTCGTCATCTATTGCCGGGTATCGACGAACAAGTCTACCCAAGAGACATCACTCAGTCGGCAAGTCGAAGAATTACAGCAGCTGGCTTCGGGATTAGGGGCCGACGTCATAGATGTCATCACAGAGCAAGAGAGCGGTTATGAAGTCAATCGACAAGGGCTACTTGATTTACTGGACCATGTATCCACTTCTCAGCTCGATGCCGTGCTCGTCACGGACGACAGTCGCTTAGGACGAGGGAATGCTAAGATTGCGATCTTGCATACTTTAATGAAGCATGACGTGCGATTGCTGACGATGCAGTCTACGTCGGACTATGTCGTTTCCGATGCAGAGAAGATGGTATTGGAGATTGTCAGTGTTGTCGAAGAATATCAACGAAAAATTCACAATGCGAAAATCTCGCGTGGGATGCGTCGTGCGGTCGCTAACGGATTTAACCCACAGCGCAACATTCAAAATCATGATCAAGGTGGGCGACATCGAATTGAAGTGCCAATCGAAGAGATTATCCAATTGCGTGAACGTGGCTTGACGTTCGCTGAGATTGCGGCGACGCTACGTGGATTTGGCTATGAGGTCTCGAAGGCAACGGTCAATCGACGATATCTTGAGCACCAGTCGGTTGCTGAAACTTGATTCTTCCTCTCTGATTTTGTAAAGTATAAGAACAAATTCACTAGAGAGGGGGCGAGTCATATGTTAGCACCAGGACAATTGGAGCGAATCAATTTCCTCGCCAACAAAGCGAAGACAGAAGGACTGTCTCAAGAAGAAATGAACGAGCAACAAGACTTGCGTCAAGAATATTTGAAGGCGTTTCGTCAATCGTTCAAATCACAAATGATGGGTATGAAAGTCGTCGATCCAGATGGAAATGACGTTACACCAGAGAAGTTGAAAGAAGATCAAAAACGCTATCGCGGTGAGTGATACCGAATGCACATCCTATTTCGCATAGGATGTGCATTTTTGTTATACACGAACACGCATCAGACGAACGGATTACATGCTATTTCATGCAATAGAAGGAAACGATTTCAACAAATGTGTTATACTAATTAATTAGTTGTGACACACGATTGAGTATGATAAAATATGACGGGTAGAAAACCTTCTTAACACAGAGAGGATGAAATTAGTGGAAACAACTACTAAAGAATTATTAGCGATTAACTCGATTCGGACGCTCTCAATTGATGCAGTCCAAAAAGCGAACTCTGGTCACCCAGGGATGCCAATGGGCGCTGCCCCGATGGCGTTTACACTTTGGACAGATAAAATGCGTCACAACCCGAAAAACCCGAACTGGTTCAACCGTGACCGTTTCGTGCTCTCAGCGGGTCATGGATCGATGCTCTTGTATTCGCTCCTTCACTTGTCTGGCTATGATTTGTCGATGGACGATTTGAAATCATTCCGTCAAATGGACTCGAAGACACCTGGTCACCCTGAGTACCGCCACACGGCTGGGGTAGATGCGACAACGGGCCCACTTGGACAAGGGATTGCGATGGCTGTCGGGATGGCCATGGCAGAGAAACACTTAGAAGCGACTTACAACCGCGACGAGTTCAACGTCGTTGACCACTACACGTTCGGCATTTGCGGTGACGGAGACTTGATGGAAGGTGTATCTGCGGAGGCGGCTTCCCTCGCAGGTCACTTGAAGCTCGGTAAACTCGTCGTTCTTTACGATTCAAACGATATCTCTCTCGATGGCGACCTTCATAAGTCGTTCTCTGAAAGCGTAGAAGACCGTTTCAACGCTTACGGGTGGCAAGTCATTCGTGTCGAAGACGGAACGGACATCGATTCAATCGCAAAAGCGATCGATGCTGCGAAAGCAGAGACGTCGAAGCCGACATTGATCGAAGTCAAGACGGTCATCGGATTCGGTTCACCGAACAAGTCGGGTAAATCGGCATCACACGGTGCGCCACTTGGAGACGCTGAAATCGAATTGACGAAACAGTTCTACAAATGGGAAGGCGAGTCATTCTACGTTCCAAACGAAGTATATGACTTATTCAACGAGAAAGTTGTCGAGCCTGGCGCGAAATATGAGTCAGACTGGAACGAACTCGTTGAAGCGTATAAAGCGGCACACCCTGAGCTCGGAGCACAGTTCGAGCGCGCGATGAACAATGACCTTCCTGAAGGTTGGGATAGCGAGTTGCCGACTTTCGAAATCGGTTCGAAAAAAGCAACACGTCAAACGAGCGGTGAAGTGTTGAACGCAATCGCAAAAGCAGTACCGACACTCTTTGGTGGTTCGGCTGACCTTGCTGGATCGAACAACTCGATGATCAAAGGTGCGGTAGACTTCGATGAAGACCCAGCTGGTCGTAACATCTGGTTCGGTGTTCGTGAGTTCGCAATGGCGGCAGCTGTGAATGGTATGGCCCTTCACGGTGGTGTTCTTCCTTACGGTGCGACGTTCTTCGTCTTCTCGGATTACCTCCGTCCTGCAGTCCGTCTCGCAGCACTTATGGGACTTCCATCGACGTTCATCTTGACGCACGACTCAATCGCAGTCGGTGAAGATGGTCCAACGCACGAGCCGGTCGAACATTTGATGAGCTTCCGCGCGATGCCGAACCTCTCTGTTCTTCGTCCTGCTGACGGCAAAGAAACGATTGCAGCTTGGAAACAAGCGGTGACATCGAAAACGACTCCTTCACTTCTCGTCTTGACTCGTCAAGCGTTACCAGAACTCGAAGGTACATCTATTGAAACGGCAGCAAAAGGAGCTTACGTCGTTGCAGGTGAATCGAAAGATGCAGACGTTCTCTTGCTCGGTACAGGTTCTGAAGTACACGTTCTCGTTGAAGCGCGTGAACAGCTCGCGTCAGAAGGCGTGAAAGCGGCAGTCGTCTCGATGCCATCATGGGAACTCTTCGAAGCGCAATCTGCAGAGTACAAAGAATCTGTCCTTCCATCTTCAGTCACGAAACGTGTATCACTTGAAGCGGGTGCGACACTTGGATGGTACAAATATGTAGGATTCGGTGGTAAGGTACTCGGAATCGACAAGTTCGGAGCATCTGCACCTGGTGACCTCCTCATGAAAGAATACGGCATGTCAGTCGACAACGTCGTCAATGCAGTAAAATCACTTTAATCTCTAGTTAGATTGTTGTGACGGCCAATCGTTTGGCCGTCACTTTTTTTCTGGACGACTAGCGAAGTTGTTCAATTTAGTGTATAGTAAAAAACGATGTTTCATATGGTAGAGGAGGTAAAGCCTTGAGTACATTATTCTGGATTCTTCTTGTCGTGGCAGCACTCATCGGGGGTATCGCGATTGGATTCTTTATCGCGCGTAAATACATGATGAACTACCTTGAACAGAACCCGCCAATCAATGAAGATATGATTCGTACGTTGATGATGCAGATGGGTCAAAAGCCATCACAGAAGAAAGTCAACCAAGTGATGCGCGCCATGAACGTGCAGATGAAAAACGAAAAGAAATCATAATCAATCACGAAAGCACTTCGGTTCCCGAAGTGCTTTTTTGTTTCCTCTTTTTGTTAGACAATCGAACAAACTTTCGCTACGATTAATGAATAATCTTCATCTAAAGACAAAGGGGGGCGTTTCACATTCGTGTATTCAAACAATTATCTTGGTTTTTGCGTCTTGAGTGGAAGACGTACGCGCTCGGCATCGTCTTACTGATCTTCGTGGCTGGTCTAGAACTGATTCCACCACGCATCATCGGACGGATTGTCGATGAGATTAACCGTGGTTCGCTTTCGTCCGACACACTCTGGCTGTTATTAGGGGGACTTGCTGCTGTTGGGATTGGAAATTACGTCGCCCGCTTCTTTTGGCGCTATTTTATCTTCGGCGCATCGATTCGTCTAGGAAGAATGCTTCGTAGCCAACTATATCGGCATTTCACAGATCTTGATCAGCGATTTTATAAAAAGTCACGGGTCGGTGATTTGATGGCCCATGCGACAAATGATGTACAAGCCGTATCGATGACGGCCGGTGCGGGAATTTTAACACTCGTCGATAGCGTGACACTTGGGACGTTCGTCATCATCACGATGATTACAACAATCAGCTGGAAATTGACGCTCGTTGCCTTACTACCGTTACCAATCATGGTCGCTTTGACAACGCGATATGGAAAGATGTTACATAGCCGATTCGGGGTCGCCCAAGCGGCATTTTCGGAATTGAATGACAAAGTGCAGGAAAGCGTCAGTGGCGTCCGTGTCTTAAAGTCGACGGGGGAAGTCGATCGGGATGTGGAATCGTTTGAGAACTTATCGAGTGAAGTCATGGCGAAAAACGTACGAGTCGCGAAGATTGATGCCTTATACGACCCGACCATCTTCGGAATTGTCGGATTGTCTTATATCCTTTCGGTCGGGTATGGAGCCGTCTTGATTGAACAAGGCGAATTGACGATTGGACAGATTGTCAGCTTCACAGCTTATTTGGCACTGTTGACATGGCCGATGTTAGCCTTTGGATGGTTGTTCAATATCGTGGAGCGTGGACGCGCGTCTTACGACCGAATTGAGCGAATGCTCGCCGTCAAACCTGAGATTCAAGACGACCGCATGGCTGCGACGACCCTTTCTCATTCAGAGGTGGAGGTCGATATTCGAAACTTCGCCTATGATGAGACCGTTGTGCTCCACAATGTCCATTTTCGGATTGAACGTGGAAAAACAATCGGGATTGTCGGCAGAACAGGTGCAGGGAAGACGACGATTGTCCGTCTATTGACGCGTGAGTATGATGTGAAAGATGGAAAGATTAAAATCGGTGGGATCAACATCCGCCAAGTGAAAAAATCACTTCTGATGGATAAAATTGCGGTCGTTCCACAAGATCATTTCTTGTTCTCGGATTCGATTGCGAACAATATCGCGTTCGGAAGGCCTGAAGCGAGCATGGAAGAAATCATCGAAGCAGCTAAGGTTGGTGAGGTGCATGAAGATATTGTCCGTCTTCCGGAAGGATATGCGACACTCGTCGGTGAACGTGGAGTCACATTATCAGGAGGACAAAAACAACGGATTTCCATCGCGCGGGCGCTCATGACAGCGGCGGATGTATTGATATTAGATGATGCCCTATCTGCGGTCGATGCGAAAACGGAAGAGTCGATTATCGAGCATTTTCGAGTCGGTAATCCAGATCAGGCGCGCGTCATTGTCGCACATCGTCTTTCGGCTGTAGAACACGCTGACGAGATTCTCGTGATTGAGGACGGAAACATCATTCAACGAGGTCGCCATGAGGCATTGCTTCAAGAGACGGGCTGGTATCGTGAGACATATGATCGTCAGCAACTTGAAGCGATTGTAGAAGGGGGGGGACACGATGAAACATGATGTCCAAGAATGGCAAGTCATCAAGCGCCTGCTCAGTTACGCGAAACGGTACGGAAAACCGCTAAGTGTTGCCTTCGTATTTCTCTTGATTGCGACAGGTGCAAAGTTGGCAGGGCCGTTTCTAATCAAAGTGTTTATCGATGAATTCGTCACACCAGGTGTCTACCCGACGAACTGGGTCATCGCTCTTTTTGCTGTCTATATGGTGCTTCATTTGTCGGCGATTGTATTTGACTATCTGCAATCCATATCTTTTCAAAAAATCGCCTTAAAAATTGTGCAAAACATTCGGATGGACATCTTCCGTCACGTTATGGGGATGCGACTTGCCTACTTTGACCGCACACCAGCGGGAGTCCTTGTATCGCGTATCACGAATGATACGGAGGCCGTAAAAGAACTCTATGTCGGGGTGATGAGTACGTTCGTTCAGTCTGCCGTTCAGTTGATTGGGACGTATATCTTCCTCTACATCTTGGAGCCCCCGCTCGCGACGATGGGACTCATCTTGTTGCCTCTCTTCTGGCTTATCATTTGGGCGTATCGTCGTTTCTCGACGAAATATTTCGCGCAAGTGCGGGATTTGTTGTCACAACTCAACGCCCAGTTGAACGAATCCATCAATGGGATGGGCATCATTCAACAATTTCGTCAAGAAGAGCGTCTCATTCGTCAGTTCGAAGAGACGAACGAAGCGCATCAGGAGGCACGATATCGGAACTTAAAACTCGATAGCATGTTACTCCGCCCGATTATCGAATTGCTTCTCGCCTTCTCCATCATCGGTCTGCTCGGTTATTACGGGGTACTCTCGATGAGTGAACAAGTTCAAGTAGGGGTCGTGTATGCTTTCATCAGCTATATTGAACGTATTTTCCGTCCCGTGCTTGATATCATGCAACGATTAAGCGAATTTCAACAAGCCGTCGTATCGGCCGACCGTGTCTTCAAAATTTTAGATACGGATGAACCGGCTCCAGGTAAACAGATGCCTGGTGAAGCACGAATCACTGATGGGGAAGTTCGGTTCGAAAATGTGACATTCAGTTACGACGGAGAAGTTGACGTGTTGAAACAGATTTCTTTCGTTGCTAAACCAGGTGAGACGGTTGCGCTCGTTGGTCATACTGGGAGCGGTAAGAGTTCAATCATCAATTTGTTGACACGTTTTTATCCATATGAATCTGGTCGCATCACGATTGACGGGCAACCGCTCGAACAGTTCGAGGAGCAAGAGCTTCGTCAACAAGTCGGGCTTGTCCTACAAGACCCATTCTTATTTACGGGAACAATCGAAGAGAATTTGAAGCTGTTCAATCCAGTCATCGATTCTGAGCGCGCGCGTGAAGCTGCTGAATTCGTCCAAGCGCATACATTCATTGAAAAGTTGGACGCTGGCTATGGCCATGTCGTCGGAGAGCGTGGAGCGACGTTCTCAAGCGGGGAGCGTCAATTGCTCGCATTTGCCCGTACGGTCGCACGTAATCCAAAAGTGCTTATTCTCGATGAAGCGACGAGCTCGATCGATACCGAAACAGAGGAGCGTGTACAAACCGCGCTCGATCGGATGCGTCGTGGTCGGACGACAATCGCAATCGCCCACCGCCTGTCGACGATTCAAGATGCAGATTTAATTTTGGTCTTGCATCGTGGTGAAATCGTGGAACGCGGCAATCATCAACAGTTATTGAAACAAGACGGACTGTACAAAAAGATGTATGAACTGCAATCCGGACAACGTCTGATGTCTTGATTTGGAAAGGATACCTATTCAGGTGTCCTTTTTTCCATGGAAAAAGCTCGCCACACAAGGTGACGAGCTGTCAAGTTTCAAGAATGAAGTTTCTCTTTATTATGCTTTGATAGGACATGACGAGTGATTAAAGAGTCAAGTTCTTGGCTTACTGAAATGACTTCGGGTGAGGTCCAAGAATGCTTTGACGCGATTTTATACAGTTCATCACGTTTTTGTTCAATGGCCTGGTGTAGTGTATCTGCTGCGGTGACTGCCACGTTCGTTCCCCCATCATGTAAATTAGAATTTTGTGAACTGGAATATCCAAATCTTAGCACCTCCGTTTACAGATGACAAGTTTCATTTCCATTTCAAAAATTACAAAATGATGTTGCGGTTTGAAAGAAAAGATTCGAGCAATTTAAATAGGTTTTCGCTATAATGGTCGTGAAAGGTGGAAATCGTCATGGAAGTCACATTATGGCTCGCATTTGGGGCGGGCGTCTTATCGTTCTTGTCACCATGTACGCTCCCGTTGTATCCGGTCTTTCTCTCGTATATTACTGGGGTTTCCGTATCTGAGTTAAAAAATGAAGGATTAAAACAGCGTACAGCTTGGTTCCACACATTTTCGTTCTTATTCGGTTTTTCGATTGTCTTTCTCGTACTAGGATTGTCGACTTCATTGATTGCAGACGTCTTCATCCAATATAAGGACAGTCTACGCATGTTCGGCGCCATTTTGATTTTCGTGTTCGGCGTCTTTTTGGCGGGCTTATGGCAACCGCAATTTATGATGCGTGAAAAGAAAATGGATATCGGCGAACGAAAGAGCGGTTATTTTGGAACCGTTTTAATTGGTATTGGATTTGCGGCAGGCTGGACACCGTGCACAGGTCCAATTTTAGCTGGTGTGATCGCACTAGCCGCCACGAACCCGAGTCAAGGACTCGGCTATATGTTGGCGTATGTCATCGGGTTTGCAATTCCATTTTTGGTAATGGTCGCATTCGTTGGCAAGATCAAGTACTTAGCACGCAACAGTGCAAAAGTAGCAAAAGTCGGAGGCTATTTGATGATGGCGTTCGGCGTACTATTATATTTTGACGGAATGAATCGGTTCGCTGCATGGATGAGCGAGCTTGTCGGATTCACCGGATTTTAAGGGGTTGACCGAGATGTCAATGTTATGGGGGTCGACTCTCGTCGCGTTGTTAATGGGTATCGTAGCGAGCTTTGTTCGTGTAAAAGCATCGGCAAAGCCGACGAATGCGAAGAAAATTTTAATTCCACCACTTGCGATGACGACCGGGATGATTCAGTTTTTGATTCCCGCGTTTCGATTATCATGGGTCGAAGTGGCTGAGGCCCTTGCGGTCGGACTCATCTTCAGTCTGTTTTTGATTAAGACATCCAATTTTGAAAAACGGGACGGCGAAGTGTATCTCTCACGATCGAAAGCATTTTTTGTGGTCGTGTTCGCACTCCTTGCCATCCGTACAGCAATGAAGGTTTGGGTCGGTCATGAGGTCGATTTATTCTCTACAGGCGGATTGTTCTATTTGATTGCTTGGGGGATGATTGTCCCGTGGCGAATCGCCATGTATCAAAAATATAAACGAATCGCAATCACGTAAAAATGGAGTGGCGTTGAGCCACTCCATTTTTATTTAATCTGCTTTCGTAGCGGCGACTTCTGTCTCCGCGTCGATTCCGGTGTTCGCCTTGACGAGTACGCGTTCATAGTTGCCAGCAACTTCATCTGATTTCGTGACCAGTGTACCAATCACGGCAGCGATGAAACCAAGGGGGATTGATACAATCCCGGGATTGGATAGCGGGAAAAGGGCTTCACCGAGAAAAATGGCCGAACCGTCCGGAGCCCACAGGTTCGGACTGAGTGCGACTAGAATCAGTGAGGAGAACAAGCCGACGACCATTCCCCAAATGGCGCCACCTGTATTGAAGCGTCTCCAGAAAATCGTAAAGAGGATAACAGGTAAGTTCGCACTCGCCGCAACGGCGAAAGCGAGCGAGACAAGAAATGCAACGTTCATCGACTGGGCGAAAAAGGCTAGTCCCATTGAGACGAGGGCGACCGCAACTGAAGCGATTCGCGCGGCTTTCACTTGTTCAGTTTCTGTCGCTTCCCCTTTACGAATGATATGTCCGTAGAAGTCATGGGCGAAGGCGGAAGCAGCTGACAGTACGAGTCCAGCGACAACGGCAAGAATTGTCGCGAACGCGATTGCGGCAACGAAAGCGAACAAGAGGTCACCACCGAGCACTTGCGCGAGAAGAGGGGCCGCCATGTTGCCGGCAGGGTTTGCGGCGAGAATGGCATCACGTCCGACGAATGCTGCGGCACCGAAACCTAGGAAAATGGTCAAGATATAAAATGCACCGATGATCCATGTCGCATAGACGACGGATTGCCGAGCAGTCGGTGCATCTTTGACGGTGAAGAAGCGAATCAGAATATGAGGGAGCCCTGCCGTACCGAGCACGAGCGCCATGTTTAATGAAATGGTATCGAGCGGTAGCTTGAACTTGTTCCCAGGGTTCAAGAAGTCACTTCCGAGTGGGGTCGCTTTGCTGACTTCATTAAACATCGTCGTGACGGAGAAATCAAAACGAGCGAACACGAGAAATGAAATGATTGCCGTCCCAATCATCAGAAGTACGGCTTTTGTGATTTGTACCCAAGAAGTGGCCGTCATGCCACCGAAAACGACGTAGACTGTCATTAAGATTCCGACGACGACGACACTTGTCGTATAAGGGATTCCGAGTAACAGTTCAATCAAAGCACCCGCTCCGACGAGTTGCGCAATCATGTAAAAAATGGAGATGACAATCGCATTCATCGCTGCGACACCACGTACGCGAGGCTTGTTAAAACGTGCCGCAATCATGTCTGCCATCGTATATTTCCCAAGATTTCGCAATGGTTCGGCGACGAGATAGAGGACAACGAGATAGGCAACGAGGAAACCGATTGAATAGAAAAACCCATCGAATCCCGCAAGCGCAATCATACCTGCAATTCCGAGAAACGATGCGGCAGACATATAGTCGCCTGCAATGGCAAGACCGTTTTGAAATCCGGTCAATCCACCATCTGCCGTATAAAAGTCGCTGGCAGTTTTTGTTTTTCTTGCTGCAAAGTATGTAATCACTAGCGTGAGTCCGACAATGGCGATAAAGAGGGCAATCGCGGTCCAATTCATGATCTCACCTCGTCTTTCAGTTGTTCGACGAGTGCGTCGAAGCGACGGGCACGTCGACTATAAAGTACACAAAGTGTCCAGGTCATAATGAACTGGGAAAAGGCGAACGCCCAAGCCCAAGTGATGTCCCCGATGAGTGGTGTATTCAAGATCGTCGTATAGCTCGTCAGAATCGGGAGTGTGAAATAAAAGATGAGTGAGAAGATGATAGCTGGAACGATGAAGCGATTTTTTTCCCGCATTAACCGATGAAATGTCTCATGTTCGGTAATCATGTGGGCAGATTGATGGCTTGTCGTTTGTGAAACTTGTGTCACATCATGCATAATAGACCCTCCTTGACTGTAAGATAAATCCATTATGCGTTGTGAAAAACAATTCAGTCATTCCTTTTTTTCGTGTCGAAATGAAAGACGTTATATTAATATTGGTCATACCAATTTACTGTAAGCGTTTTCAATATTGTCTAATTCGTGAACGTTATTTCGATGTAATATAAAGCTCGAGAAAAGGTACTTTTGACCCATTAGGCGAATCGCACAATTCGACAAATAAAAAAAACTCTATCTGAATGAGATAGAGTCTACTGCTGAAAATAGTGTTCGTATGGCGTCCAATCAATCTGTTCTTCGGTTAGCGCTTTCTTTAAGAACTTGTGATCGCGCTTCGGTGTTGCGGCGATGTAACCCTTTACCACAAGTTCGGTCGTCATTTTTTTTGCACGCGATTCAAGCGCGAATTGACCGATTTTACCTGCGATTTTTCGGATCGCGACGTCGCGGAACAACTCGGGTACCGGTGTGACGAGACGATCTAATAGCGTCCGCGTCTCCGGAGTCCAGAGATGACGCGTTCTTTCTATATAATCATCTTCGATGTCAAGTAGGGAACGTCCATCTTCTTTTGGCATTCGTTTTAAAAACTTACGAAACATGAAGTACCCGCCAATCGTCATGAGTCCAATCATGACGAATCCCCAGAATACAATGAAATACATCATCAAGTTTTCTGGCATCGTCTTTCCCCCGTTCTATACATTCACTTGCTTTCATCGTTAGTATACAAAAAAGAATCCATTTGCAAAAGGCGTACGTCCCATTAGGATAGACGAACCGAATTGATTTCGTTAGAATAGATAGCGTTGCTACGAGAATAAGCATGAACTGAGACGAGAAAGGAAAGGTCTATCCTATATGAGCCAATTGAAACAGGAAGTCGAGAGACGTCGGATATTCGGCATTATCTCTCACCCGGATGCGGGGAAAACAACATTAACAGAGAAATTACTTTTGCACGGTGGTGCGATTCGCGAGGCAGGTACGGTCAAGGCGCGCAAAAACTCAAAACACGCAAAATCTGACTGGATGGAAATCGAGAAACAACGTGGGATCTCGGTCACATCGTCTGTCATGCAATTCATCTATCAAGACAAGGTTGTATCGATCATGGATACACCAGGACACAACGACTTCGGTGAAGACACGTATCGCGTGTTGACATCAGTCGATAGCGCGGTCATGGTCATTGATGCTGCGAAAGGGATTGAAACACAGACGAAAAAACTATTCCAAGTTTGTCGGATGCGTGGGATTCCAATCTTCACATTTATGAACAAGTTGGATCGTCAGGCAAAAGATCCGCTTGAATTGATGGAAGAGCTCGAAGAAGTGTTAGGCATGCCTTCTGTCGCGATTACATGGCCAATCGGAAGCGGAATGCAATTTGAAGGTGTCTACGACCGAATGAAAAATGAGGTCCACTTGTTCCGTGGGGAGAAGTCGACACTTCAACTGGGTGAGGACGGAGTGAACGATCCGATTCTCGCCGATCATTTGTCGGAAGAGAACTTGACGAACCTCCGCGATGAGATCGACCTTCTCGATGGAGCGGGGAACGAGATTGATGTCGAGGCGATCCAGAGCGGTAAATTGACACCGGTATTTTTCGGAACAGCGCTCGTCGACTTTGGCGTGACTGCGTTCTTGAATCACTATTTAGAGATGTCTCCGGCTCCTGAGGCACGTAAGTCGAACGTCGGTCCAATCAATCCGACATCAGAAGACTTCAGTGGATTCGTCTTCAAGATTCAGGCGAACATGAATCCGGCACACCGCGATCGCATCGCCTTTGTACGCATCTGTTCAGGTGTGTTTGAGCGTGGGATGGATGTGACGCTCACTCGTACTGGGAAAAAGATAAAATTGAGCCAATCGACACAATTGATGGCGAACGATCGAGAAACAGTCGACCAAGCGTTTGCTGGTGATGTCATCGGGATCTATGATTCTGGGACGTATCAAATTGGAGATACCATCACCACATCGAAGCAGAAGATTGCGTTTGAGGCGCTGCCAACTTTCCCACCGGAATTGTTCATGCGCGTTTCGCCGGTCAACTCGCTCAAGTCGAAACACTTCCACAAAGGGGTAGAACAGCTTGCGCAAGAAGGGGCGATTCAAGTGTATCGCAACGAATATAACGAGATTTATCTCGGCGCGGTCGGACAACTTCAATTCGAGGTATTCGAATATCGTTTAAACAATGAATATGGCGTCGATATTCGAATGGAACCAGTCTCATATAGCGTTGCTCGTTGGGTCAAAGATAAAGAGTTGAAGGCATTGAAACCGTTCCAAGATTCACGGAACATGCTCGTTACAGACCGTTGGGAACGTCCGGTCTTCCTGTTCGCGAACGAGTTCACATATGAACGGTTCGCTGAGCGTCACGCAGATGACTTGACGCTTGTTGAGGCACTTGACGTCAACGAAGAGATCGGTACGGAAGAATAAGTTGTAAACACCTCGTTTCTGAGGTGTTTTTTTGTTGTGAAGTAAGTCATTTTAGTTTTGATAAGTTTTACTTATGACTAATTTGTGACGGAATGTATTTTACGTCACGCTATACTTGTATTATGATAAATATGTGAAAAGTAAGCGATTACGCATTGTCGTGTGGTCGGCGCTTTCAAAAAGGGGGAAATTGCAATGGAACAGACGAATGTTTTAGACGCCTTCGCATCTCGGACAAAGTTCGAAGCGAACGGGCAATCGTATGATTTTTATCGTTTGAAAAAATTGGAAGAAGAAGGATTGACGGACATCAGCCGTCTTCCGTATTCGATTCGCGTTCTTCTTGAATCGGTTCTCCGTCAACAAGACGGGCGTGCCATCACGAAAGAACATGTCGAGAACTTGGCAAAATGGGGCACTGCCGACGTCTCGAAAGACATTGACGTACCGTTCAAACCGGCACGTGTCGTACTTCAAGACTTCACGGGTGTACCGACGGTCGTAGACCTTGCTTCACTTCGTAAAGCGATGGCAGACCTCGGTGGAGACCCAAACAAAATCAACCCAGAAATTCCTGTCGATCTCGTCGTCGACCACTCAGTTCAAGTAGATGCATATGGTTTCGCTGGCGCATTGATGAAAAACATGGACATCGAATTTGAACGTAACGAAGAACGTTATAAGTTCTTACGTTGGGCTCAGACGGCATTTGACAACTATCGTGCCGTACCACCTGCAACGGGGATTGTTCACCAAGTAAACTTGGAGTACTTGGCATCTGTCGTCCTCGAGAAGAATGATGCAGAAGGTACAGTTGCTTATCCAGATTCACTCGTCGGAACGGATTCGCACACAACGATGATCAACGGACTCGGTGTTCTTGGCTGGGGTGTTGGAGGAATCGAGGCGGAAGCAAGCATGCTCGGTCAACCATCATACTTCCCAGTGCCAGACGTCGTCGGTGTCAAAATCATCGGTGAAGTAAACCCTGGTGTGACAGCGACAGATGTGGCGCTCGTCGTGACAGAGATGCTCCGTCATGAAAAAGTTGTCGGGAAATTCGTTGAATTCTTCGGACCGTCGCTCCACACGATGCCACTTTCAGACCGTGCGACGATTGCAAACATGGCGCCTGAATATGGTGCGACATGTGGATTCTTCCCGGTCGATACGGAAACATTGAACTACATGCGTACGACTGGTCGCTCTGAAGAGTTGATTTCACTCGTCGAAGAATACTCTAAAGCGAATGATCTCTTCTATACACCAGATCAAGCTGATCCAACGTTCACAAAAGTGTTGACACTCGACTTGTCGAAAGTCCAGCCTTCACTTGCGGGTCCGAAACGTCCACAAGACCGAATCAACCTCTCAGACGTTCAAACATCGTTCATCGATAGCTTGAGTGCTCCTGCAGGAAACAGTGGCTTCGGACTTGACCGTTCTGAACTCGACAAAACGGCGACAGTCAAGTACGAGGACGGCGCAGTCGACATGAGTACGGGAGATGTTGCGATTGCAGCCATCACAAGCTGTACGAACACGTCGAACCCATACGTCATGGTCGGTGCTGGACTCGTTGCGAAGAAAGCCGTTGAACGTGGCTTAACCGTTCCGAAATACGTGAAGACATCACTCGCACCAGGTTCGAAAGTCGTAACGGACTACTTGGATAAGGCTGGTTTGACTTCTTACTTGGACGAACTTGGCTTCAACACGGTCGGATACGGCTGTACGACATGTATCGGAAACTCTGGTCCGCTTGACCGTGAAGTCGAAGATACGATCACAGAAAACGACTTGCTCGTGTCGTCAGTCCTCTCTGGTAACCGTAACTTTGAAGGGCGCGTTCACCCGCTCGTGAAGGCAAACTTCTTGGCATCACCACCGCTCGTCGTCGCTTACGCTCTTGCCGGGTCAGTCAACTTCGACATCATGAATGATTCGTTCGGTACAGACAAAGATGGAAATGAAGTATACTTCAAAGACATCTGGCCATCAAACGATGAAATCAAAATGGTTGTCCAAGACGTCGTATCACCAGAAGCATTCCGTAAAGAGTACGAAACGGTCTTCACTGGTAACGAGCGTTGGAACGCACTCGATGTTCCGGAAGGAAACTTGTATGACTTCTCAGATGAGTCGACATACATCCAAAACCCACCGTTCTTCGAACAACTCGAACCAGAAGCGGGCGAGGTTCATGCATTGAATGGCTTACGTGTCATCGGGAAGTTTGCGGATTCGGTTACGACCGACCACATCTCGCCAGCTGGATCATTCTCGAAGACGACACCAGCCGGTCAATACCTCCTTTCTAAAGGGGTAGAGCCAATCGACTTCAACTCATATGGTTCTCGCCGTGGTAACCATGAAGTCATGATGCGTGGTACGTTCGCAAACATTCGTATCCGCAACCAAGTTGCTCCAGGAACTGAAGGTGGCTTTACGACGTACTGGCCAACTGGTGAAATCATGCCAATGTATGATGCGGCTATGAAGTACAAGGAACAGGGAACAGGTCTTGTTGTCCTTGCAGGAAATGATTACGGAATGGGATCATCTCGTGACTGGGCAGCGAAAGGGACGAATCTTCTTGGAATCCGTGCGGTCATCGCACAAAGTTTCGAGCGGATTCACCGTTCGAACCTTGTTATGATGGGTGTGCTCCCGCTTCAGTTCTTAGACGGTGAATCGGCTGAATCACTCGGATTGACTGGTGAAGAAGCAATTGATATTCAAGTCGATGAGTCTGTACGTCCGCGCGATATTTTGAACGCAAAAGCGACACATGAAAACGGAACGGTGACAGAGTTCAAAGTCATCGCTCGTTTCGACTCTGAAGTTGAAATTGATTACTACCGTCACGGTGGAATCCTGCAAATGGTTCTCCGTAACAAATTGAAATAAGTGCTAGTCCATGACCTTCCTTTGAAAAAAGGAAGGTTTTTTTCATGAATATGCAATTTTAAGGTGAAAGTTTTAAAAGATTCGGGAACAGGAAGACAGGGAGGGGTGCGCTTATGGATAAGGAAGAGAAGCTCGGAAAGAGTTGGTGGAAACGATTGACGCAACAAAAAGAGGTGGAACCGGATCGAGAAATTGATATCACCCTTTCAGAATTGCGTCAGGCGATTCACGAATATGAACAGACACTGCCAAAAGGTGTGAATCGCACTGTCCTACTGGATGACTCGCAAGAAATCGACACCAAACGCTTGAAACATCACCTTTCGGGAATCCCGAAACAACGTTTCTTCATGTCAAAAGAGACGTTTCATATCGTACCGGAAGATGAACGCGACGTCATTTATGAAATGGATCAAGTGCAACGGGCACTCGATCTGTATATGGACCAGGAGAAGAAATTACCGTTACAAAAATTTCAGAACGCGCTTCAACTCGATTTGACCCGTTTACGAGAGGGGGGTTATTTAAAAACGTTGCCAAAAAGACCTTACTATGTGGTCGATGAAACATTGATTGTTTCACTGGAGCCCAAAGAAACAACTTGATGACAAGACACCTATCTATTGGACGGTAAACAACACATTTATGTACACATAGGGTTGTGACTTGTTTCAAAAGTATGTTAGGGTGGAAAACGTATATGAAAATAGAAAATTAAATAGGAGTGATTTTATGGAACGAAAAAGCCGTGTGACGACCGTATTCGTCGTATCTGCAATCATAACTGGCTTATTTACGATTTGGGGACTTTTCCCCGAGAGTTTATTAGGTAATGCCAGTCTATTAAACGTGACGAGTACGTTACAAGGCTGGCTCTCAAACGGGATGGGTTGGTTCTATCTCTTGAGCGCCACCGGGTTTTTACTGGTTGCCATCTTTTTAATCTTTTCAAGATATGGTTCGATTCGACTTGGAAAGGATACAGATCGTCCAGAATTTAGTTATTTATCATGGTTTGCCATGTTATTCAGTGCCGGGATGGGAATTGGACTCATCTTCTGGGGAGCGGCTGAACCGTTGCTCCACTTCCACTCACCACCATTCGCTTCCCCCACACCTGAAGGAGATGCACGGACTGCTATGCGTTATGCATTTTTCCATTGGGGCTTCCATCCATGGGCGATTTACGCAATGATTGCGCTCGCCATCGCATATTCGACGTTTAGAAAAGGTCGTCCCGCGACGATTGGGGAGACGATCGGTTCGCTCGTCCATAACCGCTACGAACAACCCGTGAAGCAAACGGTCGATATCCTTGCGGTCATTGCGACGGCATTCGGGGTAGCGACTTCACTTGGTTTTGGTGCTCAACAAATTGCCGGTGGCCTTCATTACCTCATCCCTGGGGTACCGAACGCTTTCGTGACACAGTTGATCATCATTGCCGTCGTAACGGTGCTCTACATGATCAGTGCTTCGACAGGTCTTGACAAAGGAATTCGAATCTTAAGTAATACGAATATTTTCTTGGCAATTGTCCTACTTGTAGCGACGATGTTTGCGGGACCGACAGCTTTCATTTTCGACTTGTTCACACAAACGGTCGGAACTTATTTGCAGCAGCTCCCGAGCATGAGTTTCCGTACAGCCGCTTTTGAACCCGTTGAACGTGAATGGGTAAACGGTTGGACCATCTTCTACTGGGCTTGGTGGATTTCTTGGTCACCATTCGTCGGAACGTTTATCGCACGTGTATCGAAAGGGCGTACGATTCGGGAATTTATCATCGGAATCTTACTTGTCCCGACATCATTCGGATTATTATGGTTCTCCGTCTTCGGCGGTTCGGCCATCTGGGCTGATTTGTTCGGAGGATATAGCTTAATTGATCAAGTAAACGAAATCGGTACTGAAGTCGGGCTCTTCGCACTGTTTGAGACGTTCGGTGGTTTTGGGACGCTACTCAGTGTAATCGCCATCTTCTTGATTTCGACATTCTTTATTACATCGGCCGACTCTGCGACATACGTCCTCGGTATGCTTACATCGAACGGGAAGCTCGTCCCGCCGATGGGGATTAAAATGACTTGGGGAATCATCCAATCGTCAATCGCAGCCGTATTGCTGTATGCTGGTGGATTAGATGCTCTACAAGCTGTTGCGATTCTCGCAGCCTTCCCATTCATCTTCGTGCTCATCTTTATGATGATTGCCTTATTCAAGGATCTTACCGACGAACCGGATGAACGAGATAAATGGCTAGAGATGCAAAAGAAAGATGAAGATAAACTAGGTTAATTCGAAAGGGTCTCAGATGAGGCCCTTTTTCGGTCAAAAATATTTTGCTTGTCCTTCTCGCTAGTGTAGGATAGTAAGTGAAGAAACGAGGAGGATAGGCTATGAAACAACAGATAAAAAAACGGTTGAGCTGGGTGATATTGGCCGGCATCCTCATTGTCGGGGCATTACTCGCTTATAACTTCTATGTGCTCATGGATTTGAGCGGGGAAGAGGAAGAGCAAGTCGAACCATTCTACTCGAATGTCGTGATCGGATATCAAGAACGCAAACTTCCAAAAGAAGGCGAAGAGCTCGAAGAACGAGAGTATCTTGTCACGTATGATGAGGACGGATATTTTGTATCTGAAGTCGTGACGGGTCCAAATGTTGGCGCGAAAGCTGAATGGGATGGAGAGACCTACTTAGAGTTCAATCCGGACGGGGAAGAAGTTCTTCGACAGGAGACGAACTCCGGAGCAGTCGCACCTCATCCATTCTTGTCACGTGCAACGAACGAACAGATTCGTAAATGGCTCGATGACGGGACGCTCGGTTCAAGTGAAGGCGAAACCGATTTGGTCGGACGTACCGCGCAAGCGTATGTGAAATCAGAATCGGCTGAGACCGTTCCGGAAGAGTGGATTGAAAACTATCCATCGATTTTTAGTGAAGAAGAAAATAAAGAGACTGTCACATATTATGTCGATGCGCATGAACGAATCTTGCTCGCGGCAGAATCGCGGAATAACGGGAAGTTATTCCATTCGATTCGGATGACATCGTTTGAATCAAGATAATCCGATGGGGAGCAGACATGATGTCGGCTCCCTTGTCGTCTGAAAGGGAGAACAAGATGAAACAAATTCAAGTGGAACAAGTTCAAACGGACTTGACGAACTGGGAAGCTGGAGAAAAAGTAAACGAGGCGGCATTGTTATCTTACGCACATTGGTCTCGTGCGACTCAGCACCAAGAAGAATTAATTCGTTCCTTGCGGCTGCTCGCAACACATCGGCTCCAACAAAAGGAAACGATGGACCCGTTACTCAACCGCTGGGTAAAAGAGTTGGAGGCGATGAACGCACTTCCTCCAGAGCTTCGTCTGTTTCAACTGAATGAGCAGTTGCGTCGTTCGAAACAGGCGCTTCAAATCGACTGGCCAACCTTACGAGAGGCCGATTACGCCTCGATGAAGGTTCAAATCTTAACAGAGTACGAGTCAAAAACGTCAGCTTTGCTCGATCAACTTGACCAACTCCATGATGAGGTGGAGACTGCGAAGTCTGATTTACGTGATTCTGAATGGCGCGGACAATTGGAAAACCTGTTTGAAGCGATCATCGAAGCGATGCAAGAGGTCGCATCTCTTGAAGATGATACCGCCTCCTTGCTCGCATCGATGCAGGGGAACTATTTCAGTCGTGAAGCGTTTCATCGATTCGGGGAGCGCGTTACCCTTGTGAAAGAACGGCTACACACGATTTGTGAGCTACTACCAGACCGTCCGACCGAGGCACGTTCAAGTGCGATTGAATCACTTGAAGACATGATTGGGCTCGATGACATCAAAGCGCGTGTAAAAGCGTGGTATCGCTTCCTCCTTTTCCAAAAAGAACGAGAGAAGGCCGGTTTTTCTTCAAAACATCAACCATCCCTTCATCTCGTCTTTACAGGGAATCCAGGAACCGGGAAGACGACATTAGCAAGACTCATGGCCGAAATTTACTTTGAACTCGGCTTATTAGGACGCCCGGACCTTGTCGAGGCAGACCGTTCGAGCCTTGTCGGTGCCTATGTTGGGCAAACGGAAGAGCAGGTAATGAACAAGGTGAAAGAGGCAGAAGGTGGTGTCTTATTCATCGATGAAGCATACGCATTGAAGCGTCAGGATGCGAGTGGCAGTGATTACGGACAAGCGGCCATCGATACGCTCGTCGCCGCGATGACGAGTGGCGAATATGCTGGCAAGTTCGTCGTCATTCTAGCTGGCTACCCAGAAGAAATGCGTCATTTCCTCTTGGCGAACCCCGGTTTACGTTCACGATTCCCTGAGTCGAATCACTACGAGTTACCGAACTACCGTGACGAAGAATTGGTCGCCATCGGTGAGAAAGTGGCACAAGAGAACAATTACGTGCTGACGGAAGAGGCGAAACGATCACTTCTTGCTCGAATCGACAGAGAACGGGTCGACTCGACGTTCGGAAATGCCCGGACTGTCCATAACATTTTACTTGATGCGATGTTTAAGAAGGGTTCCCGCTTCGGTGCAGATGCTCCGTTAGACGAAATGGCGCTCTTGACTGAAGAAGACTTTGATCAGCCAGATGATGAATCGAGTCCGACATCGTTAGATGACCTTGTCGGCATGGAAGATGCAAAAGCACAACTGGCTGAAATTGAAGCACTCATCAAGATACAGAAGAAACGAAAAGCGCTCGGTTTGAAGACGGCGCCGGTCCAGCTCCATGTGACACTTACCGGAAACAGCGGTACCGGTAAAACGACATTTGCCTATCTGTATGCACAGATGTTGAAACGGACAGGTTATTTGAAGCGAGGCCATGTCAATGTCGTCAGTCGTGCAGATTTAGTTAGTGGCTATGTGGGACAGACAGCTCAAAAAACGAAAGCGGCGATCCGTGACGCCCTTGGCGGCGTCTTACTAATTGACGAGGCCTATAGTTTGAACGGCGGGGCGAACGACTATGGCCGGGAGGCAATCGATACACTCGTTGATGAAATGCCGAAACATGGCGAGAATCTTGTCGTCGTCCTTGCCGGTTACGAAGGTCCGATGCGCCGATTAATTGAATCCAACCCTGGTCTTAGTAGCCGAATGAAACGGACGATTCATTTTGCTGACTATACGCAAGAACAGTTAGTGGACATCGCAAAAAATTACGCAAGTCAGTTCGGATATGTGATGGAGGAAGATGCGCTTGAAGCATTAGCTACTCGCTTACATGAAATCAAACATGCGAACGCGCGCACCGCTCTATCTGTTATCGATGAATCGATTGCTCGTCAGTCCTATCGTTTGGTGTCGACGGAGGATGAGAATGTGTCACTCCAGCAATTATTAGTAGTAGATATTAAGAGTAAGTTATAATATACTTGTCGTAGGAAAGAAGGATGATTCAATGCACACGGTTCAAATCCCAGTAAGGTATCAAGAGACGGACATGATGGGCATCGTCTATCATGCCAACTATTTAGTTTATTTAGAGATTGCGCGCACGGAATTGTTACGACAACTAGGTGTCGAGTATAAAGATATGGAAGAAGCGGGATTTGTCTCTCCTGTGACAAATGTATCCATGGACTATAAGCGTAGCGTGACGTATGGTGATACGGTTCATGTTCGTGTATGGGTCGATCAATATTCAAAAATCAGAACGATTTACGGCTATGAGTTGACGAATCAACATGGAGAACTTGTTGGCACAGCCACTACAACGCATGTCGTCGTCAAACGAGGCGACTTCAAACCGATTCGACTTGATCGAGAGTTCCCGAAATGGCATGAAATGTATTTGAACGTCATGAACCCTGTTTAAGAATCTTCTGTCTTCGTACCGTCAGTGTGGTATCATATCTTGACGGTACTTTTTGTTATCTAGAAAGGGGAAGATCGCATGCGTTATCCATCGATTTTGATGGTTTGCGGCGCCTTGACGTTCATGTTAGCCGGTTGTACGACAAACGAGCAAGTTGAACCGAAAGAACCAACAACACAGTCATCAACAGTAGATGAACCAGAGACAGAACCAAATGAACCGACTTCGGATCGTGAAGATGAGACAGTCACCGAGTCACCTTCTGAGGAGGAGACGTCGGACGAGTCTGAACAGCCGACCGAACCAGTAGAGGAAGAACCTGTGGCACCTAGTCAACCGATTGAAACGGATGGTGTGGCCAATTTGGAATTAGATGAATTGATTCTTGTAAACAAGAAAATTGCATTACCCGCCGACTATCAGCCGAGTGATTTGGTAGAGGCGAACATTGATTTTGTCGACTCGACAGTCGGTGAACGTCGAATGTTACGTAAAGAAGCTGCTCAGGCGATTGAAGGTCTAATGAAAGGTGCAAAAGCAGCAGGAATTGATTTGAAAGGGACGAGTGCGTTCCGTTCATACGCCTACCAAGTCAATCTCTTCAATGCTTATGTCGAACGAGATGGCAAAGAACAAGCCATGAAATATTCCGCACCACCAGGTCATTCTGAACATCAAACAGGACTTGCGATTGACGTATCGAGCGCCTCGGTCAACTATCAACTGACTCAAAGTCTCGGTGAAACGGTTGAAGGAAAATGGCTGGCAGATCATGCTCACGAGTATGGATTTATCATCCGTTACCAAAAAGCCTTTGAGGAAGAAACCGGATATATGTACGAACCATGGCACTTACGCTATATCGGTACTGAGCATGCGAAACAGGTACATGCATTGAATCAGCCATATGATCGCTATATTGCGGAATTTGTGAAATAAGGGGAATTGCGATGCCATATGTGACAGAAATCATGATTATTATTTTAAGTTATTTACTTGGTGCCATTCCGTTTGCCCTCATCATCGGCAAGCTCGGCTATCGCGTAGACGTTCGAGAACATGGGAGCGGCAATCTGGGAACGACGAACACGTTTCGTGTATTAGGGAAGAAGGCAGGAATCCTCGTCTTACTCGGTGACATGGGGAAAGGTCTTGTCGCTGCATTGCTGCCTCTACTGTTCGGAAGCGAGATGAGCCTGCTTCTTGCCGGGATTCCGGCAGTGATTGGACACTCTTATCCTGTCTTTGCGAAATTCAAAGGTGGAAAATCGGTTGCGACGAGCGGTGGTGTTTTGTTGGCAGCCTTCCCATGGTTCTTCTTTGTCGTCGTCGGTACATTCATCGTGACTCTCCTCACCTCGCGCATGGTATCCCTCTCCTCGATGGCTGCCGCCGTGGTAGGACTGGTGACGGCAACGACTTATAGCATCGTGACGAAAGATTGGTTACCCCTGATCGTCATCGTGCCACTCGCATTGTTCATTATTATTAAGCATCGTACCAATTGGCAACGTATACGTGCTGGAAAAGAACCAAAAGTTCCGCTGTTTCAACACAAGCCGAAATCATGACTCATGCAGGTACGTCCGTGAAGGGCGTGCCTTTTTTTGTGTATTGTCGTTGATTTACACAAAAAAGAAACAAAAACATGTTGGATTTGCTCGTTCTTTACTTTCAATTTACGTTAAATTTACATGCGTTCGTTACACTAGAAAAGGAAAGATTATTGTGGAGGAGGCAGGGACGTGTCTTTAATCGGTGAAGAGCGTAAACAGAAAATTGTAGAATGGATCGAAAGAGAAGGCAAAGTAAAAACAAGCGAGTTGATCGAGCGTTTGAACGTATCGGGGGAATCGATTCGCCGTTATTTAGAAGAATTAGAAAAAGAACATCGAATCAAACGTGTATACGGTGGAGCGGTCCTTCATCAGAGCATGTCCTTTCAGCCTATCGTGATTGCAAACATGGATGGAATTCGTCGGATTGCCTATACCGCATTTCAGTTGATTCCAGATGATACATTATTATATATCGGACACGGGGTCGCGGCAGAGCAAGTGGCTTCCCGGTTACGTGGTCGCAATGTGACGGTCGTGACGCCATCGTTGACGGTGGCGAAGGCGTTGTTTGAACAGCGGGCGAAAGGTGTGCTTGGTGGCGAAATTCAGCTATTAGGTGGTACAATCGACCCGAAACATCTCGTGACGACAGGTGAGCAGGTCCTGGCGCAACTACAGACATACATGTTCGACCTTGCCATTTTGTCCGTCGAAGGGGTCGACGCATCACTAGGTTTAACATGTGACGCTTTCGGCCTCGCCAGTATCACCCAGTCGGTGATGTCACAAAGTCGCGAGACGTTCTTACTGACGGACCATACCCAACTAAATCAACAAAAACGGTATCGCGTCTGTGATTTTTCGAAGGTGACGGCGATTATCTCTGATTTTCCGGAGCCTCAAGATTTCAAAGGCGTCTTAGCCGAACATGGTGTGGACTGGAAGTTCGCACCGTAAAGGGAGCGATTTAATGAATGTAGAAGTGATTGTCACTACACTAACGGAAGCTATTCAGGCTGAGCAATTCGGTGCGAAACGACTCGAACTGATTGCGGATATGGAAAACGGGGGCATCACACCAAGTTTTGGAACGATTCGAAATGTGGTCGAACATGTGTCGATTCCGGTGCATGTGATGATAAGACCCCATACACATTCGTTCCATTTCAATGAGGATGATGTCGAGACTATGCTTGCGGATATCGGTCTATGCCGTGAGCTAGGTGTCGATGGAATCGTATTCGGTGCATTGACACAGGATGGCGCGATTGACGAGCGGATCTTAGGGGAAGTGATCAAGCACAAAGGGGAAATGACGCTCACGTTCCACCGTGCTTTTGATGCATCACGTGATGTCTTTGAAGCGATGGATGTGTTGAATGAATATCCGGAAGTAGATATTCTCCTTACTTCAGGCGGTGCCAAAACTGTACTAGAAGGAATCGAAACCTTGATAGCCTTGAAGGAACAGGCCGAGATGACAATTTTGCCTGGTGCAGGGATCACGGTGGAAACGTTACCGATTCTTCAAGAACGTCTTGACGTAGCGATGGTACACATAGGAAATGGCGTACGAACGAATGGACAGCTCGATGAAGTGAAGTTCAAACAACTTCTTGGATGAGCCAATGCGGAAAACAGTCGGAAGACTGTTTTTTTGCTATAATGAGAGAAAACAATAAATGTAGGTGAATTCATGCAATCTTCCGTTTACAAACAATATGCGCTACGAATGCTATCAGGGAAGTGGGGCATTTCATTACTCGTCGTCTTAACTGTCATGGTCATTCAAGCGATGATCACGACCCGACTTGATCTCTCGGCGAACGACCCCGAAGTTCTTTTGACATCGGTGGCGCTTCTTTACGGGGCGACGGTTCTGCTCGCACCTATCGAGCTCGGGAAAAATTGGGTGTTTCTCCAGGTGGCGAAAGATGAAAAGCCAACGTTCGGATTGTTGATTGAATCGTTCGGGTCACTTAAAGACTATTCACGTGCCGTGGTCTATTATGCGGTATTCTATTTAGGTCTAAACGTTCTGATGCTTTTCCTGATTGTACCTGGTGTCTGGTTCTATTTGACGTATCGCATCGCGCCATTTATCATGCGAGATGAGCCGGACCTATCTGCATTCCAGGCGATGCGAAAAAGCCGCCAAATGATGAAAGGGCACAAACAGACGATGTTAAAGCTCTATGCGAGTTTTATCGGATGGTATGCGCTCGTCCTTCTTACTGGAGGCTTAGCTTATATCTTTGTCACACCATATCTTCAAACGGCGATTTCTGGACTCTATTTAGAGTTAAATGCCTCCTATCAAGCAAAACAACCGGTCGGATAACCCGACCGGTTGTTTTATGTTCCGTGCTGATCTGACTTTTTGGGGTTTGGGGCGTCTTCAAAATCTTGTTTTTCCTCTTCCGACGCATCCGCATGCCACTTTTTTGCTTGCTCGGTGGCAATGGGGATCGCTTTCGTCTCAGAGTAGCCTTGCGCGAGTAATGCGTTCGCGATATCAATGGCTTTCTTTTTTACAAGTGGATCGAAGTTTTTCAGTGATTCTGGATAGTCTTTCATATTCCATGGCACGAAAATCGCCTCCTTCACTCCTACTAATTCCACAAACATCCGGTTTCAAACGTCTTGATGAAGATAATACTCGATCAGTGCTTGCGTGCCATTCTCTCCGTATCCATTCTTTTCAAGAATTGAATAGAGGCGATGTGCGAGCTCGAGACCTGGTAATGTCACTTGTAGCTCGTGTGCGCTCTCGATAGCGAGTGTCATGTCTTTGATAAAGTGTTTGATGAAGAAGCCAGGTGCATAATCTTCGACAATCATGCGTGGAACCAAGTTTTCAAGCGTCCAGCTACCTGCTGCCCCACCACGAATCGTACGAACGAGTGCCTCTGGGTCAATTCCAGCTCGTTTACTGAACGCTAACATTTCGGCATTCCCCATCATGATTCCGGCAATGGCGATTTGATTGGCAAGTTTCGCATATTGACCGCTTCCTGCGTATCCCATTCGTTCTATCGATTGTCCCATCGCTTCAAATAAAGGCTTCGCTTTATTGAAGGCGAATTCACCCCCACCGACTAAAATCGATAGCGTTCCATTTTTGGCGCCGACATCGCCTCCAGTTACTGGTGCGTCAAGTGGGAGGAGACTCCGCTCAATGGCTGTCTCAGCTATCCGTTCAGCCAGTTTCGGTGAGGACGTCGTCATGTCGATCAATAATGTACCTGGTTCTGCCGAATCAAGAATGTTTCCTTCACCAAAATAGATGGATTCGACATCAGACGGATAGCCGACAATCGTGATGATGGCATCGGCGTCTCGGCAAACGTCCCGTACCGAATCACACCATGTCACACCTTCCTCTAACAATGCGGCTGCCTTCTCTTTCGTCCGTGTGTATGCTTGCACTTCAAATCCGTGTTTCATCAAGTTACGTACCATCGATTGGCCCATGACCCCGAGCCCGATAAATCCGATTGTTTTCATGTGGCTTGTCCCCCTAATAATTGTTGTGAAACGAGTCGTTGATATAGTTCATTCTCCGTTAAAAGTTGCTCATGTTTCCCGATCCCGCTGATTCGTCCATCTTCTAAGACGACTATCTGGTCGGCATGTCTGACAGTCGAGAGTCGGTGGGCAATCACAAGCGTCGTTCGTCCGACCATCAGGCGGTCTAACGCTTCTTGGACCACGCGTTCTGATTCTGAATCTAGACTTGATGTTGCCTCGTCGAGCAATAAAATCTGTGGATTTCGTAACAATGCTCGCGCGATAGAAAGTCGTTGTCGCTGCCCACCAGACAAACGGATACCTCGCTCACCAATCTCCGTATCGAGCTGTTCAGGCATCGTTTTAATAAACGACCATGCGTTGGCCATCTCACAGGCTTCTTTGATTTCATCATCGCTCGTTTCATGTCGAAGTCCGTACACAATGTTTGTCCGTACAGATCCCGAAAGGACGGGTGAATCTTGAGCGACATACCCGATGATTTGACGCCATGTGTCACGCCCGTATGTTTGAATCTCCCGATTTCCATATCGAATCGTCCCTGCCGTCGGTAAATAGAACTGTTCGACAAGTGAGAAAAGTGTCGTTTTCCCTGCACCACTCCGTCCGACGATGGCGGTTGTCGCCCCTGGTGAAACTTGAAGTGTCAATCCTTGGATGACGGGTTCAGTGCCATAATGGAAAGCAACGTCTTCAAATGAGAGTGCCGTCTGATGAATCAATTCTTCATGTGTGCTGTATGGTTCGGGACGGACTTCGAGCAACTCAGCAATCCGTTCCGTTGCTCCACGCGCCTTTTGAAGCCTTGTCAAAAATTCACTCATCGTGATGAGCGGCGTGATGATTTGGAAGAGATAGAGCATGAAGGCGAGTAGTTCGCCCGTTGATAAAGCTCCGGTCGAGACTCGATATGCGCCGAACCCGAGGATGGCAATCAACATCCCGGTCAAGGTCACATTGAGAAGGGGAATGAGGATTGCTTGAATTCGTCCTTCCTTCACCCCGTAATCGAACAGTGTCTCGATTTTTGCTTTGCCGGTTTTCACTTCCATCTGTTCCGTCGCTTGTGATTTGACGAGGCGGATTTCACCGAGCAGTTCGGCGAAGAAGCCGGAAAGATTTCCGAGTTCTTGTTGTGTCTCTTTTGCGATAATCCGAAGCTTCCGTCCGAGCGGTATGACAATGATGAGTGTGGTCGGAACAGAGAACAAGATGACGAGTGTCATTTGCCAATCGAGTGTGAACAAGATGGCGACGGCGCCGATGACCGAGACGAGGGAGGTCAACAACCTGACACTTTGTTCGGATAACAACTGTTGAAGCGTCGTCGTATCATTGTTCAACCGAGACACCAGTTCCCCCGACTTGATGCCGTCATAGAATGGAATCGGCAGTTTGACGAGATGGTCCCACAAGGTCGTGCGTAAATTGGCAACGACCCGTTGCCCCACAATATGTAACCAATAAATCGAAACGGCACTCGTGATGACCTGAATCAAAAATGCGATGACGAAATAGATGATCCATTCAGGTGTCAATAAGTCGCTGCTCCACCGGTCGACCACACGCTGCAAGATGAGCGGAATGGCCAGTGAGGCGACGGCTTGAAGGAGCGAGATCAGAATGGCTCCGATAAATAGATTTTTCGGAGGATTCGCGATTTTGAATAATTGAAAAAAAGTTTGCCATGTTGATGATTTCATTTTGGAAGTCCTCCTCTCCTCTTACTTTCGCTGTTTCAAAAACGGGTGTCAAGACGTCGAATCATACGAATGACTCATGCTAGAATAGGAAAGAGAGGTGATACGTGATGAAATGGATTCACACGGCCGATTGGCATCTAGGTAAGATCGTCCACGGTCGACATATGACAGAAGATCAACGGAATATCTTATTCCATTCTTTTTTACAAATCGTAGATGAGGAACGACCCGATGCGGTCATCATCGCAGGGGATTTATATGACCGAGCCGTCCCTCCCGTCGAGGCGGTCGATTTACTCGATGAGATGTGGCGAGAGCTCGTCTTGAACCGCGGAATACCAGTCGTAGCCATCGCCGGAAACCATGATTCGGCAGAACGTCTCGAATATAGTTCGAAGTTATTGAGACAAGTAGGACTTCACATCGTCGGTAAGCTAGACCCGACATCTGGTCCCCTTGATGTAGCGGGAGTCCCATTTTATCCGATTCCATTCCTTGAGCCGGCTCGTGTACGGCATATCCTCGGTATCGACTCGATTCGAACGCATCATGATGCACTGGAGGCGGTCATTGAAGCTTTCGGTATGATCGAAAAAGATGCCGTGACGATTGGTCACAGTTTTGTAGCGGGAGGACTGGAGACGGATTCAGAACGTCAACTATCTGTTGGCACGGCAGGACAGGTCGCAAAAGGGTTATATGAGCCTTTTTCGTATACGGCATTAGGTCATTTACATAATCGTGATGCGATTCAATCAGAAAGAATTGCATATAGTGGGTCGCTCATGAAATATTCGTTTTCCGAGGTCAATCATGAAAAATCCGTCGACGTTCTGGAATGGAACGGTCAATGGACACGTCGTCGCCGTGCCTTGACACCAGAGCGGGATATGCGACAACTCACCGGAACATTGAACGAACTCCTTGCCCCAACTTATTATCAGCAACAAAAGACAGATGATTACCTTAAAATTGTATTGACCGATGATACGGCGCTTCATGATCCGATGGCGAAACTTCGGACTGTCTATCCGAATATCCTTCATCTTGAATTGGAACTGTTACGTCGCCAGGAGCAGACATCTACGTTTGAACGCGAGACGCTCGAAAGACAGTCAGTAGAAGAGGTATATCTCCAATTTTTTGAGGCCGTACATGATCGCACTGCCTCAGATGCCGTGAAGCAAATGATAGAAGAAGGTGATGTCTAATGAGACCGGTTGAATTGATGATTCAAGCATTTGGACCGTATGCAGAACGTGAAACGATTGACTTCACCCAGTTGGTTGGTCGCTCGATGTTTGTCGTCAGCGGTCGGACGGGCGCCGGGAAGACGACCATTTTTGATGCGATGACGTTTGCCCTTTATGGCCGGGCGAGTGGGTCGCTTCGAAATGCTAGTGACTTCAGAAGCCAGTATGCACAACCTGAGTTGAAGACGGAAGTAGATTTTTCGTTCACGATTCGAGGTGACCGCTATCGGATCGTAAGACAGCCGCAACAACCTCATCCGAAAAATAAGACGCCAATTCCGCACGAGGCCATCCTCTATGAATGGGAGGACGGTTGGAAGCCGCTGGCGACGAAGGTGAACGAGGTACAAGAACGAATCGAATCGATTTTACAATTATCGTATGAACAGTTCAGTCAAATCTTGTTGCTCCCTCAAAACCAATTTAGACAATTACTCGACTCGAACTCGAATGAAAAACAACAAATCCTCCAATCCATTTTCAAAACAGAGGCATATCGTACGTTCCAGGAGAAGTGGGGTGAACGCTATAGCGCGTATCGAAAACAAGTGGAATGGGCGGTCGAGCGGACGCGACTCAAGTTATTAGAGCTCGAAGATGAAGCAATCGAAGAGGTGTCGACCCAGTCCATCGAGGAGATTCAACGTTGGCTTGACGAGCGTGAAGAATATCTGATGACAACATGTGATACGGCCAAAACCCAGAAACAACTGTATGCGACAGCACTGGAAGAGGCAAGAGAAGCGCTTGAGAAAGCAAAATCACTCGTCACGCTGTTCAAGGAGCGAGAAGAAACCGATCGAGCACTTGTAATCTTTTTAAACGGTGAATCGATTCGAAATGAAACACGTGAACTGCTAACAAATTTAGAGGTGGCGGCAAACATTCGTCCAGTCTTTGGACGGTTACAGGAGTTAGAGCAACTCGTGCGTCGGTTGACGATGGAAGAACAGACCTCCTCGACAAAATTAGAGCACTTGCAATCCTCTCAATCAAAGTTAATGGAGCAACAATCAACGATTGAAACGGACAAAGAAGAAGTCATCTCTCGTAAGGAGCGACTTCGGATCGTCGATGAGATGATGCCAAGAATCAAGGAGCGCGCCACACTCGTGACCCTTCGTGACCGATTGATGAATCGTGCAAAAGAATTGGCCATGTTTTCAAAAGAAGTTCGGTTACAAGAACTTCAAGAAAGAGAACGGCGATTGGTCGACAGCATAAAGTCTGAACCTAGCGAACGAGCAGTCGACGCCGAGCGTCATGTCGACCGATTGGTGCAGCTGGCATCTCTTGAAACAAAGGCGCGTGAGTTATCGAAACAACTCGACGAATGTGAACGAACGGGCAAAGACGTTCAACGACAGTATGTGACCCAACAAGAAGTGGTCACCACGTTTACACAGCAAGAACAGTTACTACTAGCGAGACAACTTAGCGAGACGCTTGTAGACGGTGAGCCATGTCCGGTATGCGGTTCTCGTCATCATGATATCCCACAACACGAAGAAACCGTTACGAACATCGCGGAGCGGGATGCGGCCGTGGCACGTCTTGATGATTTGTCCACACGCTTAATCGAAGCGAGGGCGGATTATCGTTCGCTTCATCAACAACTTGAAGCAGTCCGACAAGAACTAGATCAAGCTTCCAAAGACATTCAATTCAATGGCGATGTCACAGAAGAACTCAATAAGTGGCGAACACGTGCAGAGCTATTGCAACGGGAAGAACGAATGCATCAAGAGAACGAACGGACACTTCGCCAACTGTCAGCAGAAATCCGACAGTTAGAGCAAGAGCGACGTCAACAGTTCGAAGAGCGGGAGCGTGTCGTATCCGAACTTGAAATGACGCAACAAAGTCTGTACGCACTCGGTCAAAGTGAAGAAACGACATTCGATGCGTTGCAGCGCGAGCGAGCCGACCTTGAGCACTGCATCTCGATGTTGATGAAACAAGTCGAAGCGTACGACCTTGAGTTTGAGACGGTGAAAAAAGCACTTTGGAAAGAGGAAGAACGACTGTCATTGATCCGTGAACAGTTGACTGAAGCATCGAAGCAGTATGATGCCCAGCAGACCATTTGGGTCAATCAGCTAGAAGCATCACATCTGACGCGTGAACGCTATGAATCATACGCCAATCAAATCGACAAGCGGACAATGATTCGTGAACAGTTGCAACGTGAGGAGGAAGAAGGTGTTCGACTCCGACACCATAAACAGATGATTGAAGAAAAACTGAAGAATCAGGAGCGACCAGACCTGCACGAGATGGAGATGAAAGTGAAGGAAGTGGCTGAATGCAGTGAGCAGGCGTCGAAACAGCTGATCACAGCCCAAGATGCCTTGTCTCGACATAGACACGTCATCTCGGAATGGAATACCCTTCGCGAACAGACGGCGCAAGAAGAGCGGAAATTAGAGACAATCAAATTGATTGCGGATACGGGGAAGGGAATCAACCCACAGAAAATGACGTTTGAGACATATGTTCAAACCGCCTTTTTTGATCAGATCCTTCATGCGGCCAACATTCATTTGGATCAGATGACGAGCGGTCAGTTCCGGCTTGAGCGGAAAGTCGAGACGGCGAAAGGGAATGCCAAATCTGGTCTTGAGCTTCTCGTCTTTGATGCCTATACCGGACAATCGCGTCGTGTACAAAATTTATCTGGCGGTGAAGGGTTTAAGGCGTCGTTGTCACTCGCTCTTGGACTTGCGGAGGTGGTCCAACAGCTGAGTGGGGGCATCAGTCTTGAAACGATGCTCATCGATGAAGGATTCGGTACGCTCGATGCCGAATCTCTAGACCAGGCGATTGAATTATTGATGTCTTTACAGGCGACCGGTCGGCTCGTCGGCGTCATCAGTCATGTCCAAGAATTGAAAGACCGTGTCGATGCACGGATTGAAGTGAAAAAATCTAGAAGCGGGTCGTCGATCCAGCTGATTGTGGAGTGATGGTTGTGAAAAAGATGGTGACGAAGTCGAGTCTCATCGAAAAGTTAAAAGAAGCCGGCGTTCGCTCTGGAGAGGCGTTGTTTGTCCATTCGTCGCTCTCAAAACTCGGTTGGGTATGTGGAGGGGCGCAGACCGTCATTGAAGCGATTCAGGAAGTGGTCGGTCCATCTGGGTTGATTATGATGGCGACCCAGACCGGAGACAATTCAGACCCAGCTGAATGGGAAGCGCCACCTGTCCCCGTGGAATGGTGGCAGACGATTCGCGCGGAGATGCCTCCGTACGAAGCTGATAAAACAGCGACACGTGGCATGGGACGTGTGCCGGAACTGTTCCGAAGCTATCCGCACGTATATCGTAGTTCCCATCCGATGTGGTCTGTTGCCGCCTGGGGCGATGGGGCTGAAGCCATCGTGTCCGGTCATACCATCGATGTCGGGTTCGGTCCAGGTTCACCTATCGAGCGAATGATTGAGCGAAACGCACGAATCCTTCACCTTGGGTCTCCGCTCGATGCGACGACACTCTGGCATTATGCCGAGTACGGAATTGATGGCCCGACCAAATCATTCGGTTGTGCCGTTATAGAACGAGGGGAGCGAAAGTGGCGTACATTTGAACATGTCGATGTGAACAGCGATCCGTTTGGCGCAATCGGCGAGAACATCGTCAAACAAAAGGATGTGCGAACATTTTCTATCCATGAAGCGACATGTTATCTCATTCCGTCTAGCACATGGGAACCAGTTCAACATGCGCTCATCGCGCTTCGTAGCTGGTTGAGATAGAGTAAATAGAATCGAGGGGAAGTTACGGATGAATCGTTGGATGAAACTATTGAGTATTGCGGTACTCATCATTTTACTCGTTGCCGGTTTGGCTATCGGAGGAATCTCGGCTCATATTGGGGATCAGTTGACGTCACCGGAGCGGGAAACATTGACATACACCCCGAAATCACTTGGTTTGAAGTACGAGAATGTGACAATCGAATCGGAGGAAGGATATGACTTATACGGATGGTGGATTCCTCATCCTACGCCGCGTGCGACCATCGTCTTTGCCCACGGATATGGGAAGAACCGTGAACAGGAGGATTTACCGTTGAAAGAGTTGATTCCAGAATTTCATGAACAAGGATACCAATTTTTAACGTTCGATTTTCGCGGTTCAGGGATATCAGAGGGTGACCGAGTCACGGTCGGCGCTAAAGAACAATCCGATTTAAAAGCGGCCATCCAATATGCGAAAGGTCGTTCAGAAGGACCGGTTGTCTTGTACGGGATTTCAATGGGAGCGGCGACAGCACTCTCTACAGCTGATGATGTCGAAGTTGCTGCAGTCATCGCCGACAGTCCGTTTAGTGATTTACGAAATTATCTCGAGACAAATCTTCCGGTATGGAGTGACTTGCCGAACGTTCCGTTCACGCCCGTCATCATGACTGTGACCCCTTGGTTCACCGGTCTCGATGCCGATGTCGTATCTCCTATTCAGGATATCAAGTTGATTGAGGCTCCTATCTTATTGATCCACAGTAAAGACGATGATGCGATTCCTGTTTCTGAAAGTGAAAAATTGGCTGAAGCACAAGAACGCGTCGAACTTTGGGTGACTGATAACGAAGGTCATGTCGGATCGTACCAGTCATTCCAGAATGAATATCGTCAACAAATATTCGAGTTTCTAGAACGGTCATTGTAAGCAAAGGGGCGCATTCGACGCCCCTTTTTGATATGATTGCAGACGAGACCAATGAAAGAAGGGTACAACATGGACGTTTTACAAGTATTACAGTTTCTCCTTTTAGGAACGTTAATCGGAATCTTGAGTGGATTCTTTGGAATTGGTGGTGGAATCTTACTGACACCACTTCTCCTTGTCTTCGGGTATGAAGCGAGTGCGGCGATTGCCCTTAGCCTGATGTTGACGCTCGGATCAACGACGGCAGGAACGATCTCGCATATCCGTTTGCGTAACGTGAACGTGTCGCACGCCTTATGGATCGGTGTGTTCGGGATTGTCGGGACCTGGATTGCCACACCGCTCGTCTTTTATTTAGAAGGAGTCGATGGGGCGACACTCATCATCTCACTCGTCTATATCGCATTACTCACATATTTTGCTGTTTCTTTCTTTCGTTCGAAACAGCATGTGGAAGGAAGCGTCGGAACGGACTCTGTACCACGCCTTGGAATCATCGGTGTGTTCGCGGGGTTCATCTCCTCGTTGATGGGAGTGAGCGGTGGATTCGTCTTGACCCCTCTTCAAGTCAAGTTGTTGAACACGGAGATGAAGCGAGCGGTCGGAACGAGTATTACGGCAGCACTTCTCATTGTCGTATCCGGTGTCATCAGTTATACGGTGGCAGGTGCTGAAACGAATTATCTGCACGGTCTTGCTCTGATTGCGGGTGCCATGATCGGATCACCCTTTGGAGCGAAACAGCTCCAACGCTTCAGCTCGCAGCACGTCAAAAAAGCGCTCGGTGGATTTTATATCACAGTCGCCATCAGCGTAGGGTTGAATTTGATTGGGTGGAATACGGCATCACTCGCACTTCTCGTCACATTAGCGCTCCTGTTCATCGTCACCCTCCTCATTCGACCACGCAAAAAATAAACCCCGTCTTCGGACGGGGTTTTAACGTCTAGCAATATGGTCAATGTTTTCTTGAATCTCGCCAACTTTCGCTTTTGCCTCACGGAGTCTTCGCTCAAACGCATCTGTGTCACGTTTCTCATGAGACGACTTATCGATTCCTTGACGCTGCCCTTTGTCAGAGCGTTGGTAAAAGTGGGTCGCTTTCTGTAAGCGTTTTTTAAACGTCGAGTCGCTCATCGGGACACCCCCTTCCATACTACAGTTATTCCACAGATGGAAACGGGTGAAACGTTCGAACCTTTAAGAGGCGAGGGAACGACGGACTTGAACATTCTGAGAAATTTTCACGGCTAATATGGCAGCAAGCACTGCTTTCAAAGCGTCACCAAAGAAGAATGGAATATTTACTTTGAGCGCATCAATGAACGACATACCAAGAACGATCTCGAGTCCCATACTTCCGAGTAAGTAGACGAGCCCTAGACCGAATAAAAAGTTATAGCCAATCAATGCTGGGATGGAGCGATAGCGTTCACTGAACCAGCCAATGAAGAGTGCTGCAATCGGAAAGGCGATTAAATATCCGACAGTTGGTCCTACAAACGGTGCGAGACCTCCTTGACCACTCAGTACTGGAAGTCCAATCAAGCCGAGCAAGAGATACACGATAACTGCCAAAAATCCTTTCCTTGCACCGAATACACCGGCGATGGTCATGATGGCGAGTGTTTGAAGGGTGATTGGAACGGGTCCAATCGGTATTTCGATGAAACCAATACTTGCGATGAGTGCCGCGCCGAAGGCGATTTGAGTCATATCTTGAATCTTCATATGTAAACCCCTTTTCAGTTAACGTTAACAATATAAAAGTTAACATGTTGAAAAGGGGTTGGCAAGAATTATTTCAAGACAGCCCATTTTGACTCAAAGCTGTCTGATATGCCTTCGTTTCAACATAAAGTTCATCCTTGAGTGGATGAAGATGTCGTTGACGGATCCGATAAAATTGATAGGAGACAAGCGCCGCGTTGAATAAGAGGGAGAGTAGACTGACGATAAAGAAGGCTCTCGGGTCATGTGTCGACGGTACGGGAGCTAATCGGTCGGCGAACGCGGGAACTGTCATGACAAACATAATCCATAAAGCCAACGTGTGGGCACGATGTTGTAACCAAGCCCCTTTTTTAATAAAGAAAGAAGGAATGGTACATGAAAGGAGCAGAATCAATCCTGCATAAAACGAATGGTCAGAGATACAATTATAAACGTAAGCAAAATTCCATAAATCATAGGCGATGATCCATGGCCAAATCATATCAGGCCAAATCATATCTTTTGATTGATCTTTCGAAATATTGATTCCAATCCATCCGCAGATGGCGATGATGTTCAATAATCCGGCAAAACCGTTCATTAGATTCCAAGGTCCGGACATGACCCAAAGGTGATCGATATAAGCACCATCGGGAACGTTAAAGAAGTATACTTGAAAGTCTCGGATACAGGCTTCTAAAATGTTTAGTGCCAAAATCCCAGGTGGAAAGAATAAGACCCATTTCTTTCGTAATAGCGAGGGGCGGTAACGAATAATCATGAAACCGAGACAGCCGGCGAGTGCAGAATATGTTTTCACCCAGTTGAACCAAGTACCCGTTCCATATTCATTCCCTGGAGCTGCGGTTGTCGGCCAAACAAAAAGGGTCAGTATAGTCGGTACAATCAAGAATAACGTTATTCCTCCCCACTTAGTCGTGCGACTGAATTCATTGAAAGCCATCAAGCTAAACAAGACAAATAACCCAATTCCCCATCCGACGAGATCGATTCGTTCATACAGAATTCCCACTCAAATCTCCTCCTTACATCAGTTAATTGTTCACTATTGAGCAATCAAAATCATACGTTCACATATTCGATTCCATCATGATACTTTGGCTCTCTTGAAGCTGATGATGGCCTTATTGTGATGAAGTTGCCACATATGCCAGAAGACATAAGGGACGATGATCACAAAATTAATTACTCCCCATGATTTCAATACTTCCGAGTTGAACCATGTCGAAGAGTTCATGACTTGCGGGAAAATGTCATAGCATGCACGAATCAATAAATGGGCTGCAAGCGTGTAAATACGAGCGGTAATGTAAAGCTCTGGTCGTCCTTTGATGACTGGATACAGTTCTGCCGCAAGCAAGATGCAGAGCGAGCTGGCAAAATAAGTTGGAGATTCTGCATAGACGAAACATGCGTTCCATGACGTGTATATAAAATTCCATGACCCAGTCGTATAGGCTACGAGATCGGCGTATCCTTCTTTCGCAAACTTCCAAAAAGTCGGTGCGAAAGGAATCGTCACACAGAGTAAAAATCCACAGGCGGCATTAAAGTAGTTGCCGAGTGTCACATCTTTAATCGTGGCTTCTGCGATATTTAAAAACAAGATGGCATAGAAGAACCATAAAAATTCGTCACGCTTTAAAAAGTTCCAAATCCGTCCTTGTTTGTTCTCGTAAATGGCGATTCGAGAGAAACCAACGATAATCGTCGGTATGATAACGCTTACAATTTTAGCCCAACGAAACCAGCCATCGACATTCCCCATCATCCATAATGGGATGGTCAATAACGAAGCGAGCCAAAAGTAGGCGGACAGTTTATAGTGCTTTCTGAAAAAAACGATGATTCCTAATAATAAACTTAAATAGAGTGGCATCGAGATTACATGCGGCCAAACGTTCATTCCATTCACCTTCTCATTTGAATTTAACAAACATAACGTTTGTTATGTTTTTAGTATAGGCGGACAATCCTATTTAGTCAATGTGAATTATTTCACAAAATTTAGTCCTGAGCACTCGCATTGGTAGAGCTATGTTATTCTAAAGTGGACTCGAAAGGGGAGAATAATAGTGGACGGTAAAAATAAAATTCTAGATGCAGCCAGAACGGTCATTATTCGAAGTGGGGTGAACGGGGCAACAGTCAGAGCGATTGCAATCGAGGCGAATATGACGACAGGAGCCATCTATCATCATTACAAAAATAAAGAAGATTTATTGTACGATTTAATGAATGAGAGCTTGTCTGTTTCCTCTCAAATCGCCAAAGAAATGACAGACGATGCCTATTCAAAAGAACGTATCAAAATGGAGATTGCACGAAATACGGCGGAACGCTTTCATAAAGATGCAGAGAACCGCTTGCAGTATCATTTTGCTCATGAAGTGTTACTGGGGAACATGGAGGCACAACTGAAATTAAAAGACAAATATGCAGAATGGACAAAACAAATCGAACAAATCCTGATTCATTTGTACGGACTAGAAAACACTCGTCTAAACAATGCGTTCAGTTCATGGCTGATTGCGGCAGTCGATGGGGTCGTCTTGCAATATCTACTAGACGTCAATGAAAATTCCATTGATGAGATGATGGAGGTATTCGATCTTCTACTAGAAAAAGGTCTTCCTTCTTTCGTTGAACGTCTGAATGAACAGGATAAATAAATAGACCCGTCACAGATTAACGTGACGGGTTCAAGATGATTAAGAATAGGTCATCGTGCTCATGCATGCCGAAGCTTCTTTCAACTGTTCACGGACGGCATCGAATCCTGTTCCGCCGTAACTGTTTCGACGTGCGACTGCCTGTTCAGGGGTCAAGGCATGATACACATCCTCTTGAATCAATTCAGAGTACGTTTGGAATACCGTGATTGGAAGCTCGCGTAAATACAATCGCTCATCCACGCAATATTTGACGAGTTTTCCAGTCACCTCGTGCGCCTCACGGAACGGTAACCCTTTTGCCGTCAAATAATCGGCGAGTTCGGTCGCATTAGAAAAATCGCGCTCGGTCGCTTGTTTCATGACGTCCGGGTGGAACGTCAGTTCATTCATCATCCCCGCCATGATACTGAGCGAGCCTTGAACGGTCTTGACCGTATCGAACATCCCTTCTTTATCTTCCTGTAAATCTTTATTGTAAGCGAGTGGAAGTCCTTTCATGAGCGTCAACAAGCCCATCAAGTTTCCAATCACTCGACCCGATTTTCCACGGACGAGTTCGGCCATGTCAGGGTTTTTCTTTTGTGGCATCATGCTCGAACCGGTAGAAAACGTATCCGACACTGTAATGAAGCGATACTCTTCGCTTGCCCAAAGAATCAATTCTTCACAGAAGCGGGAGAGGTGCATCATAAGCATCGATGCATTTGAAAGAAACTCGAGTATGAAGTCACGATCGCTAACGGCATCGAGGCTATTCGGGTAAACCCGATTGAATCCAAGTAATTCAGCTGAACGGGAACGGTCAATCGGAAACGTTGTCCCGGCTAAGGCTCCTGCGCCAAGAGGAGACCAATCAATCCGCTTCAAGCTGTCCGTAAACCGTTCCTTATCACGCTCTAGCATCCAGAAATAGGCGAGCAAGTGGTGGGCCAGCGAGATCGGTTGTGCACGTTGGAGGTGCGTATAGCCAGGCATGATTGTCTCTACGTTTTCTGAAGCGTGAGCATGCAATTCACGCTGAAGTGATTCAATCAATTGAATCACTTCTTTCACACGTTCTTTCAAGTAAAGATGCATGTCCGTCGCGACTTGATCGTTTCGGCTACGTGCCGTATGCATCTTCCCTGCAACCGGTCCGATCGCTTCATGAAGCAGAGCTTCTAAGTTCATATGGATATCTTCGTGATACACCTCGAATTTCAATTCATCCGCGAGTGCTTTTTGCTTAAGTTGTTGTAATCCATCAAGGATTTGAGTGACTTCTTCCTTTAAGAGGATGCCCTGGTCACCTAACATCGTCACGTGAGCCATGCTACCTTCTAAATCCTCAAGGACGAGTTGAGCATCAAATTCAATCGATGCACCGAATGCATCGACCCAATCGCTCGCCGTCTTCTCGAAACGGCCTCCCCATAATTTACTCATTGACGAACGCTCCCTTTTCCATCAACACCTCTGATTGAACTTTTGTTGGAAGACCCCATAACTTGATGAATCCGACAGCTGCTTGTTGATCGAACGTATCGGCTGACGTATAGGTCGCAAGTTCCTCATCATAAAGAGAAATTGGCGACTTCCGTCCGTCGACGATGGCCTGCCCTTTAAACAATTTCATGCGAACCGTTCCTGTGACGGTAGCTTGAGTCTCATCGATAAACGCAAGAAGTGCTTTTGTGAGCGGTGAATACCAAAGTCCGTTGTAGATTGTTTCTGTCAATTTTTGCTCGACAATTGGTTTGAAATGCGCCACTTCACGAACGAGTGTCAAGGCTTCAAGAGCTTTATGCGCAGTGATCAATGTCATGGCGCCAGGTGCCTCATACACCTCACGTGATTTGATACCGACGACCCGGTTCTCGATGTGGTCAATCTTCCCGACACCATGGGCACCCGCAACGATATTGAGCTCTTTTAAGATATCAGTGAACGATTGGCTCTTCCCATCAATAGCAACCGGCACTCCGTTCTTGAATTCAATCTCAAGATAAGTCGGTTCATGCGGTGTGTCCTCAAGTGCCGCTGTTAACTCATATGCGCTTGCCGGAGGTGCTGCCCAAGGATCTTCCAAAATGCCGCATTCGATGGCGCGTCCCCAGATGTTCTGATCGATTGAGAATGGCTCTTCTTGAACGATTGGAATCGGAATTTGATGTTTTGCCGCGTACGCGATTTCTTCCTCACGTGACCATTTCCATTCCCGAACCGGTGCGACGATTTCGAGTGAAGGATCGAGTGCATGAATGGACACTTCAAAACGCACTTGGTCATTTCCTTTCCCGGTACATCCATGGGCCACAGCGACGGCGCCTTCGGCCTGTGCGACCTCGACCAATTTTTTCGAGATGAGGGGGCGTGATAGTGCCGAAACGAGTGGATATACGCCTTCATATAATGTATGGGCCTGCATCGAATAGCGAGCGAACTCGTTGACGAACTCATCGACCGCATCGATGACGATTGATTTTTTCGCTCCAACTTTCATCGCTTTTTGTTGAATCTTTTCTAAGTCTTTCCCTTCCCCGACGTTCAAACAGACTGCAATCACATCATAACCTTGTTCGTCCAACCATTTAATCGCAACCGATGTGTCAAGACCACCTGAGTAAGCCAATACGAGTTTCTGTTTCAAAATATGAACACCCCTTATGAATAATTATTAATCTTTATTTATAAATATACAACTCAGTGTAAGGGATAAGATGTCGTGTGGCAACCCTTTTTTGAAAATAAAAAGACCACGAGTGATTTCGTGGTCGTCATTGTTCGATTTTGAGTTGGGGTAACCATTGCGACATATGGTCGCTAACAGGGGAAAGAAGTTCAGGACGAGCAGCCTTTAACGGGACGACCTCATAATGTCCATCAGATGATTTTTGCGTAAAGGTTGGATAGAACATCGGATTTTTCAATTCAATAGTCGATTGGTCATCTTCGATTGTCTTGACCACATCAATCCCGATGATGCCGCCCGTGTTTCGTTCATCTCCTTGTTGTCCGGAAAGGAAATTACCGAGCGAGTAGATGACAAATGTTTGATTGCCATGAACTCCTTCTAGCATGGTCGGGGGTTGCAGCACGTGAGGGTGGTGACCGATGATGATGTCGACTCCGAGGTCTGCTAACGATTGGGCGAGCTCAGTTTGACTCTCATTCGGTAACGGCTCGTATTCCGTACCAAAATGGAGGGAGACGACCGTCATGTCAGTCGACTGTTCCGCCTTCTCGATCTCTGGTTGCATCTGTGCAAGGTCGATATAGTTCACATGATAGGGTTGCTTCGGCACGACTCCATTCGTCCCATACGTGTATGCGAGGAAGGAAAAAGAAATATCGTTTGCAGTCAACGTACGAATATTCGCCTTGTCCTCAGCAGATAGGAAGGAGCCTGTATAAGGCATTTCGATTGCGTTCCAATGGTCAATCGAATTTTCAATAGCTCGGACGCCACGGTCGAGCGTATGATTATTCGCTGTCGTGACCAAATCGATTCCTGCCCGTTGTAAGGCATCTCCAATTTCAAAAGGACTGTTAAATGCCGGGTAGCTCGAAAGTCCGATTTCACTCCCGCCAATCATGCTCTCTTGGTTGGCGATTGATAGATCGGCGCGACTCAATATTGGAGAGATCTGTTCGAATGCAGTATCAAATTCATACCCTTCATCAGTACGAGCTGCGTTGTATACCGAATCATGTAGAAGGATGTCGCCGATTGCATAGAGGGAGGCCGTCGTGACAATCGGTTCCGGTTCGGCAGGCGGCATTTCTTCAGGTACCTCGACAATCGGTTCTTCGACTTCTTCTGGTATTTCTTGATTCGTTGCCGGAGTCGTACCACAAGCGATTAATAAAACAAAGCTAGACAGGAAGGTAAGACGAGAGACGATCTTGATTGGTTTCATCCCGATTCTCCTTTTCACGACAGATTCGTACGATAACCCTAAAATTCGTCGATAATTAAGAAAAATCCTGCCTAAATAAATAAAGACAGGTCGTTTTTGACCTGTCATGAGATTTATTTGATATGTTCTTTGACCATGTCTTGCATTTGGTCAAACTCACGTTGAATGACCTCATTTGGTGGCGGTGTCACCAAACTCACAATATAGATGGCAAGTGCCGACAGGAAGAATGCTGGAATCATTTCATACAATGTCCCAAACGTTCCGAAAAGAGAAGCGGCATAGTTCTTCCATAGAATGACGACAAAGGCTCCCGTCAACATTCCAGCAAGTGCACCTTGACGCGTCGTTCGCTTCCAAAACAGACTGAACAAGATGAGTGGACCAAATGATGAACCGAATCCTGCCCAAGCATAACCGACAAGGTTTAAGATGGTGTCGTCTGCATCGAGTGCAAGAATAATCGATATGACGGATACGAGAATGACCGTAATCCGACCGACCATGACGAGTTCACGGTCTCCCGCTTCTTTACGGAAGAACTTCTGATAAAAGTCTGTCGTCGCGGCACTCGACGAAACGAGCAATTGAGAGGAGATGGTCGACATGATGGCGGCGAGAAGAGCAGCCAATAATACACCAGTCACCAAATCCGGGAATAATAAGTCAGATAAGTTGATAAAAACGTTCTCCGGATTATCGATGGTGAGGCCTTGTTGTGTGTAATAGGCGAGACCGAATAATCCGGTCGCCATCGCCCCGACAACGGTGAAGACCATCCATGAGATCCCGATTCGACGTGCCGTCTTAATGTCCTCGAGCTTTCCGATTGCCATAAAACGGACGATGATGTGTGGCTGGCCGAAATAGCCGAGCCCCCACGCAAATAGTGAAATGATTCCGATAAGTGATTGCCCCGTCCACGGATCAAGTAACGCTTCATCAATATTTCGTACCGTGTCTAAAGCATTTGATACACCATCAGTTGCCATAATGGCGATGGCAGGTACAAAAATAAGGGCAAACAGCATGATCAATCCTTGAACAAAATCTGTCCAGCTTACTGCTAAAAATCCACCGATGAAAGTGTACAGAATAATGATGGAAGCGAGAATGACGACTCCCGTTACAAATTCAATGTCGAAGACGGCATTGAATAGGCGACCGCCGGCGACGAATCCGCTTGTCGCATAAAGTGTGAAAAAAATTAACGTGACAGCAGCTGAAAATGAACGCAACACACCTTTTGTGTCTTTAAATCGCTTCTCAAAGAAGTCTGGGATTGTGATCGCATCATCCGATATGTATGAATAAATGCGTAATCTTGGTGCGACCAATAACCAGTTCAAATAGGCGCCGATCGTCAACCCGATGACAATCCAGCCACTTGAAATCCCTGACGCATACATTGCACCAGGCAATCCCATTAAGAGCCATCCACTCATGTCTGATGCACCGGCAGATAAGGCGGCGACCCCGGGACCAAGCGCCCGACCACCTAACATGTAATCTCCGATACTGCTTGTTCTCCGATACGCGATGATCCCAAGCAAGACCATCAGTGCCATGTACACGACAATGGACACTAAAATTCCGTTCATCAACATCCCCCCGAAAGATAAAAAATACGAAAACGCTTTCAGTGATAGAGTATCACTTTGTCAAAATATTGTCACAACAAGAGGGGGAATGTAAAGATATTTTTGAGAGCTGGTCTTAAGTTAGCGGAACGTGCAAGAGGTGAGATGGTCATTGACGAGACCCGTCGCTTGTAGGTGGGCATAGACCGTTGTCGGTCCTAAAAACTTAAAGCCGCGTCGTTTCAGGTCTTTACTCAATCGTTCAGAAAGTTCCGTCGTTGCAGGAACATCTTCAAGCCGATTCCATGCATTCAAGATAGGTGCATTGTTGACGAATGACCAGATATACGAATCAAATGAGCCAAACTCTTCCTGTAGTTTGATGAACTGTTTCGCATTATTGATCGACGCCTCGATTTTTCGTCGATTTCGCACGATCCCGCTATCGCCGAGAAGTCTTTCCACATCCTCATCCGTGAAGCTGGCAACTTGCTGCACCTCAAAGTTGGCATAAGCCAATCGATAATTTTCACGTTTTCTCAAGATGGTGATCCAACTAAGTCCTGCTTGCGCACTTTCGAGTGTCAGACATTCAAAGTGCTTCTGATCATCGTGAACGGGCTTTCCCCATTCCTCGTCATGGTAACGGACGTACAATGGATCTGTCCCGCACCAAGGACACCGTACTGTTTCTTCCATTTCAATCAGCTCCTTTCTTTGAGTGTAGCATGTCTTTGCGATTATATAGCAAAATGGACGGGTATAGAGGGGAAGAATGGAGGAAGCGACATGAGTGACTGGATGATTTCTGTGATTGAACAGTACGGCTACATAGGGATTGCATTCATGATTTTTATTGAGAATGTGTTTCCACCGATCCCTTCTGAAGTCGTCTTACTCTTTGGTGGTTTTTTTGCTGTGAAGACGAATTTGTCCATCACGCTCGTCATCGTGGCATCGACGGTCGGGGCCATATTAGGAGCCGTATTATTATACGGCCTTGGACTCTTGTTTGATGTCGAGCAGATTGAAAAATGGACGAAGAAATACGGAAAATGGTTACGACTTGATCTGAATGATGTAAAAAAGGCGGATGCCTGGTTCGATCGATACGGGGGATGGATGGTCTTCTTTGGACGTTTGATGCCGGTCGTCCGAAGCCTGATCTCGATTCCTGCAGGGATGTCGAACATGCCATTCATGAAATTTCTACTGCTCAGTACGGCTGGAACAGCCTTATGGAATACCATTCTCATCCTTATCGGGATGAAAGTCGGTGAGAATTGGCAAGATATCCTCTCATACCTCGATGCTTATTCTTATGCAATCTATGGGTTGCTGTTCATCGGTGTTATCATTTATATCGTATGGCGTAAAAAGCGGCACAACAAACTAGCAAAAGACTAATGCACAAAGCAGGCGGACCCAGCATATGGGTCCGCCAATTTATTCTTCTTTTTTCTCGTCTGGCAAGACTTTCGTGAGGGTTTTCTCTGTTTTTTCTGCCAAGTACTCTGAGAAACGGAACAGAATGATTCCGACAATGGCTGACACAAAAATATAGAGACCGACAAACAAGTTGATTGCCCCGTTCGAAAGAGCGGTAAATAAAATAGAGAACTCCCCACGTGGCGCGAGTGAGAACCCGGCTTCATTGGCTTGAACCCGCGTCAAGCCATAGATTCTGCCCCCGACACGTCCGACAATCCATTTTGACAATACCCCCCATACAATCAAGACGAAGAAGAGCGCATTCACGATGACACCTTTCTCGAGGTTGATCGAGATACCGAACGAGATAAAAAAGATCGGCAAGAATAAATCTCGGACGGGTACGGTCAAACGTTTCAGCGGTCTCACGTCGTGGATATCGGCGAGCATGATTCCGGCGATGAATGCTCCTAAAATCTCAGATAATCCAAACACCATCCCAATCCCTGCGAAAAAGAGAATGAGTCCGATCAGACCGATACTCGCATCATCTTGTCGCAACAAGTGCTTCGAAAACTTTTGTTGTTTGGATACGAAGCTCGAACCAATGAACAAGAGTACGCCAAATATCAGAAATCCTGCGAACACTTTGCCGATATCGGACATCGCAACCGGTTCTTCTTGAATGATGAAAGGGGCAACCGTCAATAGGAGAGGGGCAAAAATATCCTCAAAGATGAGTAATGCGAGCACAAACTCTTTAATATCTTCATGTTTTTCGGAATGCCGCTCAAGCAGTTTCGCAGAGATGGAGGAGCTCGTCGCATATAAGACGGCCCCGATTAAAAAGGCGCGAGGGAAATCGAGACCAAATGCTAAAGCAATCCCAAACGATACCCCGAATGACAGAATGATATCGAGTATTCCCGCCTTCCATACTTTCCGCATGCGCTTCCAAAGTTCACGTAGTGGAAACTTCAGACCGAGTAGGAAAAATAACAGAATGATTCCGATCTCTCCCGCGACTTTAAAGACTTCATTCCCATCCCAGAAAAACCCGACCCCGACCCCAATTGCGATAAACGCTAAAATACTTGGGAAGAATAATCGTTCAATCAGGAGACTGAGGACAGAGATGAGGGTGAGCGCCAATCCGAGCAACACGATGATATTTAACCCATCCATACGTCATCTCCTCTCACGACCCCAATTAGCTTTCTCTTTGATTCCATTGATACTCCATTCCGACGGATTCAGGTCGTGAGTAATCAAAACCGAACTGTCGATACAATCCATCGGCTGGAATATCTGCGATTAAGCTGATGATGGCCGTCTCATCGGCTTCTTGTAAGATCCATTCCATCAAATGCTCCATGATTAATTTTCCGAGTCCAAGTCCCTGGCATTCTGGATCTACGACGATATCTACTAAATGGAATACCATCCCGCCGTCACCGACGACGCGTCCCATTCCGACAATCTCATCATCTAAGTATAAACAAATACCATACAGTGTATTTTGAAGCCCCTTCACCGTACCTCGATCAGAACGTCGTGGCATCCCTGCCTTCACGCGCAACGCTTGATGTTGTTCTGGAGTCGGTGTTTCGACTTTTACAGTTACTTCATTGACCATACTCAAATCCCCCTCTACACAAGTTGATTTTATTTTCCCGATATATTGAATGAGTAAACCTTGATTTATAAAATCGGCTATCTGCATAATGAGAAAGAGACAGGGGGAATAGTTGATGATCAATGGTCAATCCATCTTACCGGCGATACGGGACATGCGGGATTTGGAGCGGTTTTTATCGAGTGATTTCGAATTAGGGGTGTTATTAGAGATTCATATGAGCCGATTGGACTCCATCTTCAGATTATTGGGGAAACATGATAAAAAAGTGTTCATTCATATGGATTTGATTCAAGGTATGAAGGCGGACGAGTATGCGACAGAGTATGTCTGCCAGACGTTCAAACCGTTCGGTATCATCTCGACGAAAGGAAACGTCATCGTCAAAGCAAAGCAAAATGATGTGGTCACTGTACAGCGTCTATTTTTAATTGATTCCACCTCATTAGAGAAAAGTATCAAACACATTGAACGTTCAAAACCGGACTATATCGAAGTCTTACCAGGTATTGTGCCGAAGTATATTCAACGTGTGAAGGAGAAGACGGGAATACCCGTTTTCGCAGGTGGGCTGATTGAAACAAAGGAGGAAGTCCAAGCGGCACTTGCTGCGGGAGCGAGTGTGATCACGACTTCGAATCGAAAACTATGGTCCGACTAATCGGGATTTGGGTATACAGTCTTTTAGGAGGGATGAATGATGAAAGACGTAATTATTGTAACAGGGGCTAGTCAAGGAATTGGTTATGCGATTGCTCAAGCTTTCGTAAATCAGTATGAAGTAATCGGGTTAGATATTGGAGATGACCCGGACATTAAAGGGTTACGCTTTTATCAAGTAGACCTTGGAGACACGTCTGAACTTAAGCGTGTCTTTGACGATATTCACAACGAATTTGGTCGAGCCCATGTATTGATCAACAATGGAGGAATCGCTTCGCTGGTCAAGCCGATTGATGAGCTTGAGATTGACACGTTCAAACGAGTCATCGATGTCAATTTAGTCGGGACATTTAGTTGTGCGAAATACTTTTTAGAACTGAATCAAGATGAGTCATATGGAAGAATCGTTAACATGGCCTCGACACGTGCTTTCCAGAACGAACCGCATTGGGATGCATATGGTGCATCTAAAGGAGGCATCGTCGGCTTGACCCATTCACTTGCCATCTCATTAGGCGACCGCCCTGTGACGGTGAATGCGATCAGTCCAGGATGGATTCATACGTCTGATGAGTCGTTACGTGAGATTGATCATGAACAACATCCTTCGGGACGTGTCGGTGAACCAGAAGATATCGTCCGCGCTGTGAGATACTTGATCGATCGTCAAAACAGTTTTGTGAACGGGCATAATCTTGTCGTAGATGGAGGAATGACGAAAAAAATGATTTATGAAGAATAATGTGACCATATACCTAAATTCGGGATGTTTTTAGGTTATATGTACCTAATTCCGGGTAATGAATAGGAGAGTTTTTATCCGGAAGAAGGAGGATGGCGACATGAACCCGCTCGTAGAAGAGGCGTTACGTTTTTCGTCTATTCGTCACGGAGGACAGTTCCGAAAAGGTTCATCCATACCATATTTGTCACACCCATTCTCGGTCGCCATGCTTCTTGAGTCCGATCATCAAGCACCGGTGGTCGTGGCGGCAGGGTTACTCCATGATTTGATTGAGGACACGAAGACGGACCCACAAGAAATCTTATCAAAATTCGGATCTGACGTGCACAGGCTCGTTCTCGCGGTCTCGGAAAAAAATCGTGACGAGTCGTGGGAACAACGAAAACGACTGACACTTCAGCAGGTGAAATCACTTCAATTTGATGAAGTCGCACTTCTCGTGGCGGATAAGCTACATAATCTCCGTTCCATCCGTTATGATCTTGAGATGGAAGGGATGAAGGTGTGGCAACGTTTTAAACGACCGCTGCGAGACCAATCATGGTATTATCATGAATTACTATCAGCATTTGAACCGTTTCGGAGTTCGACAGACCTAATCGGTTTGTATGAACAAGAACTCCATCTATTGTTTTACGGCGAGAAAAATTCAAAAGATCGAAAAGTGGCAAGGCTCCTTGAATCGATGCTGACCCATTTTGTCGAAGACGAATGGTTGCAAGAATCGGCACCACTATGTCAAACGGCATATGAGTTAAAGGAGATTGTCGGGCGAGATACGATTGATGAAGTAGAGATTGTGTGCTTCCGACAGCGACTTCACGAAGCGGGTTGGACCACGCCATTGTCACCCGAGAAGCTCGCGGGGATGCAAGAACTCGCATATCGGACGGCTCTCGAGCCACAAGAACTTCTCGCACTCATACGTCGCTCGATTGTCAACTAGTTCTCTTCATGCTATAGTCAAAGGGAAGATAAAAAGGGGAGTAGCGACCACAATCGTGGTCGATGGGTCGTCATTACAGTGCGTGCGCACTCGGTCCATCGAGCTTTTACAAGTCCGCAAGACCTTTTTATGGGCGTTTTTGTCGTCCATAAAAAGGTCTTTTTTGTTTACCCAAGGAGGAGAAAAAATGGTATTTGTTTATTTCTTACTGGCTGCGGCCATCACCGTCTACGCCGCAATCAAATTATCGACGTACGCAGACGTCATGACTGAAAAGTCGAAAATGGGCGGGATGCTTGTCGGTACCGTTTTATTGGCAGGAGCGACTTCGCTCCCGGAAGTGACAACAAGTATATCGGCTGTCATGATTGACAACCCAGACATCGCCATCGGAAACATGCTCGGAAGTAACCTATTCAATATCTTTATCTTAGCGATGTTCGACCTATACTTCCGACAGAAGCAATTGTTCAACTATGCGAGTCGGGACCACCTGTACACGGCCGGACTTGGGTTACTCTTGACCGTCACGACGTTGATTGCTTTGATCGTTCGCGTCGACATGACGTTTATCGGAATCGGAGTCGACGCGCTCTTGATTGCGATTCTATACGGTATCGGAATCTACTATATCGGGAAACAACCGACAGAGCCGGTCGCGGAGCATGAAGTCGAAGAAGAAGTGGTCGTCGGTAAATATGAAGAGATCACGCTGAAACGTGCGGTCTTTGGATTCATCATCGCTGCAATCGTAATCATGGCGGCAGGAACAGCCCTTTCCATCACAGGTGATCAAATTGCCGTTGTCACAGGACTCGGTTCTAGTTTTGTCGGTAGCTTCTTGATTGCGGCATCGACGTCACTCCCGGAAGCGGTCGCTGTGTTCATGGCGCTCAAACTACGTAATGTCAACTTGGCATTCGGTTCGATTCTCGGCTCGAATATCTTCAACATGTTGATTATCGCCATGTCAGATGTCTTCTATCGGAATGGATCGATTCTCGCAGATGTCTCGACGTCACACCTCGTATCTGCGGTCGGGATCACGATCCTATCGATCCTCGTCATGTATAGTGTGCTAAGACAAAATGTCACGTCGAAGGTACGTTATGTGATTCCTTCGTTACTCGTTGTCGTTGTCTATTTCGTTTCGTCTTACTTGATCTTTATCGGGTGAGTACATGCATCAGCCTTAGGGCTGATGTTTTTTTTATTGGGAATGCGAATTCATTGCTTCGGGTATAGAGGAATTGAAGGAGGGGTGGCGATGCAGATGCATGAAGTGGAAACACGCCAAGCGTATTCGATTTTGATTCCGGCCTATAACCCTGATGAGGCACTCGTCACACTCGTGGAGAAGTTGAGGGCGAGTGGGTTTTCGAACATCATTGTGGTCAATGACGGTAGTGACGAATCGTCGGTAGGCACATTTGATAAGATTGCATCATTTGTCGACCAAGTGTTAACGCACGAACAGAATCAAGGGAAGGGAGCAGCAATCAAGACGGGGTTACGGTATGTGGTGGACACATATCCGGATAAAACGGGGGTCATCACGGTCGATGCCGACGGGCAGCACTTGCCGCAAGATGTCGTCAACGTCTATGAGGAAGGGTTGAATAAACCACATCATCTCATCATGGGATGTCGAGATTTTAGCGGAGATGCGATTCCGTTCCGGAGCCGATTCGGCAATCAGGCGACACGGCTCGTGATGTTGATTGGGAGTGGGCTGAAGTTAAAAGACACGCAGACGGGACTTCGAGCCATCCCGATGCGATATGCGCGACAACTGATTGACATTCCTGGAAATAGATATGAGTTCGAGATGAATATGCTCACGTTCACGAAACGATTGCAGGTCCCGATTCAACAAACGACCATCCAGACCGTATATGAGAATGAAAATGATTCATCCCATTTTAGACCGATTCTCGACTCGATTTTAATTTATCGGATGTTTTTGATGTATTCGTTATCCTCTGTCGCCTCGTTCCTTGTCGACGTAGGGATGTATGCGCTCTTTATTTATTTATTATCCCCATACTTCGATACGGCTCACGTCGTCATCGCGACGGTCATCGCTCGAATCATTTCCTCTCTCTTCAATTATCTCGTTAATCGAAAAGTAGTCTTCGATTCGAAGGCGCGGCGGTCTCTTCCGAAATATTTTAGTCTCGTCGTGCTTCAAATGGCCGTTTCAGCACTCCTTGTTTATCTCTTGTTTCTCTTGCTCAGACAAGGCGAGGTCATCCTAAAAGTAATCGTCGATAGTTTTCTCTTTTTCGTCAGTTATTATGTCCAGAAGAGATGGATTTTCAAAAAATAGCCGGTCATGATTTCATGACCGGTTTAATATGCGAGCGTTCCTGTTTTCACGGACGTATAGCGATGTAATTCTTTTGGGCTTGTGATGCCGGTTTTTTGCATCATGTCTCGCATAAGTAGCGCGCATACGCGAGCATCTTCCGCAGCATCATGATGAATAAACGGCACGTTCAAGTGTTCTGCCATCGTGTTCAACTTATGGTTCGGGAGTCCTGGATACAGTTTACGTGACAGTTTGACGGTGCAACCGTACTCGATTGTAGGGAAATCGAATAGATCATATTTCACAATCGCCTTTCTCAAGGCACCCATGTCAAATGAAGCGTTATGTGCGATGACGAGGTCCACTTCCCGTAAAATCGGGTAAAGAGAGGAAAGTACTTCCGGTAATGCCGGTGCATCCCACACGTCACTCGGACGAATGCCATGGACGCGGATGTTACCCATATCAAAGTCTTCCTCCGGATTGACGAGTCGCTGGTCGGTTTCGACCACATCACCATTTTGAAGGATGCTCCATCCGACAGAACAGATGCTGCGACTATCACGGTTAGCGGTCTCCACGTCAAGTGCGAGAATGGTATGGTTCATAGTTTACCTTCTTTCGTAAGCAATAAAAAAAGTCTAACAGAAAGTTAGACGAATGTCGTGCTTAAGCGGCAACAAGTGTTCGGCAAGCTTCCGCACAACGCTCACATGCTTTGGCACAGGCTTGACAATGGTCGTGCTGATGTCGTCCGCATTCAACCGCACACGTATCACAGACTTGGGCGCATAAAGCAACGATTGGTTTTGAAAAGGCTGAATCTGTTTCTAAGGCATTTAAAGCTAAAGTACAAATGTCTGAGCATTCTCGAGTCAGGCGGATGCATTCGGTGAACATGTGTAAATCCTCTTCTTGCAAACTTTTTGAGAAGCAGTGGTTGCATGCGCGCATGCATTCGATCACGCTCGTCAATGTTTCTTCTACAGATGTACGTTCCATCAAAATTCCCCCTTATATGAAAAAGTCTAACTATCATTACCCGTTCAGAAAGAGGTTGAATCGCACCATACCAATAAAAAAGCCACACCTCATTCGAGATGTGACCAATTAATGGAGCATAGGGGGCTCGAACCCCTGACCTCTACGCTGCCAGCGTAGCGCTCTCCCAGCTGAGCTAATGCCCCGTTCGAAATCATTATATCATCGTAGTATTCGACATGGCAATTCCCTTTTTGAATTTAGGTTTATAAAATTGGAGACGTGGGAATTTCATGTTAGACGTTATATTAAGAAAGCAGGTGTGCTTCATGGAAATGATTCTTTTGGCACTCTTACCGGCACTCATGTGGGGAAGTATTCCACTCATCGTGTCGAAAGTAGGAGGAAAACCGATTCAGCAGTTAATCGGAACGACCATCGGGGCGATGATCATGGCAACAGTGATTGCCCTCGTCTTCCGACCGGAGTTCACGACACTCGCCATCGTGACCGGATTTATCTCAGGGGCGTTCTGGGCGCTCGGTCAATATTTGCAGTTCCAATCGTTCCAAATCTTAAGCGTCTCCAAAGCGATGCCAATCAGCACGGGGATGCAACTCGTTGGGACGTCTCTCTTTGGGGTCATCGTACTCGGGGACTGGCAGACATCGACGGAGCTATGGTTAGGGTTTTCAGCGCTCGTCTTGATTATCATCGGAGCGACTATGACTTCATACCAACAGAAGAAAGATCAGGACAGTGCCGGTGCGTTGAAAAAGGGTTTACTCGTCCTATTCGTTTCGAGTATTGGTTACGTCACGTATGCCGTCTTGACGAACTACTTTGAAGTAGAAGGGATCACCGCGATTCTTCCACAATCCGTCGGGATGTTCATCGCGGCACTTCTGTTCAGTCTTCGTGAAAAGGACGTCAAGAAACTCGATCCACGCACATTCAAAAACATCTTGGCGGGAATCGCCTGGGGAATCGGGAACTTCGGACTTTTCGTTTCAAGCGGAGAAGTGGGGATTGCGACTTCGTTCGCCTTATCCCAATTGAACGTCGTCGTGGCGACACTTGGTGGGATCTATCTCTTGAAAGAAGAGAAGACGACAAAAGAACGCGTCTTTGTTTTCATGGGAATCGGGTTGATTGTCGTCGCTGGATTTATGCTTGGGATTGCCAAGAGTTAAGTTTCAATTATGAAATGAAAAGAACCTTGAATGAACTCGATTTTGAGTGCCATTCAAGGTTTTTGTTTTGAGTATCTTTCAATCGTTGAAATGAGAGCAGGAGAAGATGTGATCGATAGGGAAGTAATCTCATATTGCGTTCGTCATATAGGACGGGCAGCACATTCGTGATTGATCAAAAATTGTAGAATAAAGGGGAAACGAATCATGGATTCAAATGTCGTGACGATATCAACGCTCGTCGATGCACCAATCGACACAGTCTGGAAATTCTGGACAGAACCTGAACATATCAAACAATGGAATCATGCGTCTGACGATTGGCATACGATTGAGGCGGAGAACGACTTACGGGTCGGCGGGAAGTTTCGTAGTCGGATGGAAGCAAAAGATCAAAGCATGGGCTTTGATTTTGAAGGGGTATATGAGGAAGTTGAAGTAAATGAGCTTATTCAGTATCGTCTGGAAGATGAACGGAGAGTCAGAATTTCATTTGCTTCAGAAGGTGATCAGACGAAAGTGGTCGAGGTGTTTGATGCGGAGTCGATGAATCCGGTTGAAATGCAACGACAAGGCTGGCAGGCGATCCTCGACAATTTCACTCGATATGCGAATGGGAAGAGTGTGTAAAAGATAAACGGAAGGTTTGAACAGCAGGTCCTTTTTCATTAAAGTGGACGCTGCTGTTTGTCATGTTAGGCTAAATGATTGTCTTGGTGCGAGACGAATATAAAAAAAGGTGCTGGCTATATGTTTGACTACACGTTACTCGAGAGATTTCTGTTTCGATTTCCTTCCTTCGATTATCAGAAAATGAAATCAGAGCTGGATCGGAAAACGATATTGATTACTGGAGCGAGCTCAGGAATCGGGCAGGCTTTCGCTTATTTACTAGCGGATACAACCGCGCACCTGATTCTCGTCGCCCGTAGAGACGCAGACATGAACGTTATGAAGTCTGAAATCGAGAAGGGATCAGCCACGGTGACCGTGTTCTCGGCAGATCTTCGAATTGAAGAGGAACGGAATGGATTGTTGGCGTATCTCCATCAACTACCGGAAGGATTGGATGTTTTCGTCAGCAATGCTGGAATCTCCATCAATCGTCCCATCACTGAGTCACTCGATCGATACCATGACTTCACTCGGACGATGGCGATCAATTATTTTGCCCCGGTACAATTGATGCTATCGCTCATTCCGGTGCTCGAAAAGAAGAACGGGCAGATCGTCAATGTATCGACCATCAATGTGTTACTTCATCCTTTTCCTCACTGGGCGGCCTATCAGGCATCAAAAGCCGCGTTCGATACGTGGTTTCGCTCTGCGGGTCCGGAACTCACAATCAAAAATATTTCCACGACGACTCTATATCTACCGCTAGTAAAAACTCCGATGATTAAACCGACGCTGGCTTATCAGCATTCACCTGCCATGTCACCGGTACATGTGGCGGAACTGATTGGACATGCCCTGTATACAAAACGACCAGTATATAAGCCGTGGTGGTTGTTCCTCGGTCAAGTAACGTCACTTGTTTTCAGAAGACCGATAGACTGGATGGTCCCTGCATTACTTAAGAGAAAGGAGCGTGACAGTAGGAATGGTTAAGTTATTGAAAGTCTTGTCGCAGCTCCATTTTCTATCACCATCGAACCTAGGTCGTCTATTCGTCGCAATCCGTCAAAATGGAATCAACTTGATGCTGCTTTTTACATTGACGGAAAGAGCAGGGAGTCAAAATACGGCTTTAGTTGATAGCCGAGAAACAGTGACGTATCAAGAGCTAAAGTCACGCTGTGAACACCTTGCTCATCATTTGGCTGATCAGTATGGGGTTAAAAAGGGACAAAAAGTGGCGTTTCTTTGTAAGAACCACGCGTCTTTCGTACAAGGGATGTTTGCGGCTTCACGACTCGGTGCAGACATCTACATGCTTCATTCATCGATGAGTCAACTGCAGTTCAACCGACTCGTAGAAGAACAGCCATTCGATCTTTTGATTTACGATGATGAGTTTGAAAACTTAATTGAAAACTCGTCTTACAAACGTTCGACACTTGTCAGCTATCATGAGGAAAAGGTATCAATCAATAGTTTATCGGATTCGAAGCGACATAAAAAAGGAAAGCTTCCGGCCGCATCGAGCGGGAAACTCGTGCTGTTGACCGGCGGTACTACCGGTAGTCCGAAACAAGTGACTCATAGACCATCCCTCTTTCACTTTCTAGCTCCATTCACGGCTTTATTGAACCGGTTGCAGTTGCCATCATTCAATACTGCTTATATTGCCACACCGATTTACCATGGCTACGGCATCTCCATTCTTTTATCTTTTCTCGCGTTAGGGAAAAAGGTTGTCATTCAGGAGAATTTTGAAGTGCAAAGAGCCTGTGACCTCATTCGGCGACACAAGGTAGAAGTAGTCACGGTCGTCCCGCTCATGATCCATAAAATGTTACGACACGATCCAACATCACTTCATTCTCTCGCTTGTATTGCTTCCGGTGGTGCGAAGCTTCATCCCGTTTTAGTCCGTGAAGTCCATAACGAGTTAGGGAGCGTCTTATACAATCTATATGGAACATCGGAAGCGGGCTTGAATCTGATCGCCACACCAGAAGATTTACAGTATGATGCGAACACGCTCGGGAGAAGGATTCCGGGAGGGGACTTAAAGGTAGTGAAAGATGGAATGGAAGTCGAGCCAGGCGCCATCGGTGAATTTTGCATACGAAATAAGTGGTCCATGCAAAACCAGAAAAACCGCTGGATTCAAACGGGTGATGTCGGATACCGGGATGAGAACGGCTATTATTTTTTGTGTGGACGAACAGACGACTTGATCATCTCGGCAGGAAACAATATTTATCCTGGGGAAGTCGAGACGGTTTTGCGCGACCATCCGAATGTCGAGGACGTCGCCGTCATCGGGGTAGAGGATGTGTACACGGGTCACATCTTGAAGGCATATGTACAGGTGTATGATGAAGTATTGACAGAAGAAGAGCTAGTGAGCTGGTTGCGCGAACGAGTGACAACATATCAGCTTCCTCGAGAAATCGTGTTTGTGAAGGAGTTGCCTTATACAGCGGTTGGAAAGTTAGACAGGAAACGGATTGAGATGATCAATCACTCGTGCAGATGAATAGTTAAGAAAGAATCGAAACGCATTAACCACAGATAAATAGAGTGATTAATGTTTCACTTTGAATTGTCTAATCCGCCACATGATTGAAACGATAAAAGCTGCCAAGCCTCCTAGGACGATGATGTAAAATACGAAGAAGAATAGGAAGGCCCCATAGTCTTCGAGCTCTTCGAATGGATTCTGAATGATCATCGGTTCGGATAATATGCCGACCACCATCAATGGAATGAAGAATAGAAAGAAACGTTTCCAAAAGTAGTGTTTGTACGGTTGTGACAACGTTTGCTCCATAATCGTACCTCCTCAATTAAATTACACTTATTTACATATATGATAGCATGTTCTCAATTATTGTTGGATGTCTTTTCAGCCGATTTCAAATGAAAAGAGGGTGGCCGATCCATTCAGCAACCCTCAAGTCTGTTTATTCACTTGAACCAGTCAGTTCTCCAGTCCCGAACGTCGCGCTGAACGCACGACACCAGATGACGACGGTATTGTACTCTTCTAGATTCACATCCTCTGGGATTAAATAGTTTTGATTCCCGATGTTCCCTTTTAGCGCCCCTAAACTGACGCCTTCGGTCGTCTCTTGCCCTGGTTTCGTCAAATATACGAATAAGTCAGGACCGTTCGTCGTCTCGAACTCTTCAAATCGGAGGTACGTCCCGTCTTCTGCCTCGACCGAGCGGATTGTACCGGTCGTCTCATAATTTTTCTCCCCGTCCATGAATACACCCGCTACTTCGGTTGGACTCGGTTGTGCTTCCGGTGTCTCGGACGTCTCTTGATCTGATTCCTCTTCCTCTGGAGCTGGTGATTCGACTGCTGTCGGCGGCAATCCTTCATCGACCGTCTCGGTTAAGAATAGTGGGGAGATGAGCCACCATGCAACAGCGATTACGGCTACGCCAATCACACCGATGATGAGTTTCGTGCTTGTTTTCATATATGAGTCCTCCTTTTCGGATGTATGAACCATTTATAGTCTTTTCCCGATTATTGGTCTTATAAAAGACGCGAATGCTAACATTCGCGTCTGATGACCGTTATACGGTTTCCGTCCAGTTTTCCTCGATGAACTCGTCGCGTCCCGAGATGGCCCGGTCTTCCTTATAATGCTTCGGATTCTTTTTATGATAATCCTGATGGTAGTCTTCTGCAGCGAAGAACGTCGTCGCCGGAATGATTTTCGTGACGATCGGAGCCGTGAAACGACCACTTGCTGCCAACACATCGCGACTCGCCTCAGCCGCGACTCGTTGTTCTTCCGTGTGATAGAAGATGGCTGGGGCATACTGAGGTCCCCGGTCTTGGAATTGACCACCATCGTCCGTCGGGTCTGTCTGAATCCAATACAGCTCAAGAAGACGTTCATACGAGAATAATGCTGGATCATATGTGATTTGAACGACCTCGAGGTGTCCTGTCGTCCCGGTTTTCACTTGTTCATATGTCGGATTATCGACCTGTCCGCCCATATAACCGGACACGATACCCTCAATCCCTGGTAATTCCTCAAATGGTGTCACCATGCACCAAAAACAGCCGCCTGCGAATGTTGCTTTTTCCATACTTTCGTTCCCTCCAAATCGTCATTCAACAAAAAAGCGCTCACGTCGGATGACATGAGCGCTTTCGTCATATCGTCCAAGGTTTCCCTTGCTGGTCGTAGCACCTTGCCTAAGGCAGGTTGCTGTGAAGTCGCGGAGCCAGATCTCTCGTTCACTCTTGATATCGATATGTAGTTGGTGAGAGCATCATACCACCCTCAAAATACATTCGTCAATGATTCGGTTTTCGTTTCAACTGAAAAACCGTCAAGACGATGATGAACCCGATCAACCCGATGGAAATGAGTGGACCATATGGCACATTTTCACCGTATAGCTGTAAGAAAAATAGACCGAATACGGCAAGCAACACAAAGACATAGGAGCGTGTCATTGGGACCTCCTGTTTTTTCTTAAGTGTAACAAGAACACATCGACTTGGCGATACGAAAAGGAAATCAGGCATAGAGCGCGAATAAAGGAGGAGAGATAAAGGAGGAATGCATGATGGAACAAATCCAATTACATGAACTGACGATTGAAGGTGCACATCGTGGGTATAAAGAGGGACAATTCACGGCGAGAGACGTGGCCGCCTATTATTTAGGACGGATTGCGACGTATAATGAACGGCTTCATGCCGTCATCCAAGTCAATCCGGACGCCCTGTTCGAGGCAGAGGCGGCAGACCGGGCCTACCGAAAAGGGGTACGCAAACCGCTACTTGGTATTCCCGTCTTAATCAAAGACAATATCGAGACGAACGGTCTGATGCGAACGACTGCAGGTGCTGCCGCTATGCGACATCATTTCGCCGGTCGAGATGCCGAGCTCGTCAAACGCTTGCGGGCTGACGGGGCTATCATCCTTGGCAAAGCGAACCTGTCCGAGTGGGCGAACTTTTTAACGGAAAATATGCCGAACGGCTGGAGTGCCGTCGGTGGTCAGACGATGAACCCATACGGCGACGGGTTGGACGTCGGGGGATCAAGCTCAGGGTCGGCTTCAGCGGTCGCGGCAAACCTTACGCTTCTCGCAGTCGGATCTGAGACGAGCGGTTCAATCGTCCATCCGAGTGTCCATAACAGCATCGTCGGGATCAAGCCGACGGTCGGATTAATCAGTCGCTCCGGAATCATCCCGATTTCACGTTCTCAAGATACGGCGGGACCGATGGCGCGTACGCTTCGTGATGCGGTCATCGCCTTACAGACAATGTGCGGTGAAGATTCGGCTGATCCTGCGACGTGGGAAACTCCAGTCGGACCGCCTTATGTGACATGTCTCGATAACCGTCAAGCGGTCGGGATGCGCGTCGGGTTCGTCAAACCAGACATTTCAGAAGAAGAAGTCGGATTGTATGAACAGGCGCTCCGATTGCTTCGGCAAGCTGAAATCGAACTCGTCGAGGTCACGCTGCCGAAGCATGCGACGCTCGAACAGGCGGATATCCTGTTCGATGAGTTCAAGCTCGGGGTCGAGGCGTATCTCGCCAACACGACCGTGCCGTTTCAGACGCTATCCGACCTGATCGAGTGGAATGCCGAACATCCCGAATCGATTCCGCACGGCCAGACCATCTTTGAAGAAGCGAACGCTAAATCTGGAAAACTGACTGAAGCGAGCTATCTCGATCGTCGCATCGAGGACGTCCGACTCGCAAAAACGGAAGGGATTGACACATTGCTTGCGTCGCATAAACTAGATGCACTCGTCCTGCCACATGACATCAACTATGACATGGCTGCGAAAGCAGGGCATCCGACGATTACAATACCCTATAAACGAAAAGAGAGCGGTGCCCCATTCGGTCTCTCGTTCACGGGGACGAGCTACGCGGAACGTGATTTGATTCGAGTCGCCTATGCGTTCGAACAATTCATCACACGACCGACGCCTCCTGATTATTCGTAAGTTGCACCCGTCTCTTACGTCCGCTACAATGGTACGTATGCGGATTAGAGAAAGGACAGATTACAATGAAATCATCTATATACGGGTTGACGTTCGATCAACTCACGAACGAGTGTACGGAAGCGGGATACGGTGCCTTCCACGCACGTCAAGTTTGGGACTCGCTCTACATCGATCGGGTCAAATCGATGGACGACCTCAATGTACGTGATGAGGTGCGCGACTACTTAACAGAAAAATATGTCATCTCGACACAAGAACTGTTCGTCAAACAAGAAGCTGGCGACGGGACGGTCAAATTCTTACTTAAATTACATGACGGGCACTACATCGAGACGGTACTCATGCGTCACAAATACGGACGTTCGGTCTGCGTGACGACTCAGGTCGGTTGTAACATCGGATGTAGCTTCTGTGCGAGCGGTTTGTTGAAGAAGACGCGTGACTTGACGGCAGGTGAGGTCGTCGAGCAGATCATGACCGTCCAACACTTCCTCGATGAAGAGGGCGAAGGGGACCGCGTCAGCCATATCGTCGTCATGGGAATCGGTGAACCGTTCGATAACTTCGACAACTTGGTCGACTTCTTGCGTGTCGTCAAAGATGAGCGTGGTCTTGCGATCGCTCCGCGTAAGATCAACGTGTCGACGAGCGGACTCGCGGATAAAATCTACAAGTTCGCAGACCTTGATCTACGTATCAACTTGGCGCTCTCTTTACATGCGCCAAACGATGAATTACGTACACGTATCATGAAAATCAACCGGGCGTTCCCGCTTGATAAACTCATGCCATCGATTCGTTACTACGTCGAGAAGACGAACAAACGGATCACGTTCGAGTATATCTTGCTCTCGAAAGTGAACGATTTGCCGGAACATGCGGAAGAACTTGCCGACTTGATTGAAGACATCAAAGACAAGTCGTACGTCAACTTGATTCCATACAATCCGGTCAACGAGCACATCCAATATGAGCGAAGCACGGCTGAGGACATCATGGCGTTTTACGACATCTTGAAAAAACGTGGCGTCAACACAGGTGTCCGTCTCGAGCACGGGACAGACATCGATGCGGCATGTGGACAACTCCGCAGTAAGCATATGAACGTCGAAGGCGCGAAGTGAACAATGGCCTCTCCGGGAAATTGAACTGAACCCTGAATGATAGACACTTGATAAAAAGTGCTCATTCAGGGTTTTTGACGTTTCCCTTTTTGGTGGAGCACGGTCGTGGCAAGTCGATTCGTTTCGAATAGATCTAACGATAGATGGTGGAGAAGACAATTTGTTCCGGCGACCAGGTCGCTCGCAGCTTCCAGATGATTGCCCGGCGCGTCTTGTCGTCGAGCTTCGTCGTTGTGTCACAATTGGCCTTCGACTTCTCGTAGCGGCCCCGTCTTGAGATGGACCGGATGGACATTCCGAGCTCCAGATAGGTCTCTACTTCCACGTTTTATTGTGGTAAGGTGGTGTGGCTCATGAGATTTCCTACGTCTGAATATTTGTGTGGTAACTTCATTCGACACAAGGAAAGCGTCAAGGTTTTTTGTGTTCACTTTTGAGTGTTGCACTTAATTTTATAATTCATCATAAGTAAAACCTAACCCCACCACATGGCAACGACAAAGAATGACCAACTAACAGCAAACGGTGCCGAAATAAATCCAATCATGATAAATCCCTGATACTGTATATAGTTAGAGTCTTTTATCTTAAAAACTATACGAAACATCAAGAACATGATGAAACTTAACAAATATAATATCCATCCTAAGATGGTCAACCCTGTAAGATAGTAAATCGGATAGGTATCAACAACGTGATCACTTAAAAAGTAGGCGATCCCTTGACCAAAAACACACAATATTGTTGCTGTTAAAAGGCTGATAACCAATAAAAAGTAAGGATTCTTCATTCACTTTCCTCCTTTATTTCTTTTCTTGTTTTTTACCTGATACAGTATAAAATCTAGAGTTAGACCGTAAAACAATCCGATTGTCACTCGAAGAAGATAGCCTCCCCACAAAATTTCGTCAGCTGATTCATCAAATATAAAACTTCGAAATGTTTCACTGTAAACCATATGATATAGGATTGGATCTAATCCGAAGAAAAAGAATAATAGGCCTTTATCATCCTGGTCGGTAAAATTCAAATAACAAACAAATATAGAGACTAACACAAACCAAAAACTAAATGTTTTAATAATTTTCAAGGAAATACCCCTTCTCTTTTCAGCTTGTACTATTGATAAGTGTAATTTTACACTACAGTTGTAATTTTACCAATACCAAATATTGTGAAAAGCCTCATGAATATTCACCAACAATTTTCCATAATGATGATCTACTTTATCTCAATGGCATTTTCATTAAACAATCAATAATTTATGAAGAATAAGTGTTTTTCTTTGTTTTGTGTTTAAGAAAGATAGCATTCATTCCTATTAAATTTTTAAAAAGTCGAAAAAAACATTAAAAGTACTAAGTACAAACGAACCAATACATTTATAAAATGAAAAACTCTTGTAACTAGATAATTTTCAAAAGTTATTGTGAACGGATTAGAGCGCCGGATATTCGCCATTGTCGTTTGCCCAAGGTAATAGATCTATATGCGGAAACACTTTACATCTATATGACTGCGAAGGATACGTGATAAATGACTAGCCTTCTTTGCTTTGTGACACTCCTATACAGAATTGTTTTCAGCAACGAACACAAACAGCGGAATATAAAAGAGATGACCCCGGAGCAAAACCGGAGCCATCTGATTGCCGTATAGAATTCGAGTTACTCAGTCCATAAAACTGGGCTCGTTTAAACGAAAAGGCCATTCGCTTACCGCTTTTGCCCGACATATTGAATCACAGATGATTCGCCGTGATGAAGTGTGCCTTCTTCTCGCCATACGACCGTCTCGTTTAGGACGAGAGGGAGGAAATCGTCATCGAGTTGATGGAACATTTCTTCGGTGTACAGTAAGGAGGCGTCGTTCGGTCCGCCTGTCCCGTAAGCGAGTTGATGTGTAGAGTAGACTTCTGTCAGGAAGAAACCATCAGGGCGAAGCGTTTTTTGGATACCGGCGAACACCTTTTCTCTGACAGGCGGAGGAAAGTGGCCAAAGATACAGATGACCATGTCATACATATCTTGCGACCAGTCCGCTTCATTCAAGTCGATCTGTTTCGTTTGAAGGGAAACGTTTTGTGAAGTCGCCAAGCGCTTCGCTTTTTCGAGTCCTACTTTCGAAGCGTCCCACATCTCGACTTCAAAGCCGAGCTTGGCGAGCCACACTGCATTTCGACCTTCCCCCTCCGCGATAGCCAGCACTCGCTTTCCTTCAAGTTGATGAGACATGACCCATTCGCGTAAGAACTCGTTTGGCTCTGTCCCATACACATAATCTTCCGAGCTAAATCGTTCATCCCATTTAGACAAGCCTTTCACATCCTCTCTGCTTTTCTTTGACTATAGCAAACTGAACGGACGACAATCAAAATCCGTCACGATTTTCTGGATTCATGCATAGTCCCTATGCGAGAGGGGAATAGATTTCTGAACTAATGGATAGAGTGGAGGCTAAGTGATGGAGAAAGTAGATGCGTCGTTGTGGATTCGTGTACGGAATACGCTTGGTGAAGGTCCGTGTTGGGATGCCGAGCTGAAGCGATTTTATTGGGTGGATATCGAAGGACATACATTATGGTGGTATGACGAACGTGAAGATGAAATTTCGTCGTTTGAAGTGGGGAAACAAGTCGGTTTTGTCATTCCAAAAGTGACGGATGGCGTTGTCCTCGGGTTGAAGGACGGTATTTATGAATGGGATGAGATCAATCGGGACTTGAAGAAGATTGTCGAGTTGGATGATCCGGACGGTCAATTGAGGTTCAATGACGGAAAGGCCGATCCATATGGTCGAATCTTTGCCGGAACGCTACATCTTGAGGATGAAGAGAACCAAGCGACATTGTATCGTGTCGATCGGGATGGCACGACAACGACACTCATGGAGGGGCTAACACTTTCGAACGGATTGACGTGGTCTCCTGACCATTCCGTTTTTTATCATATCGATACACCGACTGAAACGATTCGCCAATATGATTTCGATTTGAAGGCGGGCACGTTATCGAATGGAAAGGACGTCATCGATTTCTCAGACGAGGATGGCTTCCCAGATGGTATGACATCAGATACGGAAGGGTGTTTATGGATCGCGCATTACGCCGGAGGTAAAGTGTCTCGCTGGAATCCATCAACCGGTGAAAAACTGTTAGAAGTTCACGTTCCGGCACCGAACGTCACCTCATGTGCCTTTATCGGGGATGGACTCAATCGATTGGCCATCACGACGGCTCGTGAGGGAATGGATGAGGAGGCGTTAGCCGAATATCCGGATGCTGGATCAGTATTTATCACGGATACAGATGTGAAAGGGATGCCGCTTTATCGCTTTGGGCGTTGAGGAGGACAGATGATGGTGAAACGACTGTTAGTTCGAGCAGGTATTGGGTTGGCAGTTGCGGCAGCGGTCAAGATGGGGATTCAAAAGTTGCAAGAAAATCGAGCGCGGGAAGAAGATCATTCTTATCTCGACCCGAAATGGGACGAGGTGCCGAGTGTTGATTCTGACAAGGACGAGGATGAGGTCGGGTTGACGCAACTCGACTCCATCTATCGGGCGGAGTGGCAAGCGAACGCCTATCCTCGCTCGGAAGCAGAACGAAAAGCGTTGGAAGAATAAGAGTATGTTTTTCAAAACACGTCCATATGGCGTGTTTTTTTGTTGACAAATAAGATAAGTCGTTTCAATATATAAAAAGTAATCATTACGATTTAACGGAGGATTATCATGAAACGAATTCCAATTACAGTACTCTCGGGTTATCTTGGTAGCGGTAAGACGACACTGCTCAACCACATCTTACATAACCGGGAAGATAAAAAATATGCGGTCATCGTAAACGATATGAGTGAGTTGAATATCGATGAGAAATTGATTGAACAGGGTGGTTTCTCCCGTACCGATGAAAAATTAGTCGAACTCTCGAACGGGTGCATCTGTTGTACCCTACGTGAGGATTTGCTGACAGCGGTCTATGATCTGACAAACGATCGTGACCTCGATGGCATCATCATCGAGTCTTCTGGGATTTCAGAGCCGATTCCCGTTGCGCAGACGTTCACGTATGCCGATGATGCGCTCGGAATCGATTTGACGAGCCGTGTCTATATCGATGCGATGGTCACTGTCGTCGATGCGTACCGCTTCTTTAAAGATTTCAATTCTGGTGAATCGCTCATGGAACGTCAACAAGCCGTCGATACAGGTGACGTACGTGAAGTCGTCGACCTACTCGTCGACCAAGTCGAATTTGCAGACATCATCGTGTTGAACAAGGCGGACCGGGTGACTGAAGAGGAACTGCAGGAGATGAGGGGGCTACTTAAGACACTCAACCCGAGCGCACGATTATTGACTTCGACGTACTCGGAAGTAGCGTTAGACGATCTACTCGACGTGCAGTTGTTTGATTTCGATCAAGCGATGCATGCGGCGGGATGGATTCAAGAACTTGAGACAGAAGAACATACGCCGGAAACGGAGGAGTATGGCATCAGTTCCTTCGTCTATCGACGTCGTCGACCGTTCCACCCTGAGCGCTTGATGAATTGGATGGAGCATTATCCTGAAGAAATCGTCCGCGCCAAAGGCTTCTTGTGGATCGCGTCACGGAACGACCTTGCCTGTCTCTTCTCCCAGGCAGGATATGCGTCGACGCTCGAACATGCGGGTCGTTGGTTAGCGACCCTTCCGGAGAGTGAGCGAGAGGCCATGTTCGCAACAGAACCTGAACTGCGTGAAGATTACATCGAGCCGTATGGAGACCGACAGAACGAATTGGTCCTCATCGGACAACGGATGGACCGGGAGACGGTCGAACAATCACTTGACGCCTGCTTGTTGACGGATGAGGAGATGGTAGCGGCATGGGATTCGTTCCATGACCCACTCCCTGGTAATGGCCAACTCGTCACCTATTCAGATTGACCGTTTACAAACTGACGAAACATCGCTATACTGTGACTGCATAAGTAACCGCATATCAATGACTGCACTAGGGGTGCTTCGGCTGAGATGTGAGCATGGCTCCGATCCCTTATAACTCGATCCAGGTAATACTGGCGTGAGGAAGTGCGGCACTTTCTCTATGCAAGTTTGTATAGATTTTGTTGCTGCATTCTCATGAATGCGGCTTTTTTTGTGCAAACACATAAAGAGGGGGAAACAAGATGAATGAATCATGTGGCACGAGTCCGATTGTCGGATTTCGCTTCACGCTTAGCCCGATGACAGATGACTTTATCGGGACGATCAAAGGGGCATTGAAAGGAACAAATATGACGGGTGTCTGGCGACATACGGATGATGTATCGACCGTGATCCGTGGTCGTGCCGAGCACGTATTCGACGTCGCACGGACCGTGTTGAGCCTGGCTTCGGAAGAAGGACGCCATGTCTCGATGAGCGGAACCTTCTCGGTCGGATGTCCGGGAGATTCGGCAGGGGATGAGGTGCTCGAGGCACCACCACAACCACTGAATGGAATTTCAAGAGAACAGTATGTCTCGTCACAATTCGCGCTCTATCCGATGGGTGCAGAGAACTATATGGATCTCATCTATGATGAAATCGAGCAAGCGAAACAGGCGGGTGTCTATAATGACTCCATGCACTACGCGTCAGGCATTCATGGGAACTTGGATGATGTGTTCTCGTATTACGAGTCGGCGTTCAACCGGACACGCGAGAAGAATCGACACGTCGTCATGACGGTGACGTTCAGTGTGAACAGTCCGTCACATGGAGGACAACATGCTTAAATCGTGGAAATTGAAAGAGGTCGTCCTCGTATCCGTATTGTCTGTCGTCTTTGCAGTCGTCTACTTATTGTTTGTTCATATCGGGAACTTATGGGCAGGGTTGATTGGACCGATCGCCTATGAATGGATCTTCGGTATCTGGTTCATCGTGTCGATCATCTCGGCGTATATCATTCGGAAGCCGGGTGCTGCCTTCATCTCGGAAGTGATGGCAGCGACGATTGAGATGTTGATTGGAAATGCGATCGGACCACGTATCATCTTGGTCGGCATCGTCCAAGGTCTTGGGGCTGAAGCTGTCTTTGCGATGACAGGCTATCGTCGATATGAGCTATGGGTTCTCATGCTAGCTGGATTTGGCTCGGCCGTTACGAGTTTCGTGTATACCTACTTCATGAGCGGATTTGCGATGCTTGAACCAGGATATGTGGCGACGATGTTCGGGCTGCGCGCGGTCAGCGGCATGGTCATCGCAGGAATCGGTGGGAAGTTGTTCAGTGACCTGTTGCTCAAGACGGGGTCACTTCGTGGCTATGCGATCGCTCGGAGTGGGAACGTCCATGGTTGAGACAGAATCGCTTTCATTCCGGTTCCCCGAAAGTCAGGACACCATCATAAAAGATGTGTCACTTTCCATACGACCTGGACGCACGATTTTGACAGGAACGAGCGGAAGCGGGAAGTCGACCCTACTCGCGCTGTTCAACCGTCTCTATCCAGAGAATTGTGATGGAGTCCTAGAAGGCAGACTCGAACTGTTCGGACGGATTTACGACGAATACGCACCAGGCGAGATCAATCAGCAGGTCGGGACCGTATTTCAAGACCCGGACACGCAGTTCGTGATGGAACGGGTGGAAGATGAACTCATCTTCACACTCGAAAATTTGCAGACACCGGTCGAGGTAATCGATCAGCGTGTGACGGAGATTCTCGAGTCACTCCAACTGACCGATTACCGAAATCGTCTCATCGATTCCTTGTCAGGCGGGGAGAAACAACGGATTGCAGTCGCCTGCGCCATGGTTGGACGACCGGGATGGTTGCTTCTCGATGAGCCGTTGACGCACCTTGACCCAGTGACCGCGAATCGATTCGTCGACTGGCTCGATCACTTAGACAACGTGAACGTCATCGTTGTCGAACATCGCGCACACTTGTGGGGAGACTTTTTTGATTGGCACATCGAACTCGACCAAGGACGGATTGTACGGAACGAACCGTTTCAGCCGGTCGATGATTTTTCATTCAAACCGTCGCCTGAGCCACGACAAGCAATCGAGCATTACGTGGTAGACGAGGTGGTGCGTGACTCATTTCGATTAAAAGGGGTGACCCTTCAAGCTAGAATCGGGGAAGTGATTGCCATATTGGGACCAAATGGGAGTGGAAAGTCGACGTTTTTACGAAGTTTGACGGAGTGTGACCGCCGGGTGGGACTCGTCCCCCAATCTCCGGAACACTTATTTTTCATGAACTCGGTCGAGCAAGAGCTACAGTTTGGTCATGAGGAATCGATTGATGTCGTATTGGATGAGCTAACCCTCGAGGACAAACGAGTCCTCCATCCATTGTCACTCAGTCATGGACAGAAGCGACGACTCGCCGTCGGGATTCAGTTACTCTCAAACAAACAGTTGCTTGCCTTCGATGAACCGACGGCAGGTCAGGATGAGCCGTCACTCCATGCACTAGAGATTTTGATGAAGCGACATGCGGCAAAGGGACAGACGATCTTGTTCGTGACCCATGACTTATCGTTCGCCAATATCGCCCATACGTTCTATTTGATGAAGGATGGGGAACTCTCAGGACCATTCGGGGATGAGCTTTGGGGGGACACGGAGAGACTTCGTCATTATCGACTAGCGGGAGGACGGCAACGATGTCACTCCATGATATGAATCCGACGATCAAGTTTGGGACGATGACGATCATCATGTTCGGGCTGGCCTTGTTTTATAACCCGTGGACCCCGCTCGTCATCATTGTCGGTACGTTGACGATTCAATTACTGGCGACGGACGTTTCATGGAAGAAGTGGAGCCTGTTTTTGATTCCTTTTCTCGTCACGGCACTCGGGACGTTTTGGACGACGCTCGTGTTTGGGAAGGAGCTGGGGGGAGAGACGTGGGTAACCCTTCTCGGTCAAGACATTTCAAAAGAAGAGGCACGTATCGCCATGTCTCTTAGTCTACGTGTGTTGGCATTCACCGTACTGTCGCTCCTCTTTATGTTGACGACCGATTCGAAACGTTTCGTCATGAGTTTGATGCAACAGGCAAGGCTTTCTCCGACGATTGCCTATAGTGCGCTCGTCGGGTTCCGCTTCCTTCCGTTAATGCAACGGGAAATGCATCAGCTACAATACGCGCATCGTCTTCGCGGTGTACCTCTTGATACGAAATGGGAGCGGATTCGGCATGTCCCGAAACTACTTCTTCCACTGATGGCAGGTTCAATCCGACGTGCTGAACGTGTCGCCTTCTCCATGGAGGCGAGAGGTTTCACAAGTGGAAAACGGACCGTCTATGAGCGGATTGACATCAAACCGTCCGATTACATGTGGTCCGGTATATTCTTCATACTGTTCGGTCTTTCCATTTGGATTGGCATATGAAAAGACGACTCACGGAGAGTCGTCTTTTTTCGTTTCTTTCACGATGCGAAACTTCGGTTTGACCGATTCGTTGTTGAACGCCTCGAGAACGGTATTCTCGTTTGCCATTCGAATCTGTTGTGGCTCGCCTTTTGCTGTCGTACCGATGCAATACATGTTCGCTTCATAATCCGCAAAGAGCGATTTGTAAGATGTCGCGTGGTGCATCAAGCGACCTGGAGACCCCCAACCGACGATGATCATCCCGCCGCTTGCTTCTACCTCTTGTAACGTCTCTTCGACGTAATGGTAGTTCGTCTCATCGAGTTGAGACTCCACGTATGGAAGGTTGTCATTGATGGCGAGTGTCGGGACGAGACTGATGACCCGCATTTCTCGAATCGGTTGTGACAAATGATTTTGCATCAACATATAAGCACGCTGTGTCGTCGTGCCGGACAAAAAGGCATCGCTCATCCGCGGCGAGTAAATGATGACGGCACAGATGACGCCATCCTCCACATCGGTGAACTCATACGTTCGCATATAGCGTTTCGTTTTATCTTCATTGAAGATTGATTTGACGCGGATGGTTACTTCTTCTACATGCGTGTTCATTTCCATTCCTCACTTTTTCATGTAAGCATCAGCCGAGCGATTTAAACCACTCGACATATCGAATCGTGTAATAAGCAACTCGTTGACTAAGCGTATCACGCTCATCAGGCATGAACGTCACGCTTGATTCATAGTTCTCGAAGTACGTCATGACATCATTGACATATTGTTCACTTCGATTGTATTCGAAGATAGCGTTTCGGACGGATGTGACTGAATCTGTCTTTTTTCCACCATGTTCACTTAAATAATACGCCGCCGTGTGCGCAGAATCAACTAGACTGTGTGGGTCAGCTTTTCCATCGCCGTTCCCGTCGCGACCGAGTCCGCCATACTGTTCAATCAAGGCAAGGTCCGTCAAATCCACTTCGTCTTCTGGGACATCGCCTTTTTGGTCATCGGTATCATATTCCCAACCGAGCCAAGTACGGGGCATGAATTGAAAAGGTCCGATCGCGCCGACAGACGAACGCATCGACGAACTGTGTGAGAAGATGGTCTCTACACGGTGAACGGCAGCCAGTAGGCGCCAGTCCACGTCATATGTTTCAGCAGCGTCTTGATAGACGGCCAGATGCGTGTTCGGAACACCGTTCTCTCCATAATAGGTTCGATACAATCCATTGTTCACTTTATCATGTTGACCGAGCCAGCCGACTGCCCCGAGCAAAAGCACGAGCACAATAATGAAACCGGTCAGTCGCAGCATCATACGTTTCAAGATACCGCCTCCTAGCTTTTAGACAATACCCGAATAGTGTAGCATATAGCTAAGAGGAAGGACAGGAGTGGATATGGATGCTTGAACGTTTGATTTTTACAGCCATTATCGGCTACATGCTGATCGTTCAAATCTTCAATGCCAAATTGATTCGTCCCTTGATTGAAACGAGAGGACGGACATGGGTGTACGAACAAACCGTGAAATCGGCATGGGGGCTGACCTTGTTGATTGTTGCCCTCATCTTTTTATTTCAAGTACCGCCATCAGAAGTCGGATTAACGTTCGGACCAGAAGCGGGGAACGAACAGGCTTGGCAAGTCTTTTACTTGTCATGCATCCTGGTCACCGTGGCGCTCGTCTTTTATCTGTTGGTAAAAACTTCAGCACGTCTCCGAAATGTGTTACGCCCTTACTATGAGCTCGATTTAGAGAAGCTGCTCCTCCCTCGGACAAAACCTGAGGAACAAGCGTGGGGTGCCGTCTCGGTCACTGCAGGCGTGACCGAGGAATTCATTTTCAGAGGAGTCCTGCTATACACGATCTCCCTCTATATCGAGGTCCCGGATTTGACTCTCGCCTTAATCGGGGGCGCCCTTTTCGGTGTGGCCCATGCCTATCAAGGGATAAAGGGAGTCTTCACGACAGGGATCGTTGGATTCGGACTAGGTATCCTATATTTAGGGATGGGTGTCCTTTGGCCGGTCATGGTGTTACATGTGCTACTTGATTTGATTGCCGGTCCAATCCATGTCGATGCAAAAAGCGAGTGACCGCCTCCTCATACGCAGGAGCGTCCTTGATCATGCAATCGGTATGTTCTGCGCCATCAATCAATACCAAGTCGTTCTTCCGGTTCAATGCATTCATTTCGACCGACATCCACGTCGGGACGAAATCATCTTTTGAACCATGTACGAATAGGATTGGGGTCGTCGTTTCCGTGACGGCCTTTTTCGGTTGGACTTGTCTCATCGTGAACCCGGCACGAGACCAAAGGAAATAGTCGATTCCCGGTAAAATGAGCTCGGCTGGGATATGGTGTAACTCTTTCAATTGATAACGCATCAATTGTTTCATATCGTCAAACGGACATTCTGCGATGACGAAGTCGACGTTCGTGAGCGGAGTCGTCTGCAAGACGGTGGCCGCTCCCATCGAGACGCCGTGAAGCCCGACTTGATCGACTGTTTCCTCTGTCTTCAACCAGTCCACCCAGTCGATCATATCGACTTTTTCATGGAAACCATATGAGGCATAAATTCCTTCGGACTCCCCATGTGAACGTAAATCGACGGCAAGCAGGTTAAAGCCAAGACGGTGGAACATGGCGAGGTGAGGGGCCATGAAACTATGTGATGCGGTATATCCATGTACGAACACAATCCATTTTGTTGACCCCTCATTCCGATAGATACGCCCGTAGAGGCGGTACTCATCACGAGATTGAATCGAGACATGCTCGAACGGTACGTCATGATAAAAGTTGCGATCTTCGTCCGTATATGGAGCGAGTAACATCTCCGGAGTCTTTCGTTTGCCCCGCGTCATTCGTTTGAAGGCATAGTAGCTGACCGCGTAGTAGCCTGTGAAAAGTGATGCCAATCCAATTTTCCATTTTCGTTGCATTAATACCGACTCCTTTCAACGTTATTGTACCCGAAACGAATCGATACGGTCCTGTTTTCTTACATAAGGAGAGGGCATACAGAACATAATCGTGTGAATATCAGGAATCAAGGCACATGGAAAGACATGATTTTGAACGATACGATGGAGTGACAACAGCAGGAGGGTGGGGATATCTATATGGAGAGGTCAGAGATCTATCGAATGATACAAATGGTGTTGAGCGACAGAAAGGGGATGCTTGAACGGGGAGTAACGTTCTCGTGGACGATTGAAGGAGATGAACGAATCATCGGACTCGTATTTGATGTTATTCTCGACCGTTATTTTCTTTATAACCAAACAAGCCTCCTCACCGAGGTACAAGAGATTGCGCGTCTAGTCGAATGTCGACCAGAGGAAATCGTTCGCGCACTCTCCTGTCTTTCGGGGATTCGATTCGAATCGAATCATATCATCGAACGATTGATGAGTATCGAAGAGGCGACCATTTCAGAGAACGGATCAATCCTTGTTGCCATTCGCCTTGGAGGATGGCTCACTCATCAATTGCATCAAATTGGTCGTGATGCCCTTCTTCCTTGTTGAGCTCGGTCAAGGTACCGTCAATCACACGAAGGACGCGATCACACACATCGAGCATGCGTTCATCATGTGTGATGACGACGACACGTCTCCCTTCTTCATGCGCTTGTTTGGCCAATAACTCCATCACACGTCGTCCATTCTCATAATCAAGACTCGCCGTCGGTTCATCTGCCAAAATGAGTTGTGGGGAGTTGATCAAGGCACGTGCGACGGCGACACGTTGCTTTTCACCTCCCGACAATGTCGACGGGAGATGATGCAGGCGGTGTCCTAAGCCGAGGTCGGACAATAGTTGTTTCGCATCCATCTGTCTCTTCTCCTGAATCAGCTCAAGTTGCTCGAGCACCGTCAAGTAGGGAATCAGGTGGGCCTGCTGAAACACGAACCCGACTTCATGTAGACGTAACAGACGACGTTGTTCCTCATCTAATTCGAATACGTCCCGTTCGTTCATCAAAAATGCTCCTTGATCTGGTTTTCGCAATAGACCGAGGATGTATAACAATGTACTCTTCCCGCTACCACTCGGACCGACGATGGCAACGCATTCCCCTGGCGATACATGTAACTCGATGTCATTCAATACGAGCTGACCGTCAAACTGATGTGATACATGGCTTAACCTCATGATGCTTTTCCTCCTATGATTTCAATTGCGTCGACTTGACGTAGTTTCCATAACGGTAACAACGCGCCAAGAACAGATAAGAAAATGAACATGGACCCGAATAGCGCGACATGACCGAAGTCGACGAGAAACGGTAACGATGATGGAATCAACGCATCGACGACGTACATGAACCCGATCGATGTGGCGACTGCGGCAGATACGATGACGATGACCTGAAAGAGCAGTGCCCGTCCGATGATTCGAGGAGAGAGACCGATTGCCTTCAGAATTCCGAGTTCAGGTAACTTTTGAAGCGTAAACAAATAAAAGAATGCGGTCAAAATAAACGTTCCGATAACGAGTAGAAAAGCACGCATCATCGTGAATGTGCTTTGCTCGGCACTATATCCAGGAACCGACTCAATCAAATCTTGTTGACTCATGACGAGCGAATTGGACATCGTGGATTCCGTTCCAATCTCAGCCGATACATATGGACGTTGTTCGGAGTAATCCAAATAATCGAACCACGTCTCGTTCGTCGTGTAAATCACCGGTCCATGACTGTAGCGTCCAGGCGCCTCACCGGCGATCGTAAAACGATATTCGGACGCAAAGTCGGTCAACGTGTCACCTGTTCCAAGCTGTTCTGAAAGACTTGGGTCAAACAAGACTTCACCTGTTTCTAGATAAGTACCTGGGCCAATATTACTTCCACTTGGAAGGGCGAATAGCGTGACCTCTTCTTTTTTTCCATCAATCGTGACCGTGAGCTGTCGGACGCTCATCGTTTCGTTTGAAGTATCCGCTGTGACGTCTATAAACGATCGTGTCAATTGACCTTCTGAGTCCGGATCAAGTTGATACGTCGTAGCATTCAATTCGTGCAAGGCAGAACCGTTATCATATGCGAGACCGTCTGCTAGCCCTGTGATGAGTGTCGTCAACATGACAATCAATAATGTGATCACGAACAACATGGAAAACTTTCTTTTCTGTCTCCACATCTCTTTCCAACCTAACTGCATAAAAAAACCTCCTTCAAGTGCTGATGAAGGAAGTGTACGTAATCAATATGAACAGAATATGAACGACATCAAAAATGTAAATGAACCGTGGTGCCGGTTCCGAGGTTTGACTCGACTGTGATGTTTCCGCCATGTAGGTCGATGATATCTGAGGTGATGGCAAGACCGAGACCTGTCCCTTGAGTCGTTCGAGCAGTGTCCCCGCGATAGAAGCGGTCGAACAGGTGCTCTTTTGTCTCGTCGTCCATCCCAACCCCTTCATCCGTAACCGAGATGACGATACCTGGGTCGACGGTACAGGTGATGTGGATTGTGCCTCCATCATGTGAAGCATGAACGGCGTTCATCAATACATTGTTCCAAACTTGTGCGAGTAGAACCGGGTCACTCTTCAAGACTACGTCTTGTGGGATGTCGGTAACGACGGCGATCCCTTTTTGATCAAGAATGAAAGCGTTCGTTTGAATGACTTCGGATACCGATTGAAGCACATTCACGTTCGTCTCGAGAATCGGGGGATTTTCATCCAATCGTGATAAAAGCAGCAGTTGTTTCGTCAATTGGGATAGACGCTTCGTCTCCTGTTCGATGACACGCGCATATTCTCTTGATTCACCTTCCGTATCGTCAGCTAATTTTTCTGCATAGCCACCTAGGGAGGTCAAAGGAGATTGAAATTCATGGGAGACATTCGAAACGAATCGTCGCTGTCTCGCTTCGGTACGATCGATCTCATTTGACATGTTTTGAAATTGTCGTGCCAACGTTCCGATTTCATCTTGACGCTCGACGGGGAGATGTTCCGGAGCTTTACGCATGGCGACGGATGTGGTCGCATTCGTGAGCGTCTGTAACGGGCGGACCAGGGACCTTGTCGAGATGGCAATCAAGCCAAATGCCAAGAGGGTGACGAGTGCGAAAAATAGACCGACGAACAGATGTAACTCGCGGATTTGGGCACTCAAATCCGGACGAATAAAGATGACGTCCCCGTTTTCAAGTGTAAATCCATATGTGTTCGTCAGTTCGTTATCGAACAATCCGAGCAAGAAGAGATGAAACGGAAAGTCACGCATTCCCTGATATGGAGACCCGTTCCGTACGGATTGGATCACCTTGTCAGAGATAGTCTCATCCCGAAAGGCACCGCCAAAACGTCGACGTTCGTCAGTCGCATCCACGACGACCAGTTGATATCCGGTCGCAGCTAAGAAAGTATAGAAGGCATCATAGTCTAAATCGGTATGGTTCTCGACATACGACTCCGCTATTTTGGCGACCCGTTCCGTCTTCTCGCTATAGGAAGGTTGCCACCACTTGTAATAAGCCACATTGCTGATCAACAGGGAGATGGCTCCGGATAGAAGTAAAATCAAGAACATCGTGACGATGATTCGCGTGTAGAGTGTCTTCATCCGTTCACCTCGAGCGAGTATCCGACACCTCGTACGGTTCGAATCGACAAAGCAGGGTGATCGAACCGATTACGAAGTCGCTTGATATGAACATCAACTGTTCGCTCATCCCCCTCGAAATCAAATCCCCATACCAAATCAATTAACTCCTCACGACGATACACTCTTCCCGGAAAAGAGGCGAGTTGAAATAATAGTTCAAACTCTTTTTTAGGGAGATAGAACAGCTGACCCTCAAGCGTCACCTCGTATTCTCTTAAATCGAGTCGAAGAGGACCAGCTTGAATTTGTGAAGCGGCCGAACGTTGATAACGTCGCGAGACGGCTTGCAATCGAAAGAGTAACTCCTCAGGGATGAAGGGTTTGGTCACATAGTCGTCTGCCCCATGAACGAATCCTTGACGCTTATCCTCCCATTCATCGAGAGCGGTTAGTAAAATGACGGGAATATCGAGAGTCGCCTTGAGTCGTCGACACAATTCACGACCGTCAAGCCCTGGGAGCATGATGTCGACAATCGCGGCATCGATTGGTTGCATCGTGAAACGTTCTTCGCCTGTGTTCCCGTCGGTCGCTGTCAACACCTCATGACCCGCATCCTCGAACGTTTCTTTCACAAGGCGTAAAATGGAGGGGTCGTCTTCTACGATGAGTATACGCATAGCGGTCGTTCCTTTCCTAAATAGGTTCGACACGAAACGAGGTGACCCATGCGGAGTCACCTCGAATCGTATCAGCTTTATTGCTTCGTCATCTCTTGATGAAGGGCACGGAGGGCGCGGATGAACGCATCCTTAAAGTATTTGTCTTCTTGAGTCTCTAATGTTTGGATGGCCTTTTGGTCACCGTTACTCGCTTTGACGAGAAGATTCACGACTGTTCCCCAGCGTTTCACATGTTCTGGGCGAGGGTGGTTCAACGCGGTCGTCAGCGTGAACCAATACGGTTGATCGCGCCGCTGCAACGTGGCAATCATCCGTTTGGCAAGGAGCGCTTCTTCTTCAGAAGGGATTGTTGCCGTGGCGAACCAACCGAGCATCGAAGCGCTCATCGATTCAAGTTCTTGTTTCATCGCAGGTTCGATTGGCATCCGTCCGAAGTCTGTCACGTTGACAAATACCAATCGGTCTTTCGGGTCAATATGTGTGATCCATCCTGATAATGACTTCAGCTTTTCACGTTCTTTTGACTGGGCTTTACACGTATACCCTTGAAGTTTTCCGATGTAGATGCGGAATTGTCCACGGTCGACATGTTTGTCCACCTTGAACTCGATTTCTTGTCCTGCTTGAAACGGTTGATTCCGTTTATTCAACGTCTGCCCCTTTTTCAATTCAGGTCGTTTGGAAATATGACGCAATGCTTCTTGTTCAGTCCGATCATCCAATGTCCAAAGGTTGTGAGGGGTCACGTTTTTAAAACGATGACGCCGGACGTAGATGTATTGGTCGAGTGCGTCGATCGCGTCTGCGGAAGTGGCAGTTCCATTCAAATAGTCATCAGCGATATCACGTAAGGTGAGGGATTCGAGACGATCGATATGTCCTGAATAGGGAACGCTTCCGACAACAAATAACGCGGTCGCAATCAACTCACTTTCTCGAGGGGTCAGCGGTCGTTTGGCCATGATGCACTTCCTCTCTTAATTCATATGATTAGTATAACAAAAACAGTTAGAATGTTGTGAACTCAACTGCGATTTGGAAAAAAATGAGGAATGGACAGGATTCCCACCATTTATCTCGAATAATGACTTGTAGAGAATCGGATGTAGGAATGAAAAAGTGAGGTGAGGCAATGAAGCTCTCCATCGAATCTGGGGATTATGTCGTATTGATTGAAATCAATAAAGAAGTACTCAAATGTGCATCCCTTGAGGAAGCCGATCAGGCAGATCGTCTGCGATATGAACTCGTTGGTCGGATGAGTGAACGCTTGCCAGCAGAAGTCATCGTTCCGTCGATCATCGATTACATTCGCTTCGGAAGCGGATATATCGGAGATCGCATCGTCTGGGACGCTGAAACGGAGTCTTTTTTTTGCCAGCAGTTTGAGACCATTGACGGGTCTCCACTTGGAGAGGACCTCGAGGGATTCCGTCCCGACCCAAGCCGGGTGGAACTGGCGCGCTACTATACGTACTTGACGATTGGACGGATTGTCGAGTTTGATATGCTGCACCCGGATGAGCCGAGCTATTGGTAAACTTAGCGACAACTTTTTATTCAAAAAAAGGGAAATCTAATCCAAAGTTTGAGATAATGGAGTCACTTTATCAGTTTGGAATGGAGCGGAAGGAATGAAAAAGATTGCCCTTTTGACAGCGATTGCCCTTTTACTGCCGGTCGGAGTAGATGCAGCACAGCCGGTCATCCTTAAGAAACATGGTTACGTCGTCTCAGAACCACAAGTCACGAGCCAATATTATGTGAAGCAAATCGGTATGGATTTGGCCTGGAATAAGACGAGAGGCGCAACTGATATCGTTGTGGCGCTGATTGACTCGTCAGCTGACCGTAACCATACGGATTTGAAGAACGTTCCTCGTGTCGTCAATTCCATGAAAGGTCCATACACTGCGGATATTCATGGCACACATACCGCTGGGATCATGGCCGGGAAACATAACCGTTTTGGGATCGCCGGACTCGCGCCGAACGTCCGCTATCACTTTTATAATGTGTTCTACGGGGTGAATTCAGATAAAACAGACTCTTGGACGGTCGCCAATGCAGTGGATACGGCTGTAGCGAAAGGGGCGAACATCATCAACCTCTCGCTTGGAGGGGATGATTATGATAGTCGTTTGGCCACATCGATTAAACGGGCAAGGGCGAAAGGGGTCATTATCGTCGCATCATCTGGAAATGATCGAAAACAGACGATCAATTTTCCTGCAAACATGAAAGAGGTAATCGCGGTCGGTGCAATCGATTCTAGACATCGTCTCGCGAGCTTTAGCAATATGGACGATCGCGTCAAAATCGTGGCGCCAGGTGTGAACATCCTCTCTCTAGGAATCAACAACCGCTTTATCTTTATGGACGGGACGTCGATGGCGGCACCGATGGTCACGGCGAGCCTCGCGCTCGTCAAATCGATCAATCCTTATTTGACACCTGGTGAGATCGACCAGTTGATTGCGAAGATGCCAAAAGCCTCCGGAAAGTCTTATACGGAATTGAATGCGATGAAACTGCTAGAGGCAACGGCTCGCCCTATTCACATCTCTGCCCCTTCGGTGTGGAAGAGTCGATACGTGAATGATGTCAAGTTGAGTGTCATGAAGCATTCGAACTTAAAGTCCTCGTTCACACTGTATCAAGGGAACAAGAAAGTCAAGACGCTCACACCAAATCGGTCGTTCACGATGTATTCGAGCGGGGATTGGTTACCGAGCGGACAATATCGCATCGTCGGTCAAGTCACGGATGGAAAACATAAGCGATACACGAGCCGAACGATTGATTATGTCAACACGTTGAAGACGGCAGTGTCTGTGAAGGTGTCGGAAGAAGGGACGTTCTCGATTCACACGACACGAAAAGGCACGGTCACGGTACTTGATTCAAATGGGAAGGTCTTGTACGAAGCCCTCCACATCGCCGGGACATTCCCGGTAAGAGGGAATACGACACAGAAGCTGACGGTCATCCTTAAACCGACGGACCTTCGCGAAAAAGTGGTGACGACATCTTTTGAGCCACCAATCATCGAAGACGAGCCTCCGGTCACAGAGACCTTGTAAGATAAAAAGCCGCCTGCTCCTAACGGAGAGACGGCTTTTTCTATTTAATCGATGGTGATGGCTTCTCCACACCAACGGATACTCGCTTCTAATACGTTCCCTTGGTCATCAATATGCTCGAAACTGAGTTTCCCATCTCGGATGATTTCGCAAAGACCGACTCGGACACGGTCGCTCCAAGCGCGACGCGTCTCATGCGTTTCATCGAACACTGGAATGGCGTCCGGGAAGCGCTCCTCGAGATGTGCTAAATTGTGATGGTCAAAATGATAAGGTCGTTTCGAGAGTTCGTTCGGTGCCTTGATGTCGAACGGTTCAAACCCTCGGACGAGACGATTATTTCGGTAGAAGGCGAACACGCCGTTGTTCGGGTGGAGCACTTTAATGTCATCGATTTCTATTACATAAGTCAGACGTTGAATCCAACCGTTTTTTGCATCCTGATGCATCAAAATCCCTCCTTATTCAATGAACACGCCTTATTTTAGCGCTGACTGAACGTAAAATCAAGTTTCGAATTTAAGTTGTCAACCGTTCAAATTTCAGCTACAATGGTTGAAGTGACTATGAAGTCTGGACAATCGCGGGACGCAAGTCTTGAGGAAAGTCCATGCTCGCACAGCCTGTGATGGCTGTAGTGATCGTGCTACACGAAACGATAAGTGTAGGCAACGCAAGTTGACGGCAGAAGAAACACCTAAGTCCTCGGATATGGTGTCCGCTTCTTGAAAGTGCCACAGTGACGGAGTCTGATCGGAAACGTTCAGAGTGGAACGAGGTAAACCCCACGAGCGAGAAACCCAAACTATGGTAGGGGAACTTCCAGACCGGAATCGAACGGGACGGAGGGCGCTGATGTGCGCAGATAGATGATTGTCACTCCATCGTGCCAGGGAGACCGCTATGAGCACCGGAGTACAGAACATGGCTTACAGGACAACATAGTCTCAACTGACAACGACAAGGAGTTCAAGCACATATACTTGAGCTCCTTTTTTCATGATTTTTTTACAACTTACAAAATGACTGAAAGATATTTATGTAGAAGGAAGGCGATTTAGATGGCAAAACGTAAACTGATTGCGACGGCAGCGATGGGAATCGAGGCACTTGTGGCAAAAGAAGTAAGGGATTTAGGATACACGTGCGAAGTCGAGAACGGACGGATTTATATCGACGCGGAAATGGAAGACATCCCACGTCTGAACATGTGGTTGCGGACAGCAGACCGGGTCAAACTCGTCGTTGCCGAGTTCAAGGCGACAACGTTTACAGAATTGTTTGACGGGGTCGTAGCGTTACCATGGACCGACCTCATGCCGTGGGACGCGGCGTTCACGGTCGACGGACGCTCGGTCAAATCAAAGCTGTTCTCGATTCGTGACTGTCAGAAAATCACGGAGAAGGCGATCGTTGAAGCGATGCAACGCGGCTATCGTAAAGAGGGAGAATGGTTGCCGAAGTCAGGCGCGAAATTCCCAATCGAAGTCGCTCTTTTGAAAGATGTGGCGACCATCACGATCGATACGTCCGGTCCACTTCACCGTCGAGGCTACCGTGAGCTTCATTCGCAAGCTCCACTCAAAGAGACGATGGCAGCGGCGATGATTCAATTGACAAACTGGCGTCCGGACATGCCGTTTTATGACGTATTTACAGGTTCAGGGACGCTCGCCATCGAAGCGGCGATGATTGGACGAAATATCGCGCCGGGTATCAACCGTGAATACTTCGCACAGGATTGGACATGCATCCCGAAAAAAGCCTGGTATGCGGCAATAAATGAAGCGAATGAGAAGGCGGAGTGGGATAAACCGTTAAAAATCTATGGAATCGACTTGGATCCGCGGATGGTGAAACTTGCAAAAGACAATGCGGAACTCGCTGACGTCCGTGATGCGATCACATTCGTCCATAGTGACGCAGCCGCACTGAAGCCGAAAGAAGAGTACGGGGTCATCATCGGAAACCCACCTTATGGGGAACGACTTCAGTCAGAAGAAGAAATCATCGACTTGTACGAACGGATCGGGGAACAATATGCGAAATACCCTGGTTACAGTGTCTATATGTTGACGAGTTATGAAGACTTCGAGAAGGCATACGGGCGCCCGGCGACGAAGCGTCGGAAGCTGTACAACGGAAATATCGAGACGCAATATTACCAATACTTCGGAAAGCGTCGCCCACGTCCGGACCGTGACGCAAAACCGAAATCAGAATGATGAATCCATGACCGTTCACCTGAGCGGTCATTTTTCTGTTTTCTTAGAACAAACTCACTTGTTTCATCATCCGTGTAACAGGATATACATAACATATGTATAATTAGAGGGGGACAGATGATGGAAAAGTATACAGTCGAATATCAGTTACATGTGAAAGAACAGAACACTCGGACGGTCGAGGTAGAAATGGACCGTGTGCCGGACTTAAATAATCAAGAAGAATTACATGCGGCTTACCAGATTGTATCTGACGCGATTCGTGAACCGATCACAAGTTTTGAGATTGTATCTATTACGTGAGCCCGAGGCAATCGCTTCGGGCTTTCTACATAATATTGGAGGAGTGAGCAAATGAATATTTTAGTAGTGGGCATCGGGGATGTCGCCAAAAAAGCATATCTACCTGTATATGCCGGATTAAAGGACGTTGATGTGTATCTCGTCTCAAGGGATGAACAGAAGTTACACGATATCATCTCGACCTTTCGTTTCAAAGGAGGGTACTCAGACCTACACGCCGTGCCGATGACAGAAATCGATGCGGTCATGATTCATTCGACGACAGCTGTTCATTATGAGCAAGCCGAGTATTGTCTACGGCAAGGAAAGCATGTCTTCATCGACAAACCGATCACGTTCACTCTTGGAGAGACGGAACGACTCGTCGCACTTGCTAAAGAGAAAGGCGTCCATCTCGTCACAGGCTTCAATCGCCGATTTGCCACGGCCACACAGGCACTCAAACAAGTCGAAGAAAAAAATATGGTCTTCATTCAAAAGAACAGAACGTATAAACCGGCATCGCTTCGTGAATTTGTGATCGAGGATTTCGTGCATGTCGTCGATACGCTCCGTTATTTGACCGACCTTCAGCCTATCGAACGTTTACGTGTCACACCTCGATTTGAAGGGGATGTGCTGAAACAAGTGATGATTCATTTCAAGGCAGGGGGAATCGAGGCAATCGGTTGGATGAACCGAGACAACAGTTGCACCGAAGAAGTGATGGAAGTCATGTCACCGACCGTGAAGCGGGTCACGCGTGATGTGGAGCGGATTACAGACTATGGACGAGACGGTGTGAAGGAATGGTCGCTCGACCCATGGGAGTCGAATTTGAAACGTCGAGGATTTATCGACCTTGTGGAAGACTTCTTACGTTTACTTCGTGGGGAACCGAACGCCTCCGTTGTCGCGGAAGACAGTCTCGAGACACATCGTCTCTGTGAAGAGATTCTAAAGGAAGTGCGGTGAACATACTGTTTCCGTCATATTCAGACCGGGTAAAAACCCGATAAAAGGAGGCGATTTCGTTGGATATTCGAGAACTGATTATGCAAATCAATGACTATTTATGGTCGTACCTTCTCATCTTCGTATTGATTGCAGGAGGTCTTTATTTTACGTTTCGGATGGGGTTCGTTCAATTTCGAATGTTACCGGAAATGTTTAAACTCTTATTCGTGAAAGGAATCAAGCATGAGAAAGGACAGGTCTCATCTTTCCAAGCGTTCGCCATCGGAACGGCTGCCCGTGTCGGTACGGGGAACATCGCCGGCGTATCGACGGCCATTGCCTTAGGAGGTCCCGGGGCAGTATTTTGGATGTGGCTCATCGCCTTGATCGGAGCAGCTTCGGCGTTTGTTGAAAGTACGCTCGCCCAGGTGTATAAAGTGCATGACGGCAAGGCTTGGCGCGGTGGTCCGGCGTACTATATCGAACGTGCACTTGGTGCACGCTGGTTAGGCATCGTATTTGCCATTTTGATTACGTTCGCGTTCGGTTTTGCGTTCAACTCCGTCCAGGCAAATACAATCGCACTCTCCGTGAATAACGTATTTGAGATCGATACGGTCTGGGTCGGCATCATCTTGTCCGTTGTCACCGCTATCGTCATCTTCGGTGGGATTCGTTCCATCTCGACCTTATCGGGAATCATTGTACCAATCATGGCGGGCGGTTATATCTTACTCGCTATTTGGGTCGTCCTTACGAATCTTGATGTCGTGCCACAGGTGTTCTCCGCCATCTTCTCTGAAGGTGTCCTCGGTTTCCAACAGTTGTTCGGTGGTGCGGTCGGTGCAGCCGTCCTCCAAGGAATTCGACGTGGTCTCTTCTCGAACGAGGCAGGTATGGGGTCTGCCCCTAACGCCGCAGCTACCGCTGAGGTGAGTCACCCGGTCAAGCAAGGATTGATTCAATCGCTTAGCGTATTCGTTGACACCTTGTTCATCTGTACCGCAACAGCGATGATTGTCCTCATTTCAGGAGTTGAAGGCTCTGAAGCTTTCCAAGGGATTGAGCTTGCCCAAGAGGCGCTTCTCGTTGAAATCGGACCGATTGCGACGACTCTCATGACTGTCGCCATCTTACTTTTTGCCTTCAGTTCGATTTTGGCCAATTATTATTATGGAGAGACGAACATCGAGTTCATATCTGAGAAGAAGCGATATTTGATAATCTATCGGATTGCCGTTGTCGGGATGGTCATGTTCGGGTCTGTGCGATCTGCGGGACTCGTCTGGTCGATTGCCGACATCTTTATGGGCTTGATGGCACTCGTCAACATGTATGCGATTTTCCGATTGAGTAAAGTTGCCAAGACGCTCCTCGACGACTATATGGCCCAAAAGAAAGAAGGAAGAGACCCGGAATTTTTTAAAGATGGTGTCGAACTTCCTGGTATGGAACATATTGAAGCGTGGGAAACAAAAAAAGAAGAAATTAGTTGAAGGATCATCAATCAATGGGACGTCCCTGGAAACAGGGGCTTCCTCTTCATTTTGAACTTATTATTTCAAATACCGCATTATATTATAAAAAGAAAGTAGAGAGTAACGATGAAACAAGTATTTTTGACAATCGTCAAGCGATTTTTTACAGAACGTTTTTTTGATCAAGCGGCCATGTTAGCCTATTATTTCATTTTATCCACGTTCCCGTTCTTATTATTCGTATTAGGGATTGTTGGATTTTTACCGTTTACGAGTGGCGATGTGATTCAAGCGTTATCACTCATCATGCCTGAAGCCAGTTACAAGCTATTAGAAGGAAACATTGAAGCCGTATTCGACAACTCCAAATTGAAATTGGCATCATTCAGTATCTTACCAGCACTCTGGATCTCATCGATGGCCGTACAATCTCTCGTGCGGGCATTGAACGATGCCTACCGGGCTGTTCGTAATAAAGCCTTTTGGAGGGGCGTCTTACAGGATATCGCCATCACCTTGGCGCTCATGTTTGTGTTGCCATTTTCATTGCTCGTCCCTGTGATTGAGACGGCACTTCGAGAAATCTCTTCATACGTGTTGTTCATCGATGAGATTGTCACGACATATGCGCAGATTTGGTTTTACTTCAGATGGATCATCGGAACAGGTCTTCTATTCACTGTATTCGTATTTGTATATAAGTGGTTGCCAAGTGTGTCCGGAACATTTAAAAATAGTTGGGCCGGAGCCGCTTTTGCAACAGTAGGGATTCTGCTTGTCTCGAACGTGTTTAGTTACTATTCACAATTCGCAAACTACGAGCAGTTTTATGGTCAACTCGGTGCATTCATCGTCTTATTGATTTGGTTCTATCTCGCTGCCTCTGTCATCTTGCTTGGTGGGCTGTTGAATGCGACGTTAATCGAGAGGAAAGAAAAACTTCATTAGACGTGTAATTGCTAGTTATCATTCGAAAGAATAGGGAATGGTAACGTAAGGTCACATCATCTAAGCGGAGGTGGGAAACATGGATATGCAACGGCTCGTACACAATCGTCGTTTCATCGATCAATCATTGTTTTACCTCGCCTTACATCTATGGAAATGGATCCTACTGTTACCTGTCTTGTTCTATTTGGACGTATCGTTCCGACACTCGCCATTCTCTGAGTACTTGATTGTCAGTATCATCTTGTATCTCATGTTTCGTGTGATTCAATATGTGATAGCTAGCCGAGCCTCTCTCATGGAATTAGTAGAGTTCGCGTATGGGGTGCTATCACTTGTTCTCGTCTTCTCGTTCATGATGGAAATCGGCGCGCCACCGATCGCTGTCGCAATAGTTGGTGCTGCATACTTGAGCCATTCGATGCTTTCTCTACATCACTATCAAAACTTTTCAGAGCGCAAATGGTTGAACAAACAGTTTCAATTATTTAGCCCGATGCTTCGCCAGGGTGAGGTACCGGTTCATGTCCTCGTGTTGACGGAAGATGAAATTGTGATTACTGTAGAAAGTGGAAAAGAGTTTACGTACCGTCATATTTACTGGGGCGGTTTTTATGTAGAAAATCCTTCCTAAAAGGTGGTTACTCAGTTGTTTAGTGGATTTGATAATGTGATTGTCATCGTATTCTGGATTGCAACATTCATCGCTTTCTTTAAAGGCGCCTATGATATGTGGCGTGAATACCGAACGTCGAAAGAAAAATCAGTATTGTACTTTTTAATCGTATTGATTATCACATGGTTTTGGTTCAATCCATACGAATTGGTCGCATTGCATCCCTTCGTACTAATGGCGTACTATTGGAACCGAAATCGGTGGATGCGAAACGCAATGTTCGTATTGGTTCTCGTACCGTTTGTGATTCGTGTCTGGTTAATCGCAGCATCGATGTAAAACAAAAAACTCGGTCCCTTTATAGGGAACCGAGTTTTTGTGTGAATCGTTACTCTTTCTTCGCAGCTGCCAATTCAGCTTCCATTTCACCGAATTCACGGTTGATACGTTTTTGTTCTTTCTGGCTAGTAAAGTTACTGACAAGCACGATTGCCAACATACTCAAGAAGAAGCCAGGTACCATTTCATAAAGGACTGTCGAAAGTCCAGTGACGATCCAGAGAATGACGGTAATGGCACCGACGAGGATACCAGCGAGGGCACCTTGACGCGTCATCTTGCTCCAGTAAAGTGACAAGAGGATTGCTGGTCCAAATGCAGAACCGAATCCAGCCCATGCATATCCGACGAGTGTGAGGATTGTACTTGATGGGTTGAGTGACATGAGCGTCGCTACAACTCCTACTAGCAAGACACCAACACGTCCGGCAAGGACCATCGTCTTCTCACTTGCATCTTTGTTGAAGAATTTACGATAGAAGTCTTCTGTCAATGCAGATGATGTGACGAGCAATTGCGACGATACCGTCGACATGACCGCAGCAAGGATGGCTGCCAATAAGAAACCAGTGATGAACGGGTGGAACAAGACTTCAGAGAATTGAATGAAGACTGTTTCCGGGTCCCCGAGTGGATTTCCTTGTCCTCGGAAATAAGCGATTCCGACGAACCCTGTCATGACGGCACCGATTATAGATACTGTCATCCAGCTCATCCCGATACGACGAGCCGTTTTCAATGATTTCACATCACGGATTGCCATAAAGCGAACAATGATGTGTGGCTGACCGAAGTAACCAAGTCCCCAAGCGAGGAGACCGATAATCCCGAGTGTCGTCGTCCCTTTAAAGAGGTCGAACAAATCGGCATTGATTGTCGTTGCAGAGTTGACAGCAGTGTCTACTCCACCGATATCTGTTAAAGCGACGAATGGTACGAGCACGAGCGCCAAGAACATGATGACACCTTGTGCGAAGTCCGTCCAACTAACTGCCGTGAATCCACCGAAGAGGGTGTATAAGATGACGACACTAATTGTGACAATGACACCTGTCTGATAATTTAATCCGAATGAGCTTTCAAACAACTTCCCGCCGGATACAAGTCCAGCTGATGTGTAGAACGTGAAGAAGATGATGATGACGGATGCAGAAAGGATCCGTAGCCAGTTCGAGTGATCTCGGAACCGATTCTCTAAGAAGTCTGGAATCGTAATCGAATCGTTCGCCATCTCTGTGAAGACGCGAAGTCGTGGAGCAACTAACAAGTAGTTCAAGTAAGCTCCGATGACCAATCCAACGGCTAACCAAATTGCTGATAGTCCAGTTGCATACATTGCACCCGGTAGTCCCATTAACATCCAACCACTCATATCCGAAGCTCCGGCTGACATGGCTGTAACGCCTGGCCCCATTTTACGGCCACCTAACATATAATCTGATGAATCGGTCGTTCGTTTATACGCAACGTATCCGATAAGAAGCATCATCACGAGATAAAGCGCGATTGATACCCATTCTTGCCATAGCATTGAATTACCTCCTATTAAGTTAAAAGATCTATTTAATCAACTCGTTCGCGATTGTGTGAAGACATCACACAGTTAAAAACAAAAGTTGAAAATGCGAACTTGTGCTTTACCTTACAGAACCTTTGAAATGATTGCAAACTGACACTTTTTCATAAAAACAGCTCTAAAGCCCATTATACCAACGGATGGAGGCTAAAATTTTCAGATAAAAAGTTTAAATATTCTGAATATTTGAAATGCTGAGGACTTTCCTGTGTAACATGAATGTAATATTTATGGGAAAATTTTCAGAAAACATATTTTTAATCATAAGAAAAAGAGCATCTTTGAATGCTCTTTACTTCTTTATTTGAATGCTTTTTCTTCAACGAGTCGCATCGTCGGGAATGTTTGTCCAGACTTCGCCTGCATCGTAACCAAGATATAAGTTTCGCTATTATGTTTCATGATGAATACCATGGTATATCCGGATTCGTCCGTATAACCCGTCTTCGTGGCGGTCACAAACTTGGAGTAGTTGACACTTCGTTCATTAACCGATGAACCGAGGTGATACCACCAACGACGTTTGCCGTTACCGTCTTTATCTTTAAATTCGGCTTTTAATTCATAAGTCCCGGCAATTTCAATCAACTCCGGGTATGTACTGAATGCGAAGGCGATTTTAGCCATGTCGTTCGCCGTCGTATAATGATTCGGATCCGAGTAGCCATGCGCATTTACGAAATGCGTTCCAGTCAATCCTAAAACCTTTGCTCGATCATTCATCAATTGAACGAAGGCCTCGGTCGACCCGCTCGTGTATTCCGCAAGGCTGTTCGCAGCATCGTTTCCGGATTCAAGTAGCGTGGCGTAAAGTGCTTGACGAACTGTCAATGTATCCCCGATGGCAAGATGCGCGATATGGCTGTCCCATGGAATATCGAGTGTCGACTGTTGAATCGTAATGAATGGTTGGTCGAGTTCATTCGCTGCAGATGCCTTCTCATAAGCAAGCAGTGCCGTCATCAATTTAGTCGTACTGGCTGGAAACACACGATCATTGGCGTTTTTATCGATCAATATCTCTTGTTTGGTCACGTTGACGAAAGTTAGTGCGCCAACAGAGATTTCCTCATCCGAAATCATCTTCGTCTCACTCGGACTCCATGAACCCATGTCGATATCCGGGAAAAGCGGACCTGTATTCATCGGTTCAGCTTTTGGTGTGGACGCTTCTGCTAATGTCGGTGCTTCTTTATCTTGTTTAAATCCGACCAACGTCGGGATCAGTGCGATGATTCCGAGTAAAACGACCGCGGCAATCATTCTTCGCATGATGTACGTTCTTCTTCGGTGTCTCCTTCTACGGGTCAACAAAAGTCCCTCCTTTTTTGGTTACTCTATAAACATAATAGAAAACGCTCTTTTTTTTCGCTAATAAAATAAAGAACTAGGTCAATGATTGATCGGCGATGAAAGAACTGCGTTTCGGGTATAAGGGTAAAGATGTCACTTTTAGAGAGGAGGATGCATCATGCATCGTTATCCGTTCACGAACTCCATTTGGCGTCAACATGATACTGGGACGCCGTACCCATCCCTTTCCGTTTCGGAATCGACCGAAGTCGTCGTCATCGGGGCAGGGATTGCGGGACTCGTCTGCGCCTATGAACTCCAAAAGCGAGGGAAACAAGTGACGCTTCTAGAAGCGTTAGAGATTGGACATGGGACGACGGGACATACGACGGCAAAATGTTCCGTTCAACATGGGACGATTTATCATAAGTTGATTCGTCATTTTGATGAGTCCATCGCTCGTTTATATTACGAGTTCAACTCAGAAGCGCTCATCTATCTAAAAAAACAAATTGAAGAAGGGTTTGACTGCGATTACGCGAATGAACAATCGTATCTTTACTCTAGGGAACCGAACGAAGAACTTACTAAAGAACTGGATGCGTATCGTCGTTTGAAGATTGACGGAGGAGAAGCGACGGAAGAAGTGAGAAAGGCTCTCCCGTTCTCGATCGAGCAGGCGTTGGTGATCCATGACCAAGCTCAATTCCATCCCGTGAAATACTTACGTGAATTAGCGGAACGTTTTGTTCGTCTCGGAGGAAAGATTTATGAAAATTCTAGAGCGACGGAAGTGAGTCAGGGACCACGTCCAGTAGTCACTACATCTAACGGTAGAAGGGTACAGGGAAATCAAGTCGTGATTGCGACCCACTATCCATTCAATGACCTGCGCGGGTTGTACGTGTCGAAGTTTTCAATCGAAAGATCGTATATCGTTGCCTGTGAAGTGGAGAGTCGACCACTCAGAGGGATGTATTTAGAGGTTGGACAGCAAAATCGTTCGTTTCGATCCTATAGTGAAAACGGAAAAAGCTATTTACTAGTTGGAGGTGAGGGGCATACCGCTGGGCAAGTCACAGATACGCGTCTCCGATATGATCGATTGGAGAATGACGCACAGGCACATTTTGGAACGCATCGGGCATCTCATAGGTGGTCGTCCCAAGATCTTATCACCTTAGATGGACTTCCTTACGTAGGGCAAATGTTCAAAAGAGAACCAGATCTCTTTGTGGCGACTGGATTTTCGAAATGGGGGATGACGAACGGAATCGCTGCCGGCACCTTGCTCGCGGACCAACTCACAGGTCGTCCGAACCGATTCGTCGAGCTGGTCTCACCGCTCCGTCAAACGGTTAAACCTAGTGATATCAGTGCATTTCTCAAAACAAACTTAGATACTGCCGCTCAATTCACGAAAGGGACAGTAAATCGGATGCTTGAACGAAAAGATGTACAAGACCTGCAGCTAGATGAGGGAGGGGTCGTACAAGTGGATGGGAAGACCAAGGGCGTCTATCGAGATTTGGATAACCAGTGCCATGTCGTCAACCTGACCTGTACGCACCTCGGTTGTACAGTGAAATGGAACAATGCCGAGCGGTCATGGGATTGTCCATGCCACGGCTCTCGTTTCGATGCAAAAGGGGCTGTATTAGAGGGTCCTGCCACAAAACCACTTTCCTACAGTAAGCGAGAAGATTTGTAAACTGGTGTAGGCAAAGGTTGACAGCTATAATAAAGTAGAAAGAGAACAGAATAACACATAGGGGTGAAAGACAGATGGAAGTAACAAAAGAATGGCGTGAACATTTTAAACAACTGCGTGCCTTCGATGAAGCAATCTCTCTCTTATATTGGGACATGCGTACACAAATGCCGGAACAGTCGGCACCGCTCCGGGCAGAGACAATCGGTTATTTGTCGACCGAGGCATTCAAACGACAGACGAGCGAGTCGTTCGCTTCATTGCTGGAACGGATGGCGGATGAAGAGGGTCTATCTGACATTGAAGCGCGTTCACTTGAAGTCGCGAAGACGCAATACGAACGGAATGCCAAGATTCCGCATGATGAGTATCAAGCTTACGTAACGCTCGTCTCAGAAGCTGAGACGGCGTGGGAAAAAGCGAAAGATCAGGATGATTGGGACGCGTTCGCTCCATACCTTAAAAAGATTATCGGATTCCAGCAAAAATTTGCGGAATATTTCGGTTATGAGAAACATCCGTACGATGCATTGCTCTATGATTTCGAACCGGGCATGACGGTCGAGCTCTTAGACGAATTGTTCGCCTCGCTCCGAGACGAACTCGTTCCTCTTATTCAGCAGCTACCAAAAGAATCACTCTCTATGGACTGGTCGATGCCGGCGGATGTTCAAGAAACCATTTGTCATGACTGGATGAATGTCGTCGCTTACGATTTATCACGTGGTCGATTGGATGCGACAGTGCATCCGTTCGAAATCACCATCAACCGCCGCGACGTCCGGATTACGACGAAGTATGATGAAGCAGATTTCAGAAATGCACTGTTCGGTACGATGCATGAAGCGGGGCACGCGACGTATGAGCAGCAAATCGACCCGATGCTCGATGAACTCGGACTAGGCGGCGGTGCGTCGATGGGGATTCATGAGTCCCAGTCGCTCTTCTTTGAGAACTTCATCGGACGAAGCGAAGCGTTCTTGCATCGCGTCTATCCGAAACTACAATCGCTTCATCCGACATACGCTGCGATCGACTTCGACACTTTCTATCGAGGTGTGAATGAAGCGAAACCATCTCTTATTCGGATTGAGGCTGACGAATTGACATACAGTCTACACATCATCATCCGCTATGAGCTCGAGAAGGCACTCATACAAGGGACGTTGTCCGTCGATGAGCTTCCTGCAGCATGGAATGAAAAGTATAAAGAATATCTCGGACTCGATGTTCCGTCAAATGCTAAAGGAGTCCTTCAAGACGTCCATTGGGCAGGCGGTTCATTCGGATACTTCCCGAGCTATGCCCTGGGGTTAATTTATGCGGCCCAGTTGACGGAAACGTTGAAATCAGCCCTTCCGGAATTTGAGACGTTGATTGCAGAAGGCGAAATCGAACCAATCAAAGTGTGGCTACAGGAGAACGTTCATCAATATGGAAAACGTCTCACACCGAACGAACTCATTCAACAAGTGACAGGTCAAGCCATTTCGGTCCAACCACTCGTTCGATATTTGACCAAAAAATATCAGACAGTTGCCAAATGAAACGATTTGCACATCGTGGCGTTATGGCACATCGGCCGGAGAATACGATGTCGGCATTCAAGCTCGCACTCGAGGCCGGGGCAGACGGAATCGAGACGGATGTTCACATGACAAAGGACGGTGTCCTCGTTCTCATCCATGACGAGACGCTCGAGCGGACGACTGACGGAAGAGGACAAGTTTCACTCTATACCTATGATGAGCTCAGACAGTTCAATGCTGGAGTACGTCATGGTCTAGAAGAGCACATCCCTACGCTCGAGGAGCTGTTCGACCTTGTGAATGAGGAATCGGTCATTTTGAACTTAGAGGTGAAGACGGATGTCCTACGATATGAAGGAATTGAATCTCGCATCATCGATACGATCGAGTCCTCCGGGATTCATGCGTCCCGAATTCTCTTTTCCTCATTCAATCACGAAACCATTCATCGATTGAAACAGATGCGACCAGATATCGAGGCGGCCATTCTGCTTGCACAGCCGCTTTATGACATTTCAGGATATCTTCGATTCGTCGGAGCGGATTCGGTCCATCCGCACATCGATCGCATCACAGACGAAGAAGTACACTCCTTGCAACATCGAGGGATTCCAATCAGACCATTTACGATTAAAACACAACACCAACTGGAGCGTTGTTTAGCGCTTCAAGTCGATGCTGTCTTTGTCAATGATATCGAATGGGCAAACAAAACCACTTAGTCGCAGACTGAGTGGTTTTATATTTGGGTGGAAGGGAACTACATTTTATGTAAAGGTAGCGCTTTCGTCCGTTAGCATATCGGAGCACATTCAGGGCATAGTGTCCCCTTTACGTCATTGTCGGATTGTCTTAAGTTTAAGATGTCACCGAGCTACATAGCAATCAGATGTAGCACACCATGTAGCACTGCATCACATTTGTTGTATGCAAGTCGTGGGTTACCAAAGATCAAAAGGAGGAAATTTCACATGAAGAAGTTGATGTCTTTACTGGGTACTCTAGCACTGGCTTTCGCTTTCGTCTTACCGGTTAGCGCGGATGGACATGAAAATGCGATGGTCCGTGTGCTACATGCTTCACCTGATGCACCGGCAGTTGACGTGTACGTGGATGGGGAAGTCGCGGTCGAGGGAGCAGAATTCAAGGATCTCACAGACTACTTGACACTTCCTGCAGGGGATTACAACGTTGAAATCAAGCCGGCAGGTGACGCTGAAACAGTCGTCGTCGCAGCAGACCTCTCAATCGAGGCAGGCAAGTTCTATACAGCCGCTGCGATCGGTCAACTTGAAAACATCGAAATCGCTGCAATGGAAGACGATGCAAACTTTGAAGATGGTAAATCTAAAGTTCGTGTCGCTCACTTCGCACCAGATGCACCAGCGGTTGATGTCGCACCTAAAGGTGGCGACCCACTCTTCTCAAACCTCGAGTTCAAAGCAGTAAGTGATTACGGCACACTCGATGCTGGAACGTATGACCTTGAAGTACGCCCGGCTGGAGCGACTGACGTCGTCAAAGCACTTGACGGTGTCGCACTCGAAGGTGGCAAAAACTATACAGCATTCGCAATCGGACTCCTTGAAGGAGAACCAGCGTTTGAAGTCCTTCTCGCCGCTGATGGTGGGGAAATGGCGATGGCTCCTGAAACAGGACAAGGTGGTCTTGCTCAAACAGCTTCAATGAACTGGTTGCTCGCAGCAGCAGTGGTTGGAGCGGCAGCAGCTGGATTCTACGTCTTTCGTCGTCAGAAGCAAGACGCTTAAACTGATTTTCTTAGGAACAATCACATTTCTCGTATGGAGCGCTCAAGCGGAAGCTCCTGACAAACCGTTCGTGATGCCAACGGCTGAATTTGCCGAACCGCAGGTCTTGACCTCGAAGCAGGTAGATCGACAAACGTTTCATTCGAACAGTTTCGTCCCTGCCCAGCTGATCATTCCTTCAATCGATGTTGATACATCGATTGAAGCGGTCGGGAAGGATGAGGCCGGAAGAATGGACACACCGTCTGACGTGAATCAAGTCGGTTGGTATCAATACGGAGCCAAAGCAGGCGCAACGGGGAATGTCGTCCTATCGGGTCATCTAGATGATCTGAATGGTCCAGCTATCTTTGCGAATCTGGATCAACTTCCGATCGGAGAACTGGTGACGCTCCAGCGGAAAGACCAAGTCGCAACGTATGAAGTGGTCAGTGTGAAACAGTATCGCCTCGACCAAGTGCCGCTCGCTTCCATTTTTGCGGCGACTCAGTCAAAGCGTATTCAATTGATCACTTGTGCAGGACCGTATGACGAGAATCTTGGGTATCGGGACCGGATCGTGGTCACGGCACACCTGATTGAAACGTAAAGATGAAGAGATGCTGACCGATGGGTCGCATCTCTTTTTTTCGCAAAAAATAGCCCTTCACCGTTAAGATGAAGGGCTATATTCGGATTAAGCATCCATACGATCTAATAATTTTGAGAGTAAAATGAGTTCATCATCTGAAAAATCAGTGAAGACATCCATCAAATATTCAATCTTCATGCTCTCTAACGTCTCAAACAACTCACGACCTTCATCCGTTGCCTGAAGTTCAACGACACGGCGGTCACGCTCGCTGCGTTCGCGAGAGATCAACCCTTTTTTCGTCAACTCATCGGCAAGCGCAGTGATCATCGAAGCTGAAAATTGAAACTCATTTGACAGAGCAGAGGCGATTTGAGGACTCTGTTGACAAAGAGAACGTAGAATGAAGAATTCATTGCGGGTTAAATACTGTGAGAACATCGAACGGAGATTTTTTTTCACTCCACGATAGTTCATCCGGATACCACGTTCAGCGTCTGCAACGAGCTGTCGACGTGAAGCGGTCTGTACGGGTGTTGTCATCCTCGAAACTACCTCCTGGCGATAATATTATTCATATATACTTCAGAACATAGAAACATTCTACATTAAAAACATGTTGTCTGTAAAGTTATAGGGGCTCGTCTTTTGCCCGAATTTGCTGAATGATGTCTTCATAATGTTTCAAGTCCGGATAGAACCGTCTAAAGAAAAATTCAATCTGCGGATCGTCGCCTTCCGCTAACAATTTAGCGAGAACGGCATAGACGACCCCCATGCCTTGTCTCGGTAACAGAGAAGATGGCAACAAGGTTGCGCATTGGACGGCTTGAGTATAGTAAGTCGAAAGTGTGTCATTCAAATCTTTGAACGTACGGATATCGGCGTAATGGAACATTCTCGTCAACTCGACGATGGCAGAGAGGTCCGTCTCGAGTAGCCATTCGCTCTGGAAGATCGCGTTGTCTAGTTTCTCGACCGTTTGATCATTTGCAATATAATAGTTGAGATTATCTCGGGTAATGGCCACTTTTTCAGGAGAGTCAAGAATCTGTTCGACCGTTTCTTGTTCGAATGTTCGCAACTGTTTTCGAATGTTCACGAACTCGGAGTCGGCAATCTCCAATAGACCAGCGACCCGGCTGAAACTTCTTTTGATTTCAGGAGGAACGGCATTCGGATTTTTGTAACCGAGGTCGTGTTCAATCTCGGCCCATGCGTGTTGTAGGATCGAGCGGACTTGAATTTCCGCCTCTTTTTCTGCAAAACGGCGATATTCACCGAGAGCAAGTCGCTTCTCACTTAATTCCACGACATAATGGACAGACAGATATCCGAACTCATTGGAGTCGAGCAACGTCGACTTATCGATGGACTGTTCACGGTCGATAGTGAATTCATCTTCTAAAATTTGCGCAACGGTGCGTACGTCGTCATGAAAGTATGTCACGATCCGTATCCCGGCCAAGTCTTGTACGTCACGTAAGGAACGATATTGATAAGGCTTGCGTGAGAGTTTGGCATATAGACTGTCCGCTTCTTTGGCACGGGCGACGATTGAATGGAACTGGATGCCGGCTTCTGTCAACAATTCACTGAGGAGCGCTTTCAGCTTTGTGGCAAACGCTTCATAATCTTCTTTCTCGTTCAAATATTCAAGCATGATCGTATTCAAGTCTTGTTTTGGCACAGAACTCACTCCTTTTCTCTATCCATAGTATAGCATCACATGTCAGAAACGATATGATAGCATGTATAAGGAGTGAAATAGAAAGAGGTGGGATGGATGCATACATTCCGTTCAGGTGAGAGAGAAAAAATCGAGATTATCGCCGGATTGTTACAACAAGCTGGATATCGCATATCTCGTATCCGCACTGTCGATTCCCAGTTCGTGGTGACCGCTCGATTAGAGGGTAGGACTCAAAGGGAAGGGGAGCACGATCGAATCGAGGGAATCGTGCATCATTTCGACATCGAAGAATGGATCACGAACGAAGAAATGGATTGATTGTATGTTTATCACCTCATTTTTCGGGAATAACAAAAACAGTGAATTACATGACTGTGAACGTTTAGGAGGATGGGGCATGTTAGAGACAAGAGTAGTGAATGATATGACGACGGTGGACCATGAAGTAAATGAGATGGTGTCAGGCGGATGTGTGAACGAGCACATCTACTTGTTCGCCAAAGATGAGGAATTGACCGTTCGATTGGCAGCAGAGGCTGGTGTACAACCATACCGAATCCCAGAGAAAGGGATGTTCGAGTCGTTGCTTTCCAAATTCACGAGCAATTCAGAAGATCGCATGGAACAGATGGAGAGTCTTGGACTCACAAAAGAGATGGTAGATTCACTCGAACGTGAAATCAAAGGCGGTAAAATCGTACTTGTTTGCGATAAATAAAAAATGGACCGGAAAAATCGGTCCATTTTTTATTTTGCTTTGTAATAGGCATTCACGATGCGACGTAACGATTGATGATCGAGACGGAGCGGAGCGAATCCGGCATCCTGAAGCAATTGTTTCGTGTTGTCGTCACGGAATCTAATGTCCCGATTCAAATACGGATTAAATACTTTTACCATATCATTGAACGACTGTTCGACTGAGCTTAGTGTCGATGTGGGCGTTTCCGTGATCGTTAAATGCGGGAATGCTAGGGACTCTTTCATATAGTCGAGCATTGTTTCATTTTTTGGAGGTGCGTCGTTCGTCACGTTATAGATTGTACCCGCCTTCGCGTGCTCGATGGCAGCGAGTAGTACATCCGCTACATAATCGACAGGGACAAGGTTAGAAGTGCCCGTCGCAGAGCCGATCAATCGAATCGATTCGAAGTCATGGCCACGACGTTCCAGTTTCCGTTTGAATAGCTCGAGCGCGCGCATGTATCCATACATCGTAAACTTCGAGTCGGCCTCTCCCGTCTTCGAGTCTCCGACGATGATGGCCGGTCGGAAGATTGAGACGTCAAGCTCATCCCGTGACTCCCAGACCGCCTGCTCGGCGTGTGCCTTGCTCTCTTCATAAGGATTTAAAAAAGACTGAGACACATCGTACAGTGTTTCCCCGCCAACTTCTTTAGCGCCGAGCGTGTAAGCCGTACTCACATGGAAAAAGCGATGGCAGTCAATTAACTTAGTTAATCGAAGGGCCTCTTTCGTTCCGGTTAAATTGGTCTCGAACAATTCATCACGTAATTCTTCATCGAATTTGACGAGTGCAGCCATGTGTAGAAATAAATCAATTTTCCCTTTATGTGTCTCGATGAACTCTTCATTGGCCCCGAGCGCATGTGACGTCAAGTCGCCTGGTAACACTTCAATCGACTTTTGTTCTTCAGCGGTGAATTGTGCCTGTACCTTCTCCGGTGTTCGCGCCAACATACAGACGCGATGCCCCCGTTGAATCAATTCTTTGGCGAGTCGCCCTCCTAAAAATCCGGTTCCACCAGTCATAAAAATATACAATCGCGTTCTCCCTCTCTGTGACATTCTTTACCCATCATATCAACTCTTGTCGCATGTAGCCACTTTGCCTTTCCTGAAATTCCATGTTTAGAAAAAATCGAACTCGGTTATGAACTATAGAGAAGCGTACGAACGGTGCGTAAAGACAGCTTGCCTGTCAAATCCATTGAAGTGAGGTTTTAACGAATCATGGCAAATCTATTCGGAACAGACAAGGATGACGCAAAAAAGAAGCAACAAGATATTGAGAAAACGGTACAAGAGAAAAACATCACCCAAATCCATCTATATTTCTCAGATGTTCTCGGTGATTTAAAACTCTTGACGCTTTCGGCAAAATTGTTGCCTGAAGTCTTTGAGGGAAAAACGATGTTTGACGGTTCTTCAATCAACGGGTTCTCTTCCATCAAAAACTCAGACTTATTCTTGAGACCGGATTTAGATCGTCCACGGTATGAGCAAGACGGCGAGGAAAATATTTTGGCATTCTTCTGTGACGTATGCACTCCGGAGGGAGAGCGATATGAATACGACCCACGTAATGTATTGAAGGATGCACTTGAACGTGCAGCACGTGATGGCTACTCGGTATTCGTCGGGGCAGAGCCGGAATTCTTCATCTTTGACGAGAACGGAGAATTTTATGACGAGGCCGGATATTTCTCGACACGTTCAGAGGATAAAGGATATGAAGTGCGACAGCACATCGCGAACCGTCTAAGTGGTGTCGGGTTCAACATTGAGGCTGTTCACCATGAAGTCGCTCCTGCGCAACATGAGATTGGCATCAAGTACGATGACGCACTCCATACAGCGGATAACATTCAGTTCTTTAAAGAAATCGTCAAGATTGCGGCGAAGGAGAAAGGGGCATCCGTCTCATTCTTGCCAAAACCGTTGCGTGATGTGAACGGTTCTGGAATGCACTTGAACATCTCTGTCTGGAAGAATGATGAGTCCGGAAATCCGACGACCAACGCGTTCGACGAAGTCGATGCGGATTACGGATTGTCGAAAACGGCGCGTCATTTCATCGAGGGAATCTTGAAGCATGCCCGTGCCACAGCAATCTTCACGAATCCACTACCTGAATCATACGAACGTCTCGTTCCTGGATTCGAGGCACCTGTCAATATATGCTGGAGCCCATCGAACCGCAGTTCGATGATTCGAATTCCAGCTTCCCGTGGAAGTGCGACTCGTGTAGAGGTCCGAAACCCTGATCCGAGTGCGAACCCATATTTGGCACTTGCCGCGCTCATTTATGCCGGACTTGAAGGAATCGAGCAACAGCTCGTTCCGTCTTCTCCGAACGAGGACGACTTGTTCGAGTATTCAGCGAAGCAAATCGAGAGCCAAGGCATCGCATCACTGCCTGCGACATTCCATGAATCGATTCAGTCACTGAAACAAGACAACTTCCATGACTACTTTAACCACAATATGATCGATCGCTACTTGTCACTCATTCAAGTGCGAAAATAAAAATGACGCCAGCCGATTGAATCGGCTGGCGTTTTTTGATGATTAATGGATACCACGCATATACACTTTGATTTTCGGTGCAAGTGCGAACAGAATCAAGCTTAAGATGATGGCGACGCCACCAATCACGCCGAAGTAGAGCATCTCGTTCTCAGGTGTGTAGAACTTGACCAGCTGTGCGTTGATCCCTTGCGCCGCAGCGTTCGATAAGAACCAGAGCGACATCGTTTGAGCGGAGAAGGCAGCTGGTGCGAGTTTAGTCGTAGCCGACAACCCGACCGGTGACAAACTTAGTTCTCCCAGAACGACGATGAAATAACTTAAGACGAGCCAGAGTGGGCTGACGAGGGCATCCGGACCACTGAAGTATGCTGGGAGCAGGATGACCAAGAAACTGATTCCGGCAAATAAGATCCCGAAAGCAAACTTCGTCGGAATGCTCGGTTCGCGGTCACCAAGTCGGACCCATAACCAAGCGAAGATCGGTGCCAGTAAGATGATGAACAGTGGGTTCAGTGATTGGAACCATGCTGGTGACAACGTGAATCCAAAGAACTCTAAGTCAGTCCGTGTATCAGCATAGCTCGCCAAAATCGTTGCACCCTGCTCTTGGATCGCCCAGAACATGACGGAGGCGATGAAGAGCGGAATGTAGGCAATGATTCGCGAGCGCTCGACCTCAGTCGTTTTCGGACTGCGATACATGATGATGAAGTAAATCGTCGGGATCGCAATACCGAACACCCCGACGAGTGAGATGAACGTATTGATCGTGAACCATCCGAGTGGAATCAAAATTGCAAGCAAAATGGCAATTCCGATGGTGACAATGCTGACGATTTTTATCGTTTTCTTTTTCTCATCAGGCGTCAACGGATTCGGTACATACGAACCAGCTAAGCCGAGGTTCGTTTTTCGTGTCAATACGAAGACGACGAGTCCAACGAACATCCCGATTGCCGCGAGCGCAAAGCCCCAGTGGAATCCATAGTCTTTTTGCACTTGACCGACGATGAGTGGTGAAATGAACGCACCCAAGTTGATACCCATGTAGAAGATACTGAATCCAGCGTCACGACGGCGATCCGTCTCGCTGTACATGTCTCCGACGATACTTGATACGTTTGGTTTCAATAATCCGGTACCAATGACGATCAACGCCATCGAGATGAACAAGAAGACGACACTACCTGGAATCGAGAGGACGATGTGTCCGAGCATGATGAACACACCACCGTAGAATACCGCGCGAGACGTCCCGAAAATCCGGTCTGCAAGCCATCCCCCAATGACCCCAGACATATAAACGAGCGCGCCATAGACGGACATGATTGAGAGTGCGACGTTTCGGTCTAGACCGAGTCCTCCCTCAGAGACTTCATAGTACATATAGAATACGAGGATGGCCCGCATGCCATAGTACGAGAAACGTTCCCAAAACTCAGTGAAGAATAAAGTGAACAACCCTTTCGGTTGTCCGAAGAAGCCTTTTTGTGGAACACTGTCCACGATTGTCTGTTTATCGATCCTTTCCATGAAAGATCCCTCCTTAACCGTTTTATCATAAAAAGGATTATTATGATTGTAAAGTGAATTGAATGATAATTTCAAATTTTAATAAAGATGAAAAGAATGAAAAGACCACACTTCCGAAATCAGAGAGTGTGGTCAATGAGCGGTTAAGCCGTCTTTTGCTTTGCTTCCGTCGCTTGGACATGACGTCCGAGCTGCCAATAGATGATGCCTGATAAACAACTCGCTCCACCGATGAGGATCAAAGCGATGTGTCCGGCACGATTGTCAAAAAAGACACTTGCGATGATTGGTGCCGTGACACCGCCGATCAGCCATTGGATACTCGCTGCACCGTTATAGGCACCACGCATATTCTCCGGTGCGATCAAGGCGATGAATGTCTGCTGAACAGGGGACATGATCATCTCACCTAACGTATAAAACGCATATACGGCGAGTAAGATCCCGACGAGTGGCACGTAAGGGGTATCGAGTGCGAACAAGGCTCTAGGCACAATCGCAAGCAAGATCATACCGATACCAAATACGGTCGCTCCTGCTAACATGACCTTACCGAACGGCTTGTTCCCGAGTTTTGAAGCAATCGGGAACTGGAAAAGAACTACCATGATTCCATTCAGTGCTAACAGATACGGGAATGGGTTCTGTTGTGCGGTATACGTCGGGAGCGATTCTTTTAAAAAGAGTGGTAGCATGCTCTCGACGACGGAGAATCCCATTGATATGAATATACCCGCAAAGATGAAGACGAGAAACACGCGATCGTTATAAAAGACGCGCAACACTTCCCGGTTGCTTGGAGTCTCATCTTCCGTAAACTCGGGCAACGACTCATGTATGAACGTGCCGAGCGCAATCGCATATAGTCCAAAGACGAATGCCGCCGCAAAGAAGATGAGTTCGCGGTCGATGAACAGCACCGCACTACCAAGAAGTGGACCGAATGCAGCGCCGATGTTATGTCCCATCCGTAAAAGTCCGAACGCTTCGTTCATATGCTCTGGCTCCGTGACATCGGCGACCATCGCGCTTGCGGCAGGGTGGAAGAGCGAGTTCGTCAGTCCGAGCATCGCGTTCAATAAAAGAAGCGGCCAGAACGAGTCGGCGAACGCAAATCCGATGAGGGCAAGTGCGTCCCCAATGATTGCGATCATCATGATTGGTTTTCGACCATACAGGTCTGCTAGACGTCCTCCGATCATCGAACCGAGGAGCGCCATGATTGGGCCAGTCGCCATGATGATTCCGACTTGAAGGTAGCTATCTAACTGGTCACTATAGTAGAGAACAAGGAATGGGGCAATCATGAACATCATAATTCCCGTAATCGTTTCCCCTAAAAAACGAATCCAAATGTTGCGGTCGAGCCGCTTGAGTGATTGAAACATACAGGTCACCTGCTTTATTTAATTTTAGACACAAAAGGGACGTCATATGCATGAAGGCATACGACGTCCCACGTTGTTTATGCATGCCTCGATAGGCAGGCGTCTTAGATATGAATCAATCGAAGAGGTGCCTGCCAATCAGTATGAACTTGAGTGAATGGTTTCGAAGATACTACTGACATGGGAACCTCTCCTTTCTGTTAATTGTGTTCTTCTCCTCAACTGTATGACACATTTCCTCAATGTGTCAACAAATTTATGAGGTGAATCAAAGTAATTCGTTTAGATTTTTTCGGTTCAGTCGATAATCGATGAGACGAGACAAGACGACTTGAATCATGGCCGTGATCGGCACGCTCACGAACATCCCGATGAGGCCGAACAGGCTTCCTCCGATGATAATCGATGTGATGACCCAAAATGGTGTGATGCCGACACTATCTCCGAGAATCTTCGGTCCGAGCCACAATCCGTCAAACTGCTGTAACAAGAATATGAACAAGAGTACCAATACGGCGGTGAACGGATCATAGAAATAGGTGATGATAAACGCTGGGATCATCCCGAGTAGCGGTCCGACGTAGGGGATGAAGTTTAAGACGCCGACGATGACTCCGAGAAGTAGGGCATATGGGGCCCCAATGATCAAGAGTCCAATGACTGCTAGCACTCCAATGATCAGACAGTCGAGTGACTTTCCGATAATATATCGTTTGAAGATATAATCCATCTCTTGAAAAATGTCGATTGTCGTCTTTGCAGTGCCGACAGGTAAAAGCGCATAGAGAAGACGCTTGAACATACGGGCAAAGACTTCTTTGTCCTTTAAGAGATAGATGGAGATCACAATTCCGATCAAGAAGTTAATCAGGGTCATCGTGAAGCTGGAGACGTAACTGACGGATGAAAGTACAGCCGTCTCGACCCAACCCGAGTATCGTGCTTCGAATTGAGCAAAATCAATTGCTTTGGCGATGGTCGCGTTATAATCTTTCAAATAATTGTTCACTTCTCCAAGAAATGCATCAATTTGTCGAATGTAGACCGGTAGTTCTTCAATCAACGATGCGAGACTTGAGTAAATCCGCGGGAACAACGTAACGACCGAAATCGCCAAGAGGCCGATGAACGTGATATAGACGATGAGTAATCCTTGATACCGTTTCAAATGGAACCGTTCTTCAATGTAAGAGAGTACGGTATTGAGTAACAAGGCGATGGCAATCCCCATGATGATGGGGGTCAGTAACTGAAACGTGTATTGTAAGACACGTGAGATGGTATCTGGTTCACTGATGACACGCCATAAGACGAGTAAAATCAGTCCGATTACACTCAGTTTCCAAATAAGTTGACGATTAAGCTCCAATGCTCTATCCCCTCATACAAATATAATTTTTCTACTCTTTTACTATGAATGTTTTTTGAAAAGGATTCAATAGATGTTCACCTTGAAAAAAATGTTTGACACCGTTGGGAATGTCTGGTTAACTTAGGGACATACAAAAATTACATAACGAATGACACTTTCTATCAAGAGAAGCGGAGGGACTGGCCCGATGAAGCTTCAGCAACAGATTGCAAAATACTGTGCTAATTCCAGCAAGGTGACCTTGAGAGATGGAAAGGTGGTTGACTACATACGTCTGTATCGAGCACCCCTTTCCTCAGAAAGGGGTGTTTTTTCGTATTAGGAGGATCCATCATGGCAGACAGACGTTCCAAGTTATTAAAATCGTTACCGACACAACACTTTGTCGGATTAGCAGAAGAAGTCGCGGCAGTCGAGGCGAGTGGCAAGACCGTCATCCGACTCGGACAAGGCACACCCGACTTACCGACACCAGCTCCAATTTGTGAAGCGCTTGAACGAGCATTGACAGACCCGACGACCCATCAATACGGACCGTTCCGAGGACAGACTCGACTAAAAGAAGCCGTGGCCGCATTCTATCAACGTGAATACGGAGTCGACCTCGACCCAGCAAAAGAAGTGGCGATTTTGATTGGCAGCAAATCGGGTCTCATCACTTTGCCTCAGTGTCTTCTTGAGCCGGGTGAAGGCATCTTGCTCCCGAACCCTGGCTATCCCGATTATATCTCGGGAGCGCGTCTCGCCGGAGCGGACATCATCGATTTGACGTTGAAGGAAGAGCACGGCTATCTCCCAGATTACGCAACGCTCGATCCGCTTCATGCACGACTTATGTATTTGAACTACCCGAGCAATCCGACCGGCGCTGTCGCGACGCCAGCCTTCTTTGAGGAGACGGTTGAATTCGCCACAAACCATAATCTGATGGTCGTACATGACTTCGCCTATGGAAGTATTGGCTTTGATGGGCATGTCCCGCCAAGTTTTCTCCAAGCCGAAGGGGCGAAAGAAATTGGGATTGAGGTATATACGATGTCGAAGGCGTTCAACATGTCGGGATGGCGTGTCGCGTTCGCAGTCGGGAACGCAGATATCATCGAGGCGATCAATACGTACCAAGATCATGTTCACGTATCCGTGTTCTCTGCCATTCAAGAGGCGGCCATCGTGGCGTTAGAATCGCCGCGTGACTTACGTGACAATCTAGCCTCACTTTACGAAACAAGACGAAACCGATTGATTGACGGGTTACGCCGGGCAGGGTGGGAGATTGAGGCACCGAAAGGTTCTTTCTTTGTATGGGCGAGAGTACCTGAAGGCGATGCAAAATCATTCTCGACGAAGTTACTTCAAGAGGCTGGCGTCGCCGTCACACCGGGCTACTTCTTTGGAACGGAGGGGGAGCACCACATCCGGTTTGGCCTCGTATCATCTGAACAGAAGATTGATGAAGCGGTAGAACGGATTGAAAGACTGTTTGCAGCCTACGAGGAGGTCCATCAATGATTCGACAAGCGGTGCTGGAATACGACCATTCGAACGATGCACTCAATAAACTTTATTCTTTGATTGGGAATCGGGAGGCACTCGTTTTGAAAGGAATTAACGGATACGATGAAGCGGTTCGCGTGTCCCCTCGTCTAGCAGAAGTTCCGAGTGTACGATTCAACGGGGAATGTTCAGACGAAGAATTCAAACGATTAAAAGCGTATCGACCTGACGTATGGATTGCCGTCGGTGGCGGTAAATTGATTGATACGGCGAAGCGGATTGCATTTACCCAGTTGGTCCCGCTCATCGTCATTCCGACACTTGTGTCAAACTGTGCCGCCTTCACCCCGCTCAGCGTGATCTATGGAGAAGACGGTACATATTTACGATATGATACGTTCCCCGTCGTCATCGAGCGCGTCATCGTGGACACACGATTGTTACGCGACTCACCTTATGACTATTTCAGAGCCGGTGTGATTGATACGGTCGCGAAGTGGTTCGAAGCCCGATATATTAGCGGAACAACATCAAGGGACGCAGGGATTCAGTCGGGGCTTTCGCTTGCGGCACAGTGTGGAGCGTTGATGGATTTGTCCATTCGTGAAGATGACTTCCGCCGTTATGACACGGACATCCGATATATCGTTGATCATGTCCTCGCCATCGGAGGTGCCGTCGGTGGGTTCGGCGATGCCGGCACTCGTGTCGCCGTCGCCCATGCAGTGCATAATGCGCTCAGTCGTTTTGATTCGACGCATCACTGGTTGCACGGGGATAAAGTAGGCTTTGGGCTGATCGTTCAAGAACGATTGGCTTCATCCAAAGACGCCTCATTCCTCGAGAATTGGCTACACGCCATCGCCGCTCCAACGTCACTCGAACAACTTGGCATTCGCTTTGATCAAGTCGATGAATTGGTCGACTATGTCATCGAAGAAATGTCGATTCAAGGCATACGCAAAATCGAAGATGCTGGACGATTAAAAGATTTTTTCAGAAATCTTCAAGAAATGGTTTACAAATAATTCTTTTATCAGTAATATAATAACAAAATAATAGAACCGATTGCTTATCAAGAGTGGTGGAGGGACTGGCCCGATGAAACCCGGCAACCAGATCAGAAATGATCATGGTGCTAATTCCAACAGACGAGACGTCTGGGAGATGAGCGTGTCCGACTTTCACGTGTCGTGCCCGCCGCTCTTTTTGAGTAGCGGGCTTTTCATTTGGAGGAGGAATCATTCATGAACATTAAACAAAAAACAATTTTGGCAGGTACATCTATCCTTGCGGCCATCGCACTCTCAGCGTGCGGACAATCCGAGGCGAGCGAGACGCTAAGCACGAAAGAGCTAACGATCGGCGTGACTGGTGGACCACACGAGCAAATCGCCGAGAAAGTACAGGAGCTCGCAAGAGAAGATGGGCTCGAAATCGATATCAAAGTATTTAATGATTACAACACCCCGAACACCGCTCTCGACGAAGGAAGTCTCGACGTGAACAGCTATCAGACGCTCTCGTTCCTCGAACTGCAAAAATCGGACAAGGGATATAAGATTGACGACGTCTTCAAGACGGTCGCTTTCCCGATGGGGCTCTATTCAGAGAAGTTGACGGATATCAAGGACTTAAAGGAAGGCGATAAAGTAGCCGTCCCGAATGACCCGGCGAACGAGCTCCGTGCGCTACGATTATACGAAACGGCCGGACTCATCACGTTAAAAGAAGGATTGACGGATAAAGCGACGAAGCGCGACATTGCTGAGAATCCGCTCAACCTCGAATTCATTGAACTTGAAGCATCCCAACTGCCGACGCAACTCCCGGAAGTGGCACTCGCGGCCATCAACACGAACTTCGCGATGGGAGCGGGTCTATCCATTAACGAAGATGCCCTCTTCCATGAAGATACGGTCGACAACCCATATCCGAACTACGTCGTCGTCCGTTCGGCCAATAAAGAAGATGAAGTCGTGAAGACACTGAAGTCTTACTATCATTCAGATGAAGTACGTGCCTTCATCGAAGAAGAATTCAATGGTTCGGTCGTGCCGGCATTCTAAGGAGGGGTCTTATGATTGAACTGAAACAAATCACCAAGGAGTTCAAGGTCAACGGAGACACGATCACGGCACTCGATGATGTCTCCCTCACGATTGAGAGAGGGGAAATCTTCGGAATCATCGGGCGAAGTGGTGCCGGTAAGAGTACGCTCATCCGGATGATCAATCTTTTGGAGCGTCCGACATCAGGCGTAGTCGAGATTGAAGGACAAGATATTACACTTCTTAAGAAAAAAGGGTTGTCGACGTTACGCCAGCGAATCGGTATGATCTTTCAGCACTACAACTTGCTGAAAACCGCGACCGTCGAAGAGAATGTCGCCATCCCGCTTCGTCTCGAAGGTCTGGAAAAACAGGTCATCCGCGAACGGGTCGACCGCTATCTCCAAATCGTCGGGCTGAGCGAACATCGGAACCATTATCCTGAACAATTGTCAGGTGGACAAAAGCAACGTGTCGCCATTGCGCGAGCACTCGCCCATGAGCCTGATATTCTCCTCAGTGATGAGGCGACGAGTGCACTCGACCCTGAGACGACTGAGTCGATTTTAGAGTTACTGCTCGAAATCAATCGTGAGCTTGGATTGACGATTTTCTTGATTACGCATGAGATGGAAGTCATCGAACGAATCTGTGATCGAGTCGCCGTCATCGATCGTGGCCAAATCGTTGAACAAGGACACGTACTAGACGTCTTCTCCAATCCGTCACACGAAACGACCCAGAAGTTCCTAAAGACAAATCTTGACGTGCCAGAAGAAGTCGTATCGGAACTCCAGACTCGGGGAACGCTCGTCCACTTGTCGTTCATCGGCAGTCAGACGGAACAGGCAGTTCTGGCCCAACTGACCAAGCGGTTTGGTATTCTACCGAACATCATTGGAGGCGGGATTAAAAAGTTAAAGGCGGGTCTTGTCGGAAACTTGCTCGTTCATCTCGATGGAGATCATGATCAAACGGAACTCGCCGTCCGTTATTTGAAGACGAGCGGCGTACATGTGAGGGAGGTGTCAAACCATGCAACAGTTTTGGACAGACTGGGGTGATTTAATATGGACGGGAACGGTCCAAACCTTGACGATGACGAGTATTGCGCTATTGATTTCGACATTGATCGGATTGCCGCTCGGGACGTTGCTCGTCTTGACAAGACCGAACGGAAGACTCGCAAACCGATTCGTCTATGGTGGCTTGTCGAGCGTCATCAACGTCATCCGTTCAATCCCTTTCATCATTCTGTTATTCTTCATCTTGCCGTTCACACGGTTCATCATGGGAACGACGATTGGCGTGCAGGGCGTATTGCTCCCCTTGATCGTCTTCACCGCTCCGTATATCGCTCGACTCATGGAGTCGGCACTACTCGAAGTCGACCGCGGGGTCATCGAGGCGTATGAGGCAATGGGAATCTCGACGAGAAAAATCATCTGGTACGTCCTCATTCGAGAAGCTCGGTCTTCCATCGTTCTCGGATTGACGATTGCGACGATTGGGTTGATTGGAGCGACGGCCATGGCCGGACTCGTCGGAGCAGGTGGGCTAGGTGATATCGCCTATCAATACGGACATCTCCGTTTCGAACCGGAAGTCATGTACGTGACCATTTTCGTCCTCATCCTCCTCGTTCAATCCATCCAATCCTTCGGGAATCGACTGGCGGCAAAATTGAAAAAGGCATAAAAAGAATCGTGTCGCTTTCGCGTCACGATTTATGCGTTATGGAGCAGACGTTTCAGTTCGGCGATGCGATCATGTCTCGGGATGAACGTCCGAATCTCTTTCTCACTGAAACCGACCTGGATGCGATGATGATCGAAGACGATCGGACTTTTCAGGATTTGAGGATTCGAGGCGACGAAGCTATATAGCTCACGAATCGACATCTCGTCAAGTTTCTCTGCCGCTTGTTTATAGACACTCTTTTGGACCGACAACAAATCGGTCGTCCCATTTTCCGTCAGGCTCAACATCTCTTTGAATTCTCCGAAGGATAAACCTTGGTCTGTCAATTTCTTTTCGATGAAGGGAATTTTTTGTTCCCGTAACCAATCAATCGTTTTTCTGGAAGAACTGCAGCTTGTATGCGTGAATACCGTGACCGTCACGACAACCACTTCTCCTTTACATCAGTTTGGTTCTAACTATTATCTCCTTTTATACGTTCGAGTTCGTGATTATGTTTCAAATCACATACAGTTTCTTTTTGATTGAGGACCACTTCGTTCGGGTACAGATTCCATGAGTAACCAGATAAGGAGGAATGAAGATGTTTGACTATACCGTACAATCCGACCGTACCGTAGATGATGTTGTCGTTCGTCTCGGAGAAGCATTGAAAGAAGAATCATTCGGGGTGCTGTGGGACTTTGATTTGAGTGAGACGCTTGAGAAAAAGGGACAGGGGATTGATGGGAAGTATCGCATCTTAGAAGTATGCAATCCGAAGGCGGCAAAAGAAGTGCTGTCGCAACAGTTAGAAGGGGGCTATTTCCTTCCATGTAAAATCGCGGTGTTCGAAAAAGACGATCATACCCAAATCGGCATGCCGAGACCGACTGAATTAATTCGCCTCATCGATGACGAATCGTTACAAGCCGTCGCTTTAGACGTCGAGTCCCGATTGCAACGTGCCATCGACCAAAGTAAATGATTGTTCTACCATCCGCTCATGAAACGTGAGCGGATTTTTTTCGTATAAGATAGTTAGATAATGGTAAAATTGGATGGTACGATTGGAGGAGGGGATATTTTGTACAAAAGAGGAATAATGATGTTACTGAGTGCTTCATTTTTAAGCGCATGTGGGGCATCTGAAATAGAAGTGATTCAACTGGATTACATAGAGGATCAATGGAATGTGGAAAGCTATTCAAAAGAAGGGGAAATGATTGAAGTTCATGAGACAAAAGAAGTATTGGCTGCATGCGTTGGGGAGCGTGCAACCGAATTAAAGGGTGACATCACTGTATATCAAACGGCGATTGCAGGGAGAACAGAACCTGTTTCAGCCATGACCTCATATACTATGAAAGTCGTGACGTACTTAGAAGGTGACGAACGGTATGTCGTTTGTCGTGAAAGTTACACCAATCAATTGATGGCGGAAGCGATTGACTCGTTTCCAGACTTTGTGAATACAAGTGACGGAATTCGCCTTCCACGACTCCCTCGTATTCATGAGACAACTTCCGCACTACAGAATGAGTTAATGGAAGCAGAAGGATTGGACATCAACGGGAATTCCATCACCCCGTTCCCGCATACGTTATTGGAAATCGAACCGGCGCTCTATGGCGAACTTGAAATGAAACTTGATGGCAAGGTGATCCGTTATCCGATTGCGCAGTTCGAGCCGCGAGGATTTGAGATGCCGAATCAACAGATTGCCATCGGATATGATAACAAGACGTTTCGTCCATATATTCTCTACTCGTTTGACGGACAATTTTTTATGCCGCACCCGATCGAGTTTGGTGAGTTAGATGACCCTGAGTCAAAAGAGAACACGGTCTATTCCGAGCTGGAAATCAAGACAGTCGCGACAGTTCGCGAACTGAACGAAGGAGAGGAGCATCAGTTCTATACTTTCTCGTATTTGAAAAACGGGAAACGTGTGTCCGAAACGATGACGATTCGCTTCGCTCCTGGCATGTTGTTAAAAGAAGGAGAAGAACCGGATCCGATGTTTGAGGATTGGTTGCCTGTTGAAGAAGCCGGTCCAAGGGTCATCGTCCATCGCCACCCATACGATGGAGGGGCAATGGATTTCGCAGAATATAGTGAGGCCACCAAAGAGGAAGCGAAAGAATTGTTCGACATAATCAATCAGGCAGACCCCGTCGATCGCCACGGAGAAGATTCAGAATATCGATATTTGACCTTAACAGACGGTTGGAAGGGGCAAGTATTCGAAATCAGTTATAAAAAACGTTCGAAAAAAATTGATATCTATTTAACGGACTCGCTCCGCGATCAAACATATAAATTATCGAGCGAAGGAGCGGAGGCATTCTTAGACACGTTTCCGCGTCTAAGGGAAACATTATGAAACGAATCCTTTTATTCATTTGTTGTATTGGTTTGTTGACAGGTTGTGATGATGAACAGATGGATGTCGTAAAGATAGACTACCTCCCGGAACATTGGAATGTGAAAGATCTACATTCAGGTCATATGGCTGCCAAGTCAGTGAGGTGGACGGCCGATTTACTCGATGCGTGTTCTGGTAAAGCGATTTCACGTATCGACGAGGACGTCACTGTCTATCGTTCGTATGAATTGAATCGAAAATTCGATGATGCACATAAAATCGTGATGTATATGGAGGGAGATCAACCATACGCTGTTTGCTATGACAGTGCTTCTGAACAAATAAGGGCGGAAGAGATAGATGAATTTCCTCACTTTGTTCATATAGAAGAAGGGACCGACATCTTGAGTAAGCCAACGATTCGTAAAGGTACACATGAAGAATTGAAAGAAATGGAACAGAAAGACCAAGGTCATTTCTATCCTGTGCCCATCCGTCTCTTCGAAGGGACGATGATTCATGTGACACCCTCATTATATGGTCAGATCGATTTAACGATTGGAGATCGGCAGGGTCTTTTTCCACTTTCTCATTTAGAACCGTTTAATGCCCAAACGGAAGAAGTAGCAATCGCGCTCGGGTATGACGAACAATCGAAAGAAGCGTATTTTTATTACGAGAAAGAAGATGGATTGACGACCATACTTCCTTTAGTCGTGTGGAATGACAAAGAGCATAAACACGAGCCGATTCAATTCGAAGGACTACGAGTAGAACAGGCATTACAGGGGGACATTCTCGAACCTGGTGTTAAGACGCCTCTATATACGTTCTCCTTCATTGAAGGTGGGAAACGTGTGAATGAAGTGATCAGTCTAACTTACTTGAATGGTGAATTTTCGACAAATGATGCTGTCCGCAACGCAAGCGAATCAAATCCTGCTGGCGAAACTGATCCATTCGTTTTCGTTCATGAGAAACCTTTAAACGGAGCAATCGATATCCAGTATCCGGACGTGCTACGAGCTGAAGGGAACGACATATCTGATTTGATGGCTGTAATCAAGGATGCTACACCTGTCAAACGTGCTGGAGATGTGACTGACTATTCGCGTCTTTCGATCGTCGATGGTTGGGGTGGTCAAGAATTTCAGTTAAGTTTCAAGGAACGATCTCAAAAAATCGATGTTTATCTGACGGATCCACTTCGCGATCAAACATTTAAATTATCAAGCAAAGGAGCAGAACGGTTCTTGGATGTATTTCCGGAGGTGAAAGGGTCATGATGAAACGAATGCTATTGATGTTAAGCGCAGTCGGGATTTTATCGGGTTGTGGTAGTGAAAAAATGGATGTCGTGCAGCTAGACTATATGCCTGAGCAATGGAACGTGGGCGATTTGTATTCGAATCAGATGGATGCCGAATCGGAGACATGGACGACGCACATCCTCGATGCATGCACAGGCGAGCCGATTACACAGATTGAAGGGGATGTGACGGTTTTCAATTCATATGCGCTGAATCGGAAAGTCATGATATCAGATTATGATCCGAACTCATATAAATTAGTGACATTCTTGAAAGGAAAAGAAAACTACACCATTTGCTATGATGGAGACTATTCCAACATGAAATTAGGGAAGATTGATGAACTACCGGACTTCCTCGATTTATCAGCGGGTATCAAAGTCCCGAGCGTCCCGAAGATGAAAGCGGGTACGAAAGAGGAAGAACACGACGCAGAACAGAGTGACCCATCCGAGTACCTTGGGATGCCCATCAACCTGTTCGAAGACACGATGATTCATTTGACCTCTCCTTTGAATGGCGCGATTGCGTTAACAGTAGGTGAACAGGAAGGAATCTTTCCCATCTCAACCATTGAACCATATAATGCGCAAATGGGAACCGCAAAGATTGCACTCGGATATAATGACAAATTGAAAGCCGCTCACTTTTACTTCGAAACTACGAACGGTACGACATCTATTCAACCTTTCCTTGTATGGGATGAGAAAGACGGCGCACATGTCCCCATCCAATTCGAAGGATTACAAGTCGAACGGGTCCTCCAGACGGATACATTAGAGCCGGGAGTTAAGACACCTCTTTACATATTCTCATACATAAAAAATGGGAAGCGTGTGAAAGAAGAAGTCAGCTTGACGTACACGAAGGGCGAGTTTGCCACGAAAGATTCCATTAAAGAATCCACTGAAGCAGGACTCATTGCAAATCCTTCCGTTCCGCGAGGTCCGTTTTTCTTTCTCCATAAAAACCCGTTAGATGCGGAAGCCACATTGAATTATCCGGATACATTGCGTGCGGCTGGCATCGACATGTCTGATTTGATGAACGCATTTAAGGAGGCAGAACCGGTGGATCGAGCTGGAGAAGTGGGGGACTATCCTCTTCTCACCATCATAGATGGATGGAAAGGGCAAGAGTTTCAGTTAAGCTTCCAGAAACGGTCTAAAAAAGTAGATGTCTATGTGACGGATGAAACACGAAACCAAACGTTCAAACTGAGCAGTGCAGGGGCGGAAACGTTTTTCTCCTATTTCCCTGATTTAGATGAGTGAAAGGCGCCCCTTGGCGTCTTTTTATTTGGTAAATACTTCAAATCCAAGATATTGACCTTCTGTATAAAAAGAGAGTAATGGAATGTTATGGGATACGTTACACTGAAATTCACGATTTAGTACGAACATCCTAAGAATAAGAAAGGTTGCTATCTATAATGAGTACTTTGAACCAAAAAGGAATTCAATCTGCAGACGTTTTTCAATCCATTGAAACGAATATGGCGATGATTCGATTCGACCGTCAACGCCGGGTCGTCGATGTGAACGATACGTTTGCGAAAGCAATGAAATATAGACGCGAGGAGATGATTGGCATGCAGCATCACTTGTTCTGCCCTTCTTCCTTTGTCAATAGTCCAGAGTATTCGGCATTTTGGGAGAAATTATGGAATGGTTTCAGTTTCTCGGATAAAGTGGAGCGTGAGAATGCAAAAGGGGAAACCATTTGGCTCGAGGCGACGTATATGCCGATTTTTGAAGGAGATGATGTCATCGGTGTCGTCAAGATCGCATCGGACATCACCGCACGGCAACAAGTGATTGAGGATTATGCGTATCGCTTTAAATCGATGACCGATGTGCTCGACGAACGGGCGAAGACAGGCATGCAAGACACGAAAGTATTGAATGAAACGATTGAAAAGCTTGCAAAAGATGCCGCGGACAACCTCCATGCCCTTCAGAACTTGCGTCGTCAAGCCGATGACATCGCGAAAATTGCCTCGTCGATCAAAGAGATTGCGGCACAAACGAATCTATTGTCCCTGAATGCTGCCATCGAAGCGGCACGAGCAGGTGAACACGGACTTGGATTTAATGTGGTTGCGACAGAGGTCCGCAACCTCTCTCGTATGGTTGAACGTGCGGTCATCGACGTCAACTCGAACACGGAAGGGATGAACGTCGAGCTTCGGAAAATTGTAGAAGGTGTTACTGCGTCCAATCAAGAGATTCAGTTAAGTGCACAAACGATGGAACAGACGATGGAGCGATTCCATACGTTCGAGCAGGCAGCAGCCGAGTTACATGATACGGCCGACACATTTACATCCAACCTGTGAACCGATTGACCCTACACGGGGTCAGTCGGTTTTTTTGAGCTGTAACGTATGTCCGTGTCGTTTCAACCAATCTTTCGCTGTAGCGGTATTCGGATAGATCGTTTGTAACGTGCTCCAAAAAGAAGGGGAGTGATCGAAGTGAACGAGATGCACCCATTCGTGAGCGATGACGTAGTCCATCATCTCTTTTGGCGCCAACATGAGGCGAACATTGATGGAGATGGTTCCATTCGAACTACATGATCCCCAGCGTGTCTTTTGGTGACCGATACGAATCTTTTTTGCTTTAACGCCTAAGATCTTTTCATAAATTGGTGCCCGCTCGATCGCATAGTGTAAGGCACGTTCACGAAGCCAAATCTCATACTGTTTCCAGAGTGTAGCGTCGTCCCATGCTTCCGGAACCAAAAAAGACGTGCCGTCATGCCGAAGCGTCCGCCCGCTGTCTCTTCTGACCGGGTAATGCTCTCCGTGAAGCACAAGTCCGCGATCAAGAACGGACATCTGTTGAGGAAGATTCTGCAACGTCTCACGAATCCATGTGTCGTGCTCTTCTAGTGCGCGGTCGACGAGACGTTTTGGCAATCGAGCCGGGACTCGGAGTTCGATTCCTTCCGGTGTGACATAAAAGGCAGCTCTTTTTCTTCGTTTGTTTCGAATGACGGTAACACGCATTGATGTGCCTCCTTTCTTATCTCGATAGAGTATAACGAAGTCGGCAAAAAACTGCCATGCTTTTTTTGGCACGTAGTCGAATCAACTTTGATACAGTAATAGGAGGAGGGATGAATATGAAATCAATTTTACAACAACAACTTGAACGTAAAGGGACGAATTCGGTGAAGTGGGATGGGTTGGAGCGATGGTTCCGTTTGTCAGAAGACGTGTTACCGCTATGGGTAGCGGATATCGACATCCGTACTGCACCGTCCATCTCCGAGGCGCTCGCTATAAAAGCCGCTCAAGGGGAATTCGGGTATACATTGTTCGCACCTGAAGCGCAAACAGCGGTGAGCGATTGGTACGGCCGACGTCACGATTTAATTGTTGACCCGAACCATGTGTTATTCTCTAGCGGTGTCGTGCCTGCGTTGACGCATATCGTCGAGGCGTTGACTGAAGTCGGAGATGGCGTCGTCATCCAGTCACCTGTCTATCCACCATTCCACGAACTCGTTGTCGGTTCCAAGCGACAAGTGTTCGATGCCCCGTTGAAAAAAATTGACGAGCGCTACGAGATGGATTTTGTCGCACTCGAGGAAGCGATGAAACAAGCGAAACTCTTCCTACTCTGTTCCCCACATAATCCAGTTGGGCGTGTCTGGACGAGAGCGGAACTAGAAAAGGTCGTAGAACTCGCGGATCAATATGAGGTGATTGTCGTTGCTGACGAGATTCATGCAGATTTGACATTCCCGTCTCATAAACATACCGCAATCGGCACACTCGACTCGCGTGTCATCACGGTAAGTGCGCCCTCAAAAGCATTTAATATCGCCGGATTATTTGCGTCCTACATCATTTGTCCGGTCGATGAGTGGCGGAAGCAAATCACGAAAGTACAGAACAAACATCATGTGCTCCCGACACCGTTCGCGAACACGGCTATCATCGCCGCGTATACCGACAACCGCGCGGAACGTTGGCTCGACCAGTTGCGAGAAGAATTGGAGCATCAAATGAATGACGTGATCGATTCCATCGAATCAAACCTTCCGATGCTCCATACGACCCGTCCGGAAGCGAGTTATCTGCTTTGGCTCGATTTCTCGGAGTTACCGATGTCTGCCGAGGAGCGGAAGTCATGGCTTCATCATGAGGTTCGGATCTTCTTGTCACCGGGTGGTCCGTTCGGTCCTCAAGGTGAAGCGTTCGAACGGATGAATATCGGGACTCGTCGTGAACTGTTGGACGAGGCGATTCATCGGCTGAGCGCGCAAATGAAGCGAAAAGCGTTTGTGTAAAACGAGAATCGGGAAAAATTCACAATGAGATGATGAAAGAAAGTGAGTGGATGGGATGGAGACGATCAACTGGAAGAAAAAGATGGAGGAACAGTTAAGGCGTAGCGGCTTCACCTTGCAAGTCGAAAACATGTCCAATATCCGCTTGACTGAGATTCATGCGAGTTCTTCTCCATTGATCTCTTATCCGCTCCGAGTCCGTTTATATGAGCGGATGGGTTGGCTCATGTGTACGGTCGATTCGCCAACGCTCGATCGGAATGAAGACCATCCGTTATTTGAACGCATGGTGACCGCCGTCTTTGAACGGATTGTGCGTCACCTTTATAACGGATATGGTTTTCATATCTTGACGTTTATCGGAGATACGGGAAATTACATCGCTCCGAAAGATTCGGAGACAGGGGAGGTCGTGCGTCTCGTCGCCCACCTTTGGAATGACCGGTCGTACATTCACCTCGACACCTTTGAAGAGTATCCCGCCTTATACGTGACGCCGCCATGGGCACATCAAGCCTATGCCATCGAAAGCACAGAGGATGAGTGGGTTATCTACGCAGGGAGAGGGGGGAGGCCGTCGACCGATTATCGTGCGGACGGTGTCGAATTGAAACCTCATCGTCTATCGGATGGTGAGCTCTTCTTCCCGGTGGATCGGATTTCGAAAGAGAAAGGAACCCTCGCCCTGGCCGAATGGCTTCGACTCGAAAGGCGAGAAGTCGAGGACTTTATGATGTCCTTCATGCAGACAATCCGGAAGTTCGATCCGTCATTTGGATTCGCATGGGGTGGGACCGAAACCTTTTTTCATGGTGTACCGGTTGAACCGTACGCGCAGGTGCTCAGGCTCGAAAGTGGGAAACGTCGCTATCGCGTCATGAACAATACGGCAAAACGACTATTTGCCGCCTCGGACGACCCGAACGAGTGTCTGAAGGAAGTGAGTCGAACACTAGGGACAATCACGCTCCCTGAACGGCGTGTCTCAGCCCTCGGTCAATTGATCATGGGGATCTGGCAACAGTTTGAGACCGATGAAGAGACGTACATTCAAGAAGTCGCGTTTCGAGACATCTCCAAATTCCAAATGGAAGAAAAGATTGGGCATTCTCTCGCGAATCAACAACGGATTCGCTGGATCGACAAGAATCATCCGCATCAGGATGTGATTGAATATGCTCATCTTCGTATCACGTTCCCGAAACGACCACCTGGGCTTGTTACAGTCGAACCCGCTGAATCCGGACAAGAGAGAGGTGCTTTATGAGAATTGTTGACGCACGAGCCATGCCAATCGATCATGAAGATGTGATCGCCGTTACCCCTTCCTCTGTCTACTATCGCGAGAAGATGGATCGAACGACATTCTCGCTCTATCGCTTTGACGAAGAGGACGGCGTGATCACACAATTGAATCGAAGGGAGTACACGGATTATGGTTATCCCAAGCTTTTCGTCGATGGAGACATCGTCTACTTTATAAATGAGGTTCCAGACGGTGAAGGGGTAGTCAAGACAGAATTGATCGCCTTCTCTTACAAGTCAGGCACCGAAGAAATTGTCACGACGTTTGAGAAGCGTGGGAATAGCACATTGTTCTGGGTATTGGATCATCGTTACTTCCTCTTTTTGACGGCGTTTGAATCATCGGATGAAGCATGGCTTTATGACCGGGTGACCAATCAACGGGAGCGTATTCGAGATGAGCGCCTCGTCGGTAAGACGGAACGATTCCGAGAATTATATTTGTTTACGACCACATTCGCCGGTGTTCCATACATCGTCTGTAACGCAAGACTCGATGAGTTTGACTATTATAATGCACTCGATGATGGGCGCATCTCTCCTGACGACCCGATTGACCATTCCGAGGCACTATTGATTTGCCCACTTGAAGAGGCAGTCGAGGCGATATGGGATCATCGGGACGAATTGCCATTCGATGATGTCCTTCGTCTTCAAGGGGAAGGGGACACGGTTCAATATCTCGGAGAAAATGAAGGGACGCTTCGATTCTCCGCTTTTGTTGACTCGTTAAATAAGGAAGTCATCTATGATTTGACGGCTCCCGATGTCTTGCATGAAGTATCGGTCGTCGATTGGGGTGCCTATGAACCGATTGATTTCACATACGATGATATTAGTTCGACGATTTTCATCAAAGTCGATGAGACTGATATGCACTCAGAAGTCATCGACCTAGCAACCGGTGCGCGTTATATCGACGCGGAACCGTTCGAACGCGTCATCGGTCACCGCTATCTCGTCCATGAATATACGGAAGGGCTATCGAGCGGTGTCGTGATCTTCGATTTGAAATCTGAAGAACGTTTCGCATATGACAATGCCTATTTTATGGTCATCGATGATGCCATATTGATATTGTCAATGTCTAGTATATAAATATAACCACCACCCATCATATAGGTGGTGGTTATATTTGGATATATAGTTTACATAACATATTACTGTAAACCTGATATTGCGTGTTTTTTCCGTTCGTCTCCGATATGGGCATAGACTTGTGTCGTTGCTACAGATTCATGTCCGAGAAGCTGCTGAATCGTGAGCACATCGACCCCACCCATCGCGAGACGTGAGGCGAAGGTGTGACGCAACTTATGCGGCGTCACCTGCTTATAGCTCAAGAACGGTAGGTAAGGCTTCAAACGGTCAATATGACCTTTCAACATATGTTGAACCGTTCGTACAGCGATTCGATTTCCCTTCTCATTTTGGAACACCGCACCTTCGCTCGACGCGTGGCGATATTCAGAGAGGAGCGGAAGAAGTGGCCCTGCAATTGGGATCAATCGTTCCTTATTCCCTTTACCGATGACCCGAATCGTCCCGGTCTCGAGATTGATATCGGACCAATTGAGTCCGACAAGCTCGGATACGCGCATACCTGTTAGTCCGAGTAATTGTATGATTAAAAAGTCACGTGCACGATTCAGTTCGTACCAACTCGCCTCGCGATTCGTCATGCCGACGTTGCTACGTACAAGCGTCGAGAAATCGAGCCATTCCGATTCCGTCAAATAAACGGGATTCCGTTTGCCGCGCTTCGGACGTTCCACAGTTTGAAAGGGATTCACCGTCGCTTGATTGGTCTCGATTAAGTAATTGAAGAGTGACTGTAACGTTGAAAGCTTCCGATTGATGACGCTTGGAGCGTTTTCGAGATCGAGGGCAAGATAAGTCGCATACGCTTCTGCACCGGCATGGTCAATCTCTGTGAATGATGCCAAGTCAATCGTTTCAAACTCTAACTCGGTACCGCTCACGCGCTCGACCCAACGAAAGAAATCTAAAACATCATACACATAGCGTTGGGCCGTCTGTTTGGAGTAGTGCTTTGCTGCTAAATGATGAAAAAACTGTTGGATGAATGCGGGTAGTCGGTGCAACCCGTTCAACTCGAAGCGTTTCGTCGTCGTCGGTGTCTGCCGCTGTCCAAGTTGACCGAAAATACTCATGGAATGCCCCTTTCTTCATGTTGTTCTCACTTGATTCTTTCCGTTGCGCTTCCCTTCACGAAGGAAGTCATCTGCCTCTTTTATAATCTCTTCAACCGTATCGTGACCAGTACGAACCGCAAGTCCGAATGTCATTGTGACATGAAGTCGTTCCCCTGCGTAATAGAGAGGAATCGACTCGATTTGCTGTCTCAATTGTTCAGCGATTGTAAGGAAGTTATCGCACGGACTCGAAAAGAAAATCAGGAATTCCTCGCCTCCCCATCGGACTACAATCCCATCGACGTCGGATAGGATGCTGGCGACTTGTTGTAGCACCCGGTCCCCACAATCATGTCCGTAAGTCTCGTTAAATGATTTGAATCGATCAATGTCACCGAGGACGAGTGCGTATGGAACGCCTTCATGAGCGGCTTTGTCGATTGCTTTAGAAACCTGTTCATGCCCGACTTTTCGGTTCAATAGTCCGGTCAATCCATCCGTCGAGGCGAGAATTTGCAACCGCTCATTAGATTGTTCGAGTTCATCTGTCACTTCGACAACGGCTGACTCAAAGATAAAGGAGAGCCCTGCAATCATCATCACGGTCGATAGGATACAAAAGAGTCCGAGCGCTTGTTCAATCTGTATAGGTAAGGTCTCGATGCCGTCAGATACATAGATGAATAGAAGGCTATAAATCAGCATCGCAATGGCCGTGGTGAAGATGCGTTGGCCTCTTGATACGCTTGGCATGAAAAAGACACCGTATGCCATCATGAGGATAAAATAATGCATGTTGATCTCCCAGCCGAGTATAACGGTCGAGATGACGGCGTTGTAAACGACTTCGATAAAAAGTCCGGCAAAGAAAATTCCGTACCACCTTTTATGTACAAAATAGAATGAAATCGTGTAGTAGATCACACTCAAGCCATTTGATAGGAATAAGAGAGTCAAATCCAGACGATAAAACAAGATGCAAAATAGGAAGTGAACCAACCAGGCGATAACGTTGCCGTAAAAAGTAATACGTTCATTATATAGTGTTCCTCGACGAGTTTCATAGGTTGTTCCCATCGCACACCTCCTTTCTTTTAGTATAACGAAACAATGAACAAATTTATATAAATGTCCGAAAAACGGATTCAAAAACGCTCTTATCTCGTATGTATTATTGCGTGAAATAGATATTTCACGCAATGTACATGAATTGCGTGATTGTATCTCAATCGAGTGGTTAATCGACTGATTGATTTTATAGCAAAATAAATGGTAGACAATAATTTGTTATGTAAACCATATTGGTTTGTCTTGAAATTGTAATGTTGAGTCATTATACCTTATGATGAAAATAAGACTTGAAACAGGAAGGAAGGTAACGTTACACTGTAAACGTAAACCAAAGGGGGATTTTGGATGGATGATCAGCGTTTGAAGCAACTTTTGTCTGAAGCGAAGACCATCGCGGTCGTCGGTGTGTCCGACAACCCGAACAAGACGGCCAACCAGATTGCGGAGTATTTGCTTCGTGTCGGGTATACCGTCATCCCTGTCAACCCGATGCTCGAGGAGTGGAACGGCCGTAAGGCGTATCCGTCCGTCGAGAGCATCCCGGGTAGAATCGATATCGTCGACGTGTTCCGTCGCAGCGAATTTTTAGCGGGTGTCGCGGAAGATGCGGTACGACATGGGGATGTCGGGCTCGTCTTCAACCAGCTCGGTCTCTCAAGTGCTGAGGCGGAGCAAATCGTGCGTGACGCCGGGCTCGATTATATCGAGAACCGCTGCCTGTACGTGGAGCATGCTCGTCTACTCGGATAAGACCTACCTCCTTGGTAGGTCTCCTTTTTTTCAGCGATGGCTGACAAGGGAGGCTTGCCAGAATCAATGAACAGCTATACAATAGGAAAGAAAAACGAACGTGTGTTCGAAATTGAGGTGACTGCTATGTCAACAGATCTATTTAATTACAATGAAGACGCCATCCAGGTGCTCGAAGGACTCACGGCCGTGCGGAAACGACCGGGGATGTACATCGGGTCAACCGACCATCGCGGACTTCACCATCTCGTCTATGAGATCGTCGACAACGCGATCGATGAGGCGCTCGCCGGGTTCGGCGGTCAAATCGATGTGACGATTCATAAGGACGATGCCATCACGGTCCGTGACCACGGCCGTGGGATGCCGACAGGAATGCACGCCTCTGGAAAGCCTACCCCAGAAGTCATTTTTACGGTCCTTCACGCTGGAGGAAAGTTCGGACAAGGCGGATACAAGACGTCTGGTGGACTCCACGGCGTCGGTGCCTCGGTCGTCAACGCCCTATCAAGCAAGGTCGTCGTGACGATTTATCGTGACGGAAAAGTGTTCGAACAGACCTTTGCAGACGGCGGTGTGCCTCAAACGACACTGATTGAGACAGGCAAGACACGCCAAACCGGCACGAGTGTCTATTTCAAACCGGATGCGACCATCTTCTCAACGACGACGTATAACTATGACACGCTCGCCGAACGCCTCCGTGAATCGGCTTTCCTCTTAAAAGGATTGACGATCACGCTCACTGATGAGCGTACGGAGAAGCAAGAGACGTTCCATTACGAGGAAGGGATTGCCGAGTTCGTCCAATACTTGAACGACGACAAGGCGACACTCCACCCAATCGTCTATTTCGAAGGGGTCGAGAATGAGATCGAGATCGAACTCGCGTTTCAGTTCACCGACGCCTATTCCGAAAATGTGCTCTCGTTCGTCAACAACGTCCGGACACGCGATGGTGGAACGCACGAGGTCGGTGCCAAGACGGCGATGACCCGAATCATGAACGAATATGCACGGAAGAACGGTTTACTCAAAGAGAAAGATAAAAATCTCGACGGCGGCGACGTCCGTGAGGGACTCACGCTCATCGTGTCGGTCCGGATCCCGGAGGAATTCCTCCAGTTCGAGGGGCAGACGAAGTCGAAACTCGGGTCACCGGAGGCACGTGCGAGCGCTGACAGCGTCATGGCGAAACAGTTGACGATCTTCCTAGAAGAGAACCCTCAGATGGCGACGATGCTCATCAAGAAGGCGATTCGTGCGGCACAGGCTCGCGAGGCGGCCCGCAAGGCACGGGAAGAGGCCCGTAACGGGAAGAAAAAGAAACGCTCGAGCATCTTGAACGGAAAATTGACGCCTGCGACGTCAAAGAATGCTGCTAAGAACGAGCTCTTTCTCGTCGAGGGTGACTCGGCCGGTGGTTCAGCCAAACAAGGGCGGGACCGTACGTTCCAGGCTATCCTGCCGCTGCGCGGGAAGGTCATCAACTCGGAGAAGTCGAAACTCCAGGACATCATGAAAAACGAAGAGATCAACACGATCATCCATGCAATCGGCGCCGGGGTCGGTCACGATTTTGATTTGGACGACTGCAACTTCGACAAGGTCATCATCATGACGGATGCCGACACGGACGGTGCACACATCCAGGTGCTCCTCCTCACGTTCTTCTTCCGTTATATGCGACCGCTCGTCGAGGCGGGCCGCGTGTTCGTTGCCTTGCCACCGCTCTATCGCATCTCAAAAGGGAAAGGCAAGTCCGAACAGTTCGACTATGCCTGGGACGAAGAGGCACTCGAGAAGCTCGTCAAAGTGTATAAGAAAGGCTATATCCTCCAACGCTACAAAGGTCTTGGCGAGATGAACGCGGACCAGTTATGGGAGACGACGATGAACCCGGACACTCGTACACTCATCCGTGTCACAGTCGACGATGCGGCCGTTGCGGATAAGCGTGTGTCTGTCCTGATGGGCGACAATGTCACGCACCGTCGTGAATGGATTGAGGAGAACGTCGCCTTCGGACTCCAGGAAGATGATTCGATCATCGCCAATGAACATGTGACTAAAGCGATTGAGGAAGTGATGTAACGATGTCGACGATTCAACACATTTTAAACCTATCTCTCGAACAGGTCGTTGGAGACCGGTTCGGGCGTTACTCAAAATATATCATCCAAGACCGCGCCTTACCGGACGCACGTGACGGACTCAAGCCTGTACAGCGCCGGATTCTATATGCGATGCACCACGAGGGGAATACGAACGATAAGCCGTATCGGAAGTCTGCGAAGACGGTCGGGAACGTCATCGGGAACTATCACCCGCACGGTGACTCGTCCGTCTATGAGGCGATGGTACGTCTCTCGCAAGATTGGAAACTCCGGTATCCGCTCATCGACATGCATGGGAACAACGGATCGATGGATGGTGACCCGGCGGCGGCCATGCGTTACACGGAAGCCCGTCTCTCGAAGATTGCGGGTGTCATGTTGACGTCAATTGCGAAGAATACGGTCGATTACACGCCGAACTTTGACGATTCAACGGAAGAACCGCTCGTCTTGCCGTCGCTCCTCCCGAACCTGCTCATGAACGGAACGACAGGGATTTCAGCCGGTTATGCGACGGAGATCCCACCGCATAATTTGACAGAAGTCCTCAACCTTGCCATCGCACGTTTGAAAGGCCAGGTCGATATCGCTAAAGATGCGCTCGAGTATGTCACAGGTCCTGACTTCCCGACCGGGGGGACGGTCATGGGTAAAGACGGTATCCTAAAGGCGTTCGAGACCGGTAAAGGGAAGGTCATCATCCGGGCGAAGTCCGAGATTGAGCAATTAAAAGGTGGCCGTGAACAGATCACGATCACAGAACTTCCGTATGAAGTGAATAAGGCGAACCTCGTCAAAAAAATGGAAGAGCTCCGCCTCGATAAAAAGGTCGAAGGCGTCGCAGAAGTCCGTGACGAAACAGATCGGACGGGACTTCGGGTCGTCATCGAATTGAAGAAAGAGGCCGACGCAGAAGGTGTGCTTCACTTCTTCTTGAAGCATACGGACTTGCAACTCGCCTATAACTATAATATGGTCTCCATCGTGAACCGGACGCCGAAGCAGATGGGAATCATCCCGATCATCGATGCTTACTTGAAGCATGTCGAAGAGGTCGTGACGCGCAGGACGACGTTCGAGCTCGAGCAGGCGAAGAAACGCGCTGAAATCGTCGATGCCTTAGAACAAGCTATCTCAGTCCTCGATGAGACACTTGAATTGATCCGTTCCGCCAAAGACAAGGCGGACGCGAAGAAGAAACTGATGGAGCGGTTCTCATTCACGGAACGACAAGCCGAAGCCGTCGTCATGCTCCAATTGTATCGACTCACGAATACGGACATCGTCGAGTTGCAAAAAGAAGCAAAGGCGCTCCAAAAAGAGATTGCCCGCCTTTCAAACATCCTCGACGTGGACGCGACAAAACGGAAGTTGATCGTGAAAGAACTTATGGCATTGCGTGACGAGTTCGGAGATGACCGTCGTTCGGTCATCGAGTCGGAAGTTGAGGAATTAAAACTGAAGACGGAAGTTATGATTGCTGTCGAAGAGACGATGGTATTCGTCAGCCGTGACGGGTACGTCAAACGTGCCTCGATGCGTTCGTACGGAGCGTCGAGTGACGTTTTACCGGAGATGAAAGACAAGGATCGTCCACTCCTTACGACACAAGCCATGACAACGGACCACTTGCTCGTCTGGACGAACAAGGGCAGCTACCTCCTCATCCCGATCCATCAGATTCCAGAATCGAAGTGGAAGGATTCCGGACAACACGTGGCCAACCTCGTTCCGATTGAAGGGGAACAGGTTATCTCGGCAGACGTCGTCTCGACGTTTGATACGGACGCCCATTGCCTCTTCGTGACGAAAGACGGGATGGTCAAACGTACACCGTTACGCGACTACGACGCGCAGCGGAAATCGAAACCACTCATGGCCTTGAAGCTGAAAGGTGACGACGAGGTCGTCTTCGCCGGGATCAGTGACGGTCCAGGGCAGTTGTTCCTCGTTTCAGAGCGTGGATACGGGCTCTGGTTCAAAGAGGATGATGTCCCTGTCGTCGGACAGCGGGCAGCCGGTGTGAAGGCGATGAACCTGAAAGACGGTGACCTCGTCGCCGATGCCTTCTCCTTCTTCACACCACCATTATTCGTTCTCGTGACGCAACGGGGAGCGGTCAAGAAGATGAAGCTCGAGGACCAGTTCGACTGTACGAACCGCAACCTTCGGGGGACGATGCTCATTCGTGAGGTCAAATCAAAACCGCACCAAATCCGTCGTGTGCTTCCGGTACATGGGGATGAGACGCTTCATATCGTTGGGAAAGAAAAAGCAAAGCAAGTGAAGACAAAAACCCTTACGCTACTCGATCGCTATGCCAACGGCTCGTTCGTCTTTGACGAAGACTCGTTCGGTGAAATCGAGGACGTGTATCTCGATTAATCAAAAGACCTGTGATTTGGCTGATTCGCCGTTCACAGGTCTTTTTGTCGTAGCCATGTCTCTAGATCGTGTTGTTGTCGTCGATGGTGCCGCGTGTGCATCTCGATGAGTTTGAACCATTCTCTCGCATTCAGCCAGCCGAACCCACCGTGAAGCGTCTTTCGATTGTCATCTGCATCATTCAAACAGGATTCCAACGTATCCATCTTTAAGATTAAGATGGTCATGCGTTCTCGCAATCGATCTTTCGAGTCAGTATTGTTCGGTGGTTGATTCATCTCAGGTGGGAGCTCGATTTTTATCGGTGGAAAGTCTCCCCGTTCGAACAACTTTTCTCCAAAAGACGTCTTCTCTCCACCGAGTTCACCCTCACCACGTAGGCAGCGGTCGGCCTCTTCTAAATACTCCTCTGCGACCAAAATGAGATGGTCAAACATTTGGCCAATGGACCAGATGCTCGGGGCATGCTTGTATCGCAAGTCGGACATGGTATAACGTGCGAGATCTTTTCTGAATCTGATTAATTCATAGCGTATCCTCAACATCTCACCTCCATTTTCTTTTAGTATGCGTGATTGAAAACTGATGTCAGAGAATGTGAGTTATGAAAAGGAAGAATGCATCAATTTGCCGAAAAAGACATGTAGGACAAAAGATAGGGGGATCTATATGTCTCAATGGCTGACGTGGGCGAAACGGATTCAGGCGCTGTCTCAGGCCGGTCTGACGTTCACGCGTGATCAATATGACCGAGAACGGTACGAAGAGTTACAAGAAATCGTAAGAGAGATGTATGAACGGCACTCGGACTTATCGAACGAGGCCATCTTACAACTCGTTCATGTGGACGGTTATCCGACTCCGAAACTTGATGTGCGAGGCGTCATCTTCAAAGATGACCGAATCCTGCTCGTGAAGGAGCGGTCAGATGGGTTGTGGACCTTACCCGGCGGTTTCTGTGAAGTGAATCGCTCTCCTGCCTCGAATATCATCAAAGAAGTAGAGGAGGAGGCTGGCCTGGATGTGATTCCAGTACGGTTGCTCGCCTTGTTCGATATGCATGAACATCCACACCCACCTCTCTCGGAGCATTATTACAAGCTTTTCATCGAGTGTGCATTGATTGGTGACGGGGAGGGGAGCGCCGGCGTGGAGACGAGTGACGTCGGTTTCTTTGAACGAGACGATTTACCTGAGCTCTCCCTTGCCCGCAATACGATCGAACAGATTCATATGTGCTTTGACGCGCATTGGCAAGAAGAAGACTGGACCACTTTATTCGACTAGGAGGCTCAATGATGCAAGTAAGACGATATGGACATATCCATCAACTGACCTTTTACGCTCCCGTACTACCAATCAACGTTCAACTGTTTGAGCATGAGCTCGGACTCGTCTTGATCGACACGGCGCTGGAGCGGAACGCGACCGATATCCTGTCGTATATCGCCGAGCTAGACAAGCCACTCCTCGCGATATTGTTAACGCATGCTCATGGGGATCATGTCGGTGGGGTGGACACCATCAAAGCAGAGCATCCGCTCGCTGAACTCTTCATCTCCCGACGTGATGCCCGCCTCTTATCGGGAGATCGGTCGCTAGAGGAAGAAGAGCAGAATAAGATTCGTGGTTCTTTGCCGACGATTCGTTCTACACCGGATGCGGTACTAGAGATTGGTGAGCGGTTATTCGGTTTACGTGTCCTCGATGCAGCGGGTCATACACCAGGATCGATTGCGTACTATGACGAGGTAAATCGGGTATTATTTGCAGGTGACGCTTTTCAAACTCAGGGAGGGGCAGCGGTGGCTGGAGATGTTCGGCCGTTATTCCCATTACCAGGACTCGCGACATGGAATCGGTCCGTTGCGGTCGAGAGTGCGGAGCGGCTAGTGGACTTGTCACCACTCCTTACTTTCGTCGGGCACGGTCCGCCACTCAAAGGGACACACCGGCTCTATTTGGCGTTGAAACGGGCGAAACGGAAGCAGGCGAGAAAGTTTATCCGTTAACGGGAGGGTTGCACCATGCAGCTGAAAGAAGTTGCCATTCATCAATTTGAGCAAGCCCAACAGATGCTCGAGATTCAACGTAACGCTTATGCGGTCGAAGCGGAACTGCTCGGGTTTGACGAAATCCCGGCGCGCTATGAGACGATCGATGTCATTCAAAACTTACCAGGCACGAGTTATGGCTTATATATCGAGGAGCGGTTGATTGGGTTTGTCACGGTGGAAGCATCTGAGAAAACTGTTGAAATCACGAAACTATGTATCGACCCGACATACTTTCGGGCGAGACTGGCGACGACGTTACTCGAACACATATTGAGCATTCACAAAGGAAAGTTGATTTACGTGCATACGGGCAAGCATAACGGACCGGCGAAGCGTCTGTATACGAAACTTGGATTTGAACCGAGTGCCGAATTCGAACCAGAACATGGCGTCACATTGATCCGATATACGCATACGTCTTAAATTCAAATCTCATCTCACTATCATAAGTATACTAAGATAATGAGATGAGTTATTATTTTTACTGATAATATATGTTATGTAAACTAGTGAAAAATAGAGCAAAAAATTGCTCTGACTGAAGTTCCCTATTCCTTAAAAATCTTGTACCAGTACAAGGTCAATTCAATTTGTGGATTTGCATATTGTTTTGTTGAATCGACGCCACCAAGTTGAAATCCCTGTCTTTCATAGAAACGACAAGCAATGAGATTATCGTTCTGAGCTTCAAGCGACAAACCAATCATCCGTTTCTCTTTTGCCCACTGTTCGGCTGTTTCGATCAACATTTGTCCAATCCCACGTTTACGATATGTTTGACGGATCGCGATATTTTCAATGTATGCAAAGCGACTCCAATCCTTCACGAGTCGGATTTGTCCGACACATTCATCAGCGTCCATCGCTAAAAAGACGATTCGATTGTCATGTTCGATATACTGCGTCCAATCAATCCGGTCTTCTGGAAATGAGGTTTCTTTCGTCACGACATCTAGCTCTTCAACATAAGACCATTGACCGTTTATGTAACTGGGAACTATCCGTCCGATGATTGGAAAAGGATCATTTGCATCATTCACAATGTGAACATGCGCCTCATCTAGGGCTCTGATTCGAATCATACTCATCCGCTCCGCCTCCTCTATTGCGTATTAGTTCTTCATTCATCTCTTTTAACTAACTTTCAATCATTATTTTAAGGTCCATCGATTCTGTCTCACTTGAATTTTACTTCTGTATCATTCGTGTGAATTTAGCATTCATCGGAATGATAACGCTTTATGAATAAACGTTTCAAATTTTAAATTCACCTGTTTAAACTATGTTTCACAGTTGCTAGACCGCTGAAGTCATGCTATTTTTAGACAGATGAACCATCTTAAGGAGGAATTCTTGTGAAACGAACGACTAAAGGTTTGGCAGCAACTTTATTTTTAGCAATCCCACTTGCCGCTTGTGGTGATGATAGCACGAATCAAGCAGACACGTCACTTTGGGAAGAAATTCAAGAAGAAGGGACATTGACAGTCGGCACTGCCGGCACCCTCTACCCCGCTTCTTTCCGTGAAGAAGAGAGCGACGCGTTGACAGGTTTTGACGTCGAACTCATGAAGGAAGTCGCCAAACGCCTTGATCTCGAAATCGAGTTCAAAGAAATGGCATTTGACAACATGTTAACGAGTGTTCAGAACGGTCAAATCGACATCGCTGCAAATGATATCTCGGTAACAGAAGACCGTAAAGAGAAGTTCGCCTTCTCAAAACCGTATAAATACACTTACGGGACTGCTATCGTTCGCAAGAGCGACCTCTCTGGAATTGAATCACTCGAGGATTTGAAAGGCAAGAAAGCCGCTGGTGAAGCGACGACTGTCTTCATGGATGTGGCTCGAGAGTATGGAGCAGAAGAAGTCATCTATGACAACGCCACGAACGATCAGTACTTGCGCGACGTTTCAACGGGACGGACCGATGTCATCTTGAACGACTATTATCTTCAAACGTTGGCACTTGCTTTCTTCCCTGAGTTCGATATCACGATTCATCCGGATATCGCCTATAACCCGCAAGAAGTAGCATTTTTGATGGATAAAGAAAATGACGAGCTCCAGGAGAACATCGACCGTGTACTAGATGAAATGCTTGAAGATGGTACAGTCAAAGAACTATCTGAGCAATTCTATAATGGTGCCGATGTTTCGGTAGAACCTGACGTAGACGCAACAATCGTCGAAACGAAGTAATGTTGGCATGTCGTTCTCAGATGTCAAATGGGACGCCATCTTTGACGTAGACCTGGCGATCCAATCGTTTCCTTACCTGTTGGGCGGGTTACCGAATACGCTTTGGATCTCGTTCATCAGCATGTTTTTTGGTCTCCTGCTTGGTCTTTTGCTGGCGCTCGGGAAATTGTCTCCGACACGACTCCTTCGCTATCCGTCGACTTTCTATATCTCGTTCATGCGTGGAGTCCCCATCTTGATCATTCTGTTCATCCTCTATTCGGGATTCCCGTTCATCGGAATCGAGTTCGCCGCTTTGACGGCAGCCATTCTCGGATTTAGTCTGAATTCTGCCGCCTATATCGCTGAGATCATCCGCTCCTCGATTCGCGCGGTCGATGACGGACAGGTTGAGGCGGCTCGTTCACTCGGGATGGGGAAATGGTTGACATTGAAGGGGGTCGTCTTACCGCAGGCGACACGGATCGCCCTTCCGCCGCTCTCGAACGTTTTTCTCGATCTGATTAAAGCGAGTTCGCTCGCTGCGATGATCACGGTACCTGAGATATTTAATAAGGCCAAGATCGTCGGTGGACGAGAGTTCGACTACATGACAGTGTATATCGTCGTGGCGTTGATCTACTGGGCAATCTGTACGTTCATGTCCTTTTTCCAAGAATGGCTCGAACGTCATTTTGAACGATACTTGGATTCTCCAAAACGTTGACTGACTGGCTTATGCCGGTCGGTCTTTTTTAGTGAAATGGATTTTTGATACATCTCCTGAACCGATTATGCTATGATTTTCTTAATTATCAGAAAAATATAGGGGGATTTTGAATGAACCATCCATGGGTTTCACATTTGAATGATCAAGTCATTGGTCAATCGAAAGCCATCAAGCTCGCTTCGATTGCATTACTATCAGGAGGTCACGTTTTACTCGAGGACCGTCCCGGTACGGGGAAGACTACACTTGCCCGTAGTTTGGCAAGTTCGATATCAGCGACATTTCAGCGTGTACAGTGTACCCCGGATACATTGCCAAGTGATATTTTAGGAATGGAGTTATTCAATCCGACGACCGGAGCGTTCGAACGTCGGACGGGTCCGATTTTCACATCGATTCTACTTGTCGATGAGATTAACCGGACGACGCCACGTACACAATCTGCGTTGCTTGAGGCGATGCAGGAACGTCAAGTGACACTCGGGGAAGTGTCGCTCAAGCTACCGGAACCATTCTTTATGATTGCCACTCAAAACCCATTCGATGGACAAGGGACGTTTCCGCTCCCGCAGGCTCAATTGGACCGTTTCTTATTCAAATTGACACTTGCTCCCCTCTCGCGAGATTCCGAACGACGACTGATTCGCAATGAGCACCTCGCTTCAGAATCTTTCTCTCTGCAACAGGACGAATTGTTGAAGATGCAACAAGAGGTACGAGATGTCCGATTCCACGAGGCGATGGAGGATTACTTACTGGATTTGATGGAGTCACTTCGTCATCATCGTGACATCGAGGTTGGACCAAGTCCACGTGCGACGCTCGCGTATACGATGGCGGCTCGGGCTCATGCCTATATGGAAGGACGCGACTATGTCTCACCAGAAGATATTCGGGCACTCGCGCTTCCGATTTTAGGGCATCGAATCGTCTTGACGGTCGAAGCGTCGCTGAAGACGAAGCCGTCAAAGTTGATCAAATCTGTACTCGAGACCATCCCGGTCCCCTCAGAGGTGTAAGATGCAGTTAGTCAGCCCACGCTATCTCGAGTCCGGCTATATGTGGCTCCTGTTCGTCGTCGGGGTCTTTACGGCACTTTATGGGAACGTCTTGATTGCCAGTCTATTGATTGGATTCAGTCTCTATGCACTGGTCATGCCATCTTTTATGTTTCGATTGGCAGAACAAATCCATGTCGACCTCACTGAGGAGATGAAACTTTTTCCGAATGACGAGGCCGTCTATGTCTTGAAACTTGTCTCGACGGCAAAAGTCCCGCTTGGCGTTGTCCGCCTATCCGGCTATTTGCATCCCACCGTGGAATCAGAAGGACATGCGTTTTGGCGGCAGGAGAACTTTGTCGAGACGAATGCGACTGTCGACTTCACAATCCCGCTCCATGCGAAGAAGCGAGGTCCTATCCGCCTAGAGGCTATCGGGATGGAAATTCGGGATCCGTTACGCATGTTCTCGCTCTATAAAGAGGACTCACTCCCACGCATCGGCTATGTCTTCCCAGAGTTTTCGCCCTATCCGATTCCGAAACGTCCCCCTACTCTCCCAGGTGAGGAGATGGTTCGTCATAGTGCCTATCGTGACCCGGAGACGTTCCAATCGGTCACTCCATATCATGGGCAACCGATGCGACAGCTATATTGGTCTGCCTATGCGAAGACGGGCGAACTGCTGGCCCGTACCGAGCAACCGGTACAAGCAAATGAATATGTCATCGTCCTCGACTTGTTGACGAAGGATGGGCGTGCCCTCACCTATCAGATGGAGCGCCTCATCTCGCAAGCTGCCGCATTATGCCGTGATTTCGAGAAAGAAAATGCGAGTTACGGTCTGATTGTCCCGACGCTTACGAAGGATGGAATCACGTATGACCTTCAACCGGGAAGTGGTGAGGTACATTTTCGGAAGATTATGACGACGTTCGCTTGTCTGTCCGAGAGTGATTTTCCGCTTGCTCGCTCCTTGTTTGAGCGAAAGGTCGCCAAATACAGTGGGAATCAGTCGATTCTCCGCTTGGGGGGTGACGGTCAATGAGATGGTTATGGTGGGTCTTCGCAGCATTTTACATCGGGCACGTGTTTCCATTGCTCTTCTTATTGACACTTCGTCTCCCTCGGAATACACAACTGATTGTACAGACGATCATGAGCGTCGGTGCCCTTTATTTCTCTTATGAGATGAGCATCATGCTTTTGATATTCACATACGTTCATGCATTCATTCGGACGTTGGATTGGACGGACCGTTACGCGATGGCGAGCGTATTGTTTTTGGTGGCGGACTGGTTATTCCCCCCGGCATCGCAATCGCTCGCGATGGTGCTCTTTCCGTTCATCTTTTTGATTTGGCAACGAAACCTGTATTACCGTCGCGACTACAAGCGGATGGTGACGATGTTGACCGTCGGCCTAGGCATCGGTCTGATTGTCTCTCTCATCATTCGTACGATTAAAGAGCTATTGTTTGGTAATGTCGTCGCCTGGATCACTCCATTCTTTTTGTGGATCGGGAGCTGGTTTGATGGAATCGTACTCGACCCGAATGATCGCGTAAACCGCTTCCTCGTACCGGATAATCCGAACCTAGATGCGGAGACAGTGGCGCAAGAGACATTGCTCGCGTCCGCATCGAATAACTCGCTGTTCTATATCGGAGTGTTTGTAATGATCTTGCTTCTTGGGGTAGGATTGTTCTTCTATCTGCAGAAGCGAAAAGACATCCAGGAAGATGGAATGATTCCTAGGAGTATTCACCACCCGACACTCTCAGATAAGCGGATCGTCCGCTCGCCTCGCCAGATTCGCCTTCTTGAGACGGGACGAAAGTTAGAACAGCATCACCCACGTCATCGAGAGGAGACGGTGGCTGATTGGTTGCAGCGAATCGAGTTCACGGACCACAGGCTTTATGCAGATTGGTTAGAGGCCGCAGAGTATGGGGACAAGGAAGCGCCACAAGCAATCAGTGATTCATTCGAACGACTCGTTGAACAAGTGAATAAACGCTAAAAAACATCCGGCAGAGGAGTTCCTTCTGACCGGATGTTTTTCATTATAAAATTGGACTGAGAAGGCGGGACACGCTCTCTTTGAAGCGAATCCAACGTGTCCTCGATTCATATCGTTCGATGGTTAGCCGCTCAGCGCGTGCCTCGTCTCGCTCGAACGCATCGATGACGGACTGAGCGACGTCTTTGTCGAAGACGAGCGCTGAAATTTCAAAGTTGAGGCGGAAACTTCGGGCGTCGATGTTCGTCGTCCCAATTGATGCGACTTCTCCGTCGATGACGAGCGTTTTCGCATGAAGGAAACCTTCCTCATACGTGAACACTTCTGCCCCGTAACGTACGAGCTCCGCAGCGTTCGCATAGGTCGCCCAGTAGACAAACATATGGTCGGGCTTGTTCGGGATCATCAGTTTGATCTTAGTACCCGCCATCAGGGCGATTCGACAGGCATCAAGGAAACTTGCATCCGGGATGAAGTAGGGAGTCTGGATATAGATACATTCTTTCGACTGGGTGATCATTTTGACGAGCATATTCTTTAAATGCTCCGTCGACGAGTTTGGACCCGATGTCACGATTTGAACCGGGGACGCATGACGAGCAATCCCTTCGATTGGCCAAACAAAGTCGTCTTTCTGTGCCTTCGTTCGTGTCGGGACAGAGCGATTCCAATCCAGGATGAATCGTTCGAGCAATTCCTTAACGGCGTCGCCTGAAATTCGTAAGTGAACATCTCGCCAATAACCGAAATGCTCATCCTTTCCGAGATACTCATCCCCGACGTTGAAGCCGCCGATATAACCAAGTTCTCCGTCAACGACGCAGAGTTTTCGGTGATTTCGATTGTTGACGCGGAAGTTGATGCCGAGTTTGGACGGAAAGAACGATTTGACTTCCCCACCGTGGGCCAGCAGGTCCTTAAAGTGTTTGTGCCTCAGTCCCCTCGAGCCGACCGCATCGTAGAGGAGTCGGACACGTAATCCTTGTTTTGCCTTTTCGGTCAATAAGCGAATTAACGATTGACCCAGCGCATCGTTTTGGATGATGTAATATTGAATGTTCACTTCTTTCGTCGCCTGTTCGATATCTCGAAACAGTTGATCAAACTTCTCTTTTCCGTCGTGAAGGACGTCGATATCGTTCTGGAAAGACATCATCGCATTCGTCGATACGAGATTCAATCGTGCGAGTCGTCGGTGCTTCAATAGAAGTGGATGATTGAACGGTGCCATGGATTGGTCCAATTGGTCAAATTGCTCCGCCACATGATGATGATACGCTTCACGTTTCTCTTCTTCGACTTCATAAAAGTTTTGAGATTTGATCAATCGACCGAAGAAGATGTAGACGAAGAATCCGATGAGAGGCAAGAAGAAGAGGACGAGTAACCACGCCCAAGTCGTTCCAATGTCACGCCTTTCAAAAAAGATAATGGTGATTGCAAACGTGAGGTTAAGCAATAAGATGAGCCAAGTCATGATGACGATAATGAGTCCGATAGTCACTTCCATGGTATCCCTCCCTTTCTTTCAATTCTTACCCGAAATCAGACAATCTTAGCAAATGTTTTTCCTGATTTGGGTATACATTAATGAAGAAGTGAAGAAACGGGGGGAAGCTTATGGAAGACATGATGATTGGGTTCAGCTTACTTGTCCTCATCGGTGCACTTTCGCAGTTACTCGCTTGGCGATTTGACTTTCCAGCCATCTTGATTATGACGGTTGCAGGGATTCTAGTCGGACCGATTTTCGGTTGGTTGGAGCCGGATCGGATACTCGGTGAGCTTTATAGCCCACTCATCTCCATCGCGGTGGCGCTCATCCTGTTTGAAGGAAGCCTCAGTCTCGAATTCAGGGAGATTGACGATTTGCGGAGATCAATCTTTCGTCTCGTCACGGTCGGGGTATTCGTTTCTTTTATCTTGACCTCGATTTTGCTCATCATGGTTGGAGATTTTCATTGGTTGCCAGCATTTACGCTCGGTGCCATCTTTGTCGTGACCGGACCGACCGTCATCATTCCGTTACTTCGACAAGCTAACTTGTCCGCACGCCCAGCTAAAGTCTTGAAATGGGAAGGGATCATCGTCGATCCTCTTGGCGCCTTGATTGGACTCTTTGTCGTTCGAGTGGGATTCATCTTCTATCAAAACGACGGGCTCGCGAGCCACTTGCCATTTTTTTGGTCCTGTATCGTCGCCGTCGCCTTTGGGATTGCCGTTGGACATCTATTAATTCGTTTGTTCGGGAATGAGAAAGTCCCTGAATATTTAAGAACAACCCTCACGTTCTCTGGGGTCCTCCTCGTATATTCAATCAGTGAATGGGTCATGAGCGAGGTCGGGCTATTGGCTGTAACGGCAATGGGATTGACGATGGCAAATTCAAAGCATGGACATATGCATATTCTGAAACAGCTTCGTGAGTTTAAAGAGAACATTTCGATTTTACTGGTTTCGACAGTCTTCATCATTCTGACGGCAAGTTTGACACGTGATAGTTTACTCGCCATTTTCGACTGGCCTCTCCTCTTGTCTATTCTCGGAATCTTATTTTTTGTCCGACCGATCTCGGTGCAGACGTCGCTCCTCGGTTCTCCGCTATCCGCTCAAGAACGGGCACTCATCAGCTGGATTGCCCCTCGAGGTATTGTTGCGATGACGGTGACCGGTTTCTTTGCACAAGAGATTGCCGAACTGGGAATTGAAGATGCGGAACGGATGTTGCCAATCACACTCGGTTTAGTCGTAACGTCTGTCGCCCTACATGGATTGACGATTAAACCACTCGCGAAGCGACTCGGACTGACGAAAGTGAAGAATCCTTGGGAGAAGGTATAGACAAAAAAAGACACCGCCCGATGGCAGTGTCTTTGATCAGCTTGAATTAGTTCAAGACTTTGATTGTGATTGATTGGCGACCGAAAGCAAGTGCTTGCTCTTGTGTCGGCATCAAGATATCGATTTTGTTTCCTTTGATGGCACCACCAGTGTCTCCTGCGATGGCTTCTCCGTATCCTTCAACCCATACTTTAGAGCCGAGCGGAATGACAGAAGGGTCAACCGCGATGACTTTTTGGTTCGGGTTCGAACGAACGTCGATTCCTGTCGCTGTGATACCAGAACATCCTGCACAATATGGTGTATAAGCTGTCGCTTCAACTGTCATTGTCTGACCTGAAGCCGGAGCTTGGGTTTGCGTTGTAGACGATGCAGTTTTTGTTACAGGTGCTGATGTCGATGTCTTCGGTGCTGTTGTCTTCGCATCGTTCGCTACAGATGCAGCGGCTGCACCTTTCACGGCGAACTCTTGTCCAGGGAAAATAAGATCTGAATCAAGACCGTTCCAAGTCATCAATTGATTGACAGAGATCCCGTGGTTCAATGCGATACGATAAAGTGTATCACCTGATTTAACTGTATACGTTTTAGATGCAGTAGAAGCTTGTGATTTTGCTTCTGCCTTTCCAAGTTTCAAGACTTGGTTCGGATAAATCATATTTGAGTTTAAGCCGTTCGCTTGTTTGATGTCGTTTACAGAGACGTTGTTGTTCACGGCGATACGATAGAGCGTATCTCCAGACTGAACTGTGTGTGTTGATGCTGCCGAAGCTGGAGCAGCGACTCCTAAACTAAGGCCAGCGAGTGCCGTTAGTGTCAATAGTGGTTTTTTCATAAGAATATTCCTCCCTTTTCTAACGCCCCCTTACTGTAACACCTGTATATTTCACAGCGATTACAGGACGATATGAGAGTGTTATCAGTTCATTTACAGAACAATTCACGAGGATGAGAGGTTTCTGAAAATTGTTTCAATCTATTGAAACGGCTTCACAGAGCCAATTTAAGATATACTATAGAGAGAAAAAAGGAGGTTTTGGTCTTTGGAACTATTACTGCTATATTACATTGTGACTAATTTACTAGCGTTTGTGTCATATTTTGTCGATAAACGACGGTCTCGTGTCGGAGCTTGGCGTATTTCTGAGCGGACATTGTTGACGATGGCATGGATCGGTGGAGCGTTCGGTGCCTATTTGGCGATGCGCGTCTTTCGTCATAAGACGCTAAAACCGAAATTCCGAATCGGAGTGCCTGTTGCAATTCTCGTGCATGCTGCTTTTACCGGTTGGCTGATTTTTTAAACTCTTATATAGAAGAAACTCGATTGTATCTTTTAATGAACGATGAATAAAAATGTCAGATTCGTCCCAGTTCATGCTCATTTCAAAGTGTTTCTCCGTGAACAATCGAAATGAAATGTCGGGAAATTTCCGAAACGAGGAGGATGGCTCTTTTGAAGAGTATCGAGATGATTCGTCACGGATCATTGACATTAAAGGTGACTGATCACTTCACTGTTCTTTTTTGCAAGTCTGGGACGTCCGTGATTCGAGTGAACGGAGAAAGCATCACCCTTCATCCAAGAGAGGCCGTTCTCTTGGCACGAGGACAAAGTGTCATGGTTGAGAAAATCGAGGAAGCGTCACCGATGAGGTTACTCGAGTTTGATCCGACTGCTTTGTTCCATCCCGAGTTGGCGAAGCGATATGTGACGCCATATCTAAATACTGAAAAGTCCATACATATGATAAAACCGGAACGAGGTCATCAATCTATTATTCAGACGATTGAACGGGCCGTTCAACATTTATCTGCGGACGGTCCACTCGCATTGATGGATGCGACACTTCAATGTACAGTCATCTGGCGCTACTGGATTCAGCAAGAGACTGAAACGATGAAGAATGAGAACAAACGGGAAAGTCTTCGTCATATGCTTGCTTATGTCGACGCTCACATAGAGGACAGACCGACATTAGCCCAAATCGCTCATGCGGGCAGTGTGAGTCGAAGTGAGTGCTCTCGTTTGTTTGTATTCTTTGGAGACACATCTCCTATTGCGTATGTACAGATGAAGCGAATGGAGCGGGCCGCCACTTTATTAGAAGATTTGACGGAAGGTATCGCAGACATCGCCAATCGCCTGAGCTACTCAAGTGTCAGTCACTTCGTACAGACATTCAAAGCACATCATGCAATCACCCCGCTCGCCTATCGAAAACAATACCAAAAGAAAAGAGCCGAATAACCAGCTCTTTTCTTTTATCTTGCGGTCCACCCACCATCGGCTTTCAAAACATCTCCATTCACGAAGCTCGAATCATCCGATGCTAAAAAGAGGGCGACGTTCGCTATTTGCTCTGGTTCTCCCATCGGGGCTTCCCCCGCCCCTTGAATGGCGCGCATCCCAAGTTCGCTCGGTGCTGTGATGGTTGATCCAATATTCGTATTGACGCCACCCGGTGCGATGGCGTTTGCTCGAATCTTACCGAGCGTGCCATGTGTCGCCGCGATGTTCTTCGTCAATCCGATTAACGCATGTTTTGAGGCCACATACGCTGCACCACCTCGTGTACCGAATAATCCTCCGACCGATGCATTGTTGATGATGACGCCACCCCGGTTCTGCTTCTCCATCACTTGGATGGCGGCACGTGAAAGTTTCATCGGTCCGGTCAAATTGACGCCAAGGACACGGTCCCATAATTCATCCGTCACTTCTCCCACCGTCATGAAGTTGTCCATGATTCCCGCGTTATTGACGAGAATGTCGACCGACCCGAACGTGTCTTTCGCCGCATCGACAAGTTTGTCAATATCCGTTTGAGTCGTCACGTTACCAGCAATGCCAAGAACTTCCCCACCCGCTGCTTTGATTTCATCAACTACCGCCTGCACAGCATCTTCATTCAAGTCGAAGGCGACGACTCGTGCGCCTTCTTCCGCAAACAGTTTGGCGATGGCCCGCCCCATGCCTGAACCTGCGCCAGTGACAATTGCCGTTTTTCCTGAAAGCTTCATTCCTCATTCCTCCTTTGAAAGGTCAGAACGTATACGACGTGATGACAGTAATCTGCCTGTCACTATGTTATACCCACATTTGGTTGCGAGCCTCCTGAGAAACATGGCGATTTTTCTTCAATTGACTCCCAGCAATCTTTATACTTGAATGGAAAGCACTCCATTATATAAAGGAGAGATGACGTGAGACAATTCCATGCAACCGTCCATGGTCGAGGTGAACCTGTACTTTTCCTTCCCGGTGGAGGATTCACTGGGTCACAAGGCCAATTATTTACCGAAGCATTACATAACGATTTCGAAGTTCACCTGTTAGATCTACCTGGGTTTGGTGAAAGTGAGGGACTACATACATTCGCCACGTCCAAAGTACTCGCGGACTGGGTCGAGACGTATCGAATCTCACGACACCTTGAATCGGTTCGACTAATCGGTCATTCGATGGGAGGTGCCATCGCCCTGGCTTATGCAGTCCATTATCCAGACCAAGTCAGGCATTTGATACTTCTCGACCAAGGACATAAACCGAACGCTATGCTACCATATCGGGAATATGGCATCTTCGGATTCGCCTTCCCGCTTTTACGTCTACTGTATCACCATTCACCACGACGCCTCTTGAACTGGATTGAAACGAAAGTGAATAAGAGTGACCCCATGTTTTCTGAAGAGCGGTTCCAACTGTTCTGTCGACGAATCGGGGTCGAGCCGACGTTATCGATTCGTTCTGCTGTCGAGCAATCGGCCCGTCTTTCGACCGGTGGCTTACACTTGTTGTTTGGTTATGATGGATTGGATTTTAAGGACTTGTTACGACGCGTCCAAGTCCCGACGCACCTGTATTATGCGGATTTCACGGGAATTGATTTGAAGGAGGCGAAGCGAACGCTCCATCATGTCAAACGAGCGGAACGACTGCTTCATCCTTCTGTACAATTGATTGCCGTACCAGGTGGACACTTCGTTCAATGGAGCCGTCATTTCTCGATGAAAAACGTTGAGCGGTTCTTACATACATAAAACAAGACAGCGGAGAGGTTTCCGCTGTCTTGTTCGTCATGATGCCCAGTCGTGGCGCTTTAGCCATTCGTGAAGTTGATGCTGTAGCTCAGGATGGAGCGGTTCACTGAGTTGTGAACGATATTGTTTTTTCACGTCCAAAATACTCATCTCACCATCGAAATGTTTCAACATATGGTCCATGTCCTTAATCTTTTGTACCTCGATATGCTCTACGTGAAGTGCAGCGAGCTCATCTAGATGCTCGACGTCCGTTTGAACGTCCCGGTCTCCTGTCAGTGCGAGCGTCGGAATGTTCAATTGAACCAATCGTTCTCGAAGTGACACGTCTGTGTGTGCAAGATGCTCCCGTAACCATTTGGCAGGGAACTTCATCAGCTGGATCCGCATCGTATCCTGATCCGTTGCTGTGACGCGCTCGAACAGTTTTTGTTGTTTCCCGACGACCGACTTCTCATTCAAGCTAAAGCGAAGCAGTTTACCCTTGATCCCTTTCGTACGTCCCACTTCTTCGAGCAAAGCATGTGCCTGTTCCTGCATGCTCGTCTTCAAGGCAACACCGGCACCAGACAACAGGATGAGACCAGAAACGGATTCACGTTCTGCTGCGAGTGTCGCGACGATACATCCTTCGCTATGGCCGAGCAATAAAACGTCTTGTGAGACATGGTCATGAGATTTCAGATAACGGACGACCGCCGACACGTCATCAACGAGTCCTGTCAGACCGACGCTATGTCGATTGCCACCACTCTTGCCAATCCCCCGTTTGTCATAGCGTAATGTGATGAATCCTTGTATCGTCAGCCATTCTGCTAAGTCTTTATACAAGTTTGACTTGAAGCCGGTACCATTTCCGTCACGGTCCAATCCTCCCGTCCCTCCGATGAGGACGATGGCTGGAAAGGACGACCGTTCCTGATCGGGTGTCGTTATGGTGGCAGCAATGGTTGTTTCCCCTTGAATCAATACATTTTCTTGTTTATACATCATCCATCTCCTCCTTTTCTTCTACCGGCATGAACGCGTAGGAGAATTTCCGCAACGTACGTTCTTCAGATGGTTCATGCTCGAGCACTCCCTCTAAGAGATCGTAGAGACCTCTTAGGAATCGATCACTCTCGGCATCAGACAGATAAAGTGGGATACTCCGAAAGCCGACCTTGTCTCCTTGAAGGTCGATTTTGTCCCGCTTTAAATAGTCTCCGAAATCCATGAGCAGTGACATCGCGAACGTGTAACATATTTTATATAGTTGTTCACGATCTTCCTCTTCGACGACTTGATTGACAGCGGTCAATGGATTGTTTTGAATCGCGTACACTTTTTCATACACCCCACGTACTTTGTTCTCACTTGCGACAGATAAAAACTCGTCTTGTACCATCTTGTTGATATGGCGATAGAGGCTCGCTTGGGGCACATCGGGAAGCAACTTTGCCAACTCTCCGGTCGTCACTTGCTCGTTCATGAGAACGTGCTGAAAAATTTTCATGCGAATCGGGTTTAACAGACTTTTTAAAACGTCTTGATTCATCATCTTCACCTCATTATTATCATATTTGATAATATTATTACTTATGATAATATCATGCGTCCGAATATGTGTCTACGTCCATATAAAAAGCCGCCCTCATTGGCGGCTATATACATGTTCTTATCTCTCACAGGCGATTCCATCTTTGTCGCGATCACGTGCTTTGTTCGCGTCATATAGTGCTTTACTTACATATGGTGTGTAACGTGTCTTACCACCTTTATTTTTCGTCGTCTTTGACTTGGCTACACCACCTTTATACGTTTTGTTTAACTCTGTACAGTTTTTAAATGTCTTGACCGCTGCATCTACTGATTTTGTCGGTGTTGAAGACAATCCGATGACTAGAATGAATGTTGAAAGTGCTAGCATGACTTTTTTCATGAAATCCCTCCTCTTAGATGGTATATCGGGTAATTTTGTGTGAGTTGAATCATTCTCAAAACGACATAAAAAATCCTTCTCATTTTCTATAGAAAACAAAAAGGATATGATTCATTATTTCTTTTCAACGACACCTCGGACAATCGCGAAGAATACCCGGTTCGGAAGATAACGCTTGAGGGCAATCAAAAGGCCCGCTTGTTTACCTGCTGGATAACGGAGTCGTTTCTTCCGTTCGGTCGCGGCTCGCCAAATCGTCTCAGCGACAACGTCTGGACCTTCGGCGTTCGCACCAGCGGCATTCGTGTTATGGAGCGCAACCTCTGTGTAGTCATCATATACATCGAGCGGTTGGTCACGGACGAGTTCTTGGGAACGACCGTAAAAGTCTGTCTTAATCGGTCCCGGCTCAATCAATTTCATGTCGATATTGAAAGGTGCCAACTCGAACTGGAGCGATTCGATGAATCCTTCAATCGCCCATTTTGAACTGTGATACAAGCTGTAAATTGGGAATGTGATCTGTCCACCGACGGAGGAGACGGTCACGATCCGTCCGCTCCGCTGTTTACGGAAGTATGGCAGTGCTGTCCGGATCACATTCATGACCCCGAATACGTTCGTATCAAATTGCCGTTGAATCTGTTCGGGAGAGGCTTCCTCGAAAATCCCTACCGCTCCATACCCAGCATTGTTCAACAACACATCCATCGTTCCGTGATCCGAGACGATTTGTTTAAATGCCTCTCGGATACTCGTCTCGTTCGTCACATCTAGTTGATAGAGAGACACCCCTTTTAGGTGAGACAGTTCTTGATGATCTTCAGGTCTTCACATCGTAGCGGCGACATGCCAGCCTCGTTTGCTGAACAGTTCGACCGTCGCTCGGCCAATTCCGCTCGATGCTCCTGTGATGACAATCGTTTGTTTTTGGTTCATATTCATTCCCTTTTAATGTTTATATGTTTAAACTTTTAAACTCATTGGTGAAAAAGAATCCTTTCTCCCTGTTTCCAAAAAGAAAGGTCAAAGGATGCATTCGTCTTCAATCGCTCGTGTCAGTGCCTTCAGCAGTCCGACCGCGTTCTCGAGCGTCAGGAAGTAAAAGTTCTCTGTCCCGACTTTCTCTGATGAGACGATGCCCGCTTGTCGAAGTAGTTTGAGATGATGCGAGATGGCCGGTCGAGACAACTCAATCTTCTCATCAATCTGATTGACGTTTAAGCGTTCATGTTTGGCGATCTCGACGATGATACGTTGACGATTGACGTCGGCTAATACTTGGAACAATGGAATCGCATCTTCAAATAAAGATAACGAGACTTCGGGTGTGGCATCTGGTTGTTTCATATTCATCACTCCGTTTAAAAGTTTAAACGTTTAATCCTGTACTAAGAATACTAGGTGATCCGCCTTCTGTCAACGAAGTTGTTCGTACACTTCACGTAGAATGCTTGCAATCATGTGTCTCGAGTCATAATCCCGCTTGGAGATTTTGACGAGCGGCGATGGTTCGGGGAAGAGCTGGGCATTGATGTCGTCAATGTTGTAGCCCGCTGCAGTTTTTGTTATCACGTTATCAGTCAAACGTTCTAGATAATCGAGCTTTTTGGTCAGTTGCTCCCTTCCCTGTTCGAGATGCCCGGCGTGTTGGCAATAAACTTCCTCGAAATTAAGACTCAGAACACGTTTGAGAGAACGAATCTGTTCAGGTACCGACTCCTCCGGAATCATCACCTTCGGATAAGGATGGACGAACAAATCACCCGAGAACAGCCGACCGTTCTCCTCGTCGTATAAGACGACGTGATTCGGTTCATGACCAGGTGTATGGATTACCTGATAAGTATGATGTTCTGATGTGATCTGATTGTCATAATAGGCAATCGGGTGAAACGGTTCGGGGTCTCCTGAGAAGCGTGCCCGATAATCTGGGATATCTAGCCCCGTCCGGCACATGTCCCTGGCGGATTCTCGTATGTAAATTGGGACACCGTATGTCCGTTCAAGCCAGGCTGCCGTTCCGATATGGTCTTCATGGGGGTGCGTGATGCTGACAAGATCGATTGGAACCGACTCATAGAACATTTGAAGTTCGGGTAGCATCGTGCGTGTTCCCGTATCGATGAGCATCCCGTCGATATAATACACATACATCGACATCTCGAATGGACCGTTCTTTACGTTGGCACAAACAGCCGTCACCGGTCCATAGTTCTTTATTTGCATCATGCGTCCCTCCAATTTTTCACTTTTCTTCATTATATCGAAAAAGAGCAAAGACCTGCAGACATTTCACAGTTCTTTGCTCACCCTTATTTAGAGATTCTCTCCATTCGTCGCAATGACCTGTTTGTACCAGTCGAACGAGTCTTTCTTCATCCGCTCCATCGATCCGTTCCCTTCATTGTCACGGTCGACGTAAATCATCCCGTATCGCTTCTTCATTTCTCCCGTCGTGAACGAGACGATGTCGATGATGCCCCAAGGTGTGTAACCAATCAAGTCGACCCCGTCATAAATGACGGCTTGCTTCAATTGTTCGATATGGGCCTTCAAGTAATCGATTCGGGCTTTGTCATGAATCTTTCCGTCGACAATCTCATCGACGGCACCGAATCCATTCTCGACGATGAAGAGCGGAATTTGGTACCGGTCATAGAGTCGGTTGAGCACATAACGGAGTCCGACCGGGTCAATCGCCCATCCCCAGTCACTCGACTGGATATACGGGTTCTCGACCCCATTCGGCAGACCACCGTTGACGATATCGCCACTGTTGTCCGCGACGACGTCACTCTTCACGGTCGTCGACATATAGTAACTGAAACCGAGATAATCGACCTTTCCGTTCTGTAGGATTTCTTCGTCCCCTTCAAGGATTGGGATGTTATACCCTTCCCGCTCGAACTCGTTCAAGGCGTAGCTCGGATAGAAGCCTCGTACTTGTACGTCCGGGAAGAAATAGCGTTGACGCATCATCTCTTCGGCGAGCATGACGTCATCTGGGTTTGATGAATACGGATAAATCGGTACGTGAGAGACCATCGCTCCAATCTCGAAGTCAGGATTGATGGCTTTCCCTTTGGCAACAGCGAGAGCGCTCGCAATCAGTTCATGGTGCCCAGTCTGATACATGACTTCGCGGGCGTTCTCCCCTTCTTCTAAGAGGACTCCCGAATTCGTCCATAAGAAGAGTGGATTGTTGACGTCCATCTTGTTGTTGATTTCGTTGAACGTCATCCAGTATTTGACCTTGTCTTTGTAACGGTCAAAGCAGACCTCAGCGAAGCGGACGAAATGCTCGACGACTTCACGATTTCGGAATCCCCCGTATTCACGGGCAAGATGGAGCGGCATCTCAAAATGCGACAGTGTGATGATCGGTTCGATGTCGTGTTTGAGTAGCTCATCGAACAAGTCATCATAAAATTGGAGACCCGCCTCGTTCGGTTCTGCATCATCACCATTCGGGAAGATGCGGCTCCATCCGATGGAAGTACGTAAACATTTCAATCCCATCTCAGCAAAGAGGGCCACATCTTCTTTATAACGATGGTAAAAGTCAATCGCCTCATGGTTCGGATAGAACTCATTCGGTTCGACCTTGTCTGTGATCCGGCGAGCGACGCCGTGTGCACCTGCCGTCAAGACATCGACGACACTCGGTCCTTTGCCATCAGCGTCCCAACCGCCCTCGAATTGATGAGCGGCAAGCGCGCCTCCCCATAGAAAATCGTTCGGTAATGTCTTCATTGTAAGTCCTCCTTCACATGAATCGTACACGTCAATTATAATTGTACCGGTACAATTATACAAGGTCGGTACATTGAATTACTTTTGTTTTTTTCATGATATAATAGAACCAGTGACGAAAAAGTGAGGAATGACGATGCTAAAATACCAACAAATCGCAAATGAAATCGAACAATACATCCACGAACAAAACTTAAAACAAGGCGATAAGCTCCCTGTCCTTGAGCAGATGATGAATCAATATGCGGTGAGCAAAAGCACCATCACGAAAGCTTTAGAGCTGCTCGAACGAAAGGGTGTCATTTTTCAACTGCGGGGAAGCGGCATTTTCGTCAGACGACATAATCGACCTGGCTATATGAGCCTCTTCTCGACCCAAGGGTTCAAGAGCAATCTCGGAGACCGTGTCTTGACGTCTGATGTGATTGATGTGTCTGTCGTGAAGCCAGACGCGACGGTTGCGGAGAATCTCGGGATTGACGTGTTGGACGATGTGTATCGGGTCGAACGGGTAAGGTATGTGGATGGAGAGGTGCTCTGTCACGAGGAATCCTATTATGTGAAAGCTATCGTCCCCTATTTAAATCGCGAAATTGTGGCAGACTCTATTTTCGATTATGTCCAAAGCGCGCTCGGCGTCACGATTGGATTTTCTGACATGTATCTACAGGTCGGGCGATTGACGGAAAGTGAAGCGGAACACCTCGGATTGCAAGAGAATGATCCGACACTTCGCATCGAGACGATTTTCCATCTCACGAATGGGAAACCATTTGACTATTCCCGCATCACCTATCATTACACACATTCACAGTTCGTCATTCAGGCGAACGGGCCCTATATGTAAAGACAACCCCTCATGCGTGCATGAGGGGTTGTCTAATCATTTACTATGCCTCTTTTTAGTCCGTCGATACGTCCAATATCCGAATGGCAACATCGCTAAGAAAGCAAAGCCAATCAATCGATTGGTGCTCGATATTGGCTTGTTTGATTCTGCTCCATCCGAATAGCCATCCGCTCCATCCATCATCCCTTCTTCGGCATTCCCTTCAATACTTTCATGTTCTTCAATCAATAAGGTTTGAAACGCCTCAGTTGAAATCGCATCTCCGCTAATCATCTGTTTTGAATTAGATGTCAACGCTGTCAACATGTCCCCATCATAATCAAACCACGCCGATTCTTCTGTGTACTTCACGAGATCGCCTTTTACGTTCATCAACGCTTTCGGAGTTTCTTTGTCAGAACCGAACGTTGAGAACGCATATGTATTTGCGGATTGTTCATACGTTCCGATCATGTTGACCGGTTCATCATCTTGAAAGACGGTCGCCACAAATTCTTTTGTTGGGACGAACGTACACGTTTCCCCCGTTTTGTAGCAAGAGGATGACGGGATATACGTCTCCAACAACGGACCGAACGTGATGTTCTCGCTGTCGTTCATATGATAGTAGGTCGGGTCATCTCCCTGGATATGATCCATCACAATGTCATAAAAATGTTCATCCGCAAAACGTTCAGCAGAGGATTCCGTCATCTCGGCTGATACGGTTGTCGTACTCGCAAGTAGTCCGATACAACATATGAATATGCTCGTCATTCGTTGCATGTGTTTCTCCTTTCATCACCCTGAAGATTTCAAAAACATCGCGTAATTGATGTGAATCAATTCGGTATGCGGTTGCTTGTGACGACTGACATATGACGTGAATCGTGATGACGCGACAAATGCATTTGATTCATGGATCATCGCCAGTCGTACGAGAATCAGGCGTAATTGTTTTCGTCCTTCTCCAAGTACAATATGGTCGATTTGGTTGTGTTTGTCGAGTCGGTTGATCAAGAGCTCTACTTTGCAGTCTTCTTTGATTAAATATGAGACCCAATACGCCGTCTGTTGAATCAAGTCTTCATATTGCGCATGGAGCCCATTGCCGAGCGGCCCGCTCAAATCGAGAGAGATCGTGAACGTGTCGAGGTTTTGTCGCTCGTAGACTTTTGCCTGGACATGGCTGGTCTTTGAAGTGGCGACCCAGTCAATCTGTTTGGCCGGCTCTTTCTCATATCGTTTCGCGCTTTGAATCATCAAAGGGTCTTTCAGCGGAGAATGTTTGACGATGCGGTCACCCATCCGAATCATGCGCGATTCGGATATCGGCGATTTCGTGATGGCGGGCAACACGATCCATGAGGGAAGCGTTATCCCCTCATCCGTGAAGAAGAGGGTTCCCAAGTGAAACGGTAAGGTGACACGCATGACACATGTATGAATCGAAGCGGGTCCTCGCTTCACAACAGAGACGGACGCATGATGAATGTCTTCTTCAATCCGTGAATCATATGCGCCTGACCCGTTCTCAAAAGACATCCGTTCATCCCCCTCCAATCGAATCGATAGCGGGACGCCGAGGGCAATGATTCGCTCATACCCATCAATGTGAATGACACATGTCGTCTTATCGTCGATGAACAAGAGGTCTTCTTTCTGTCGGATGGAGAATGAGACTTCGTTTGAAAGCACTCGAATGATTCGCTTCCGAATGATCATGACGATCAATAATGCCCCGCATACGTAGGAAATCGGCCACACATAGGGCATCCACATCGTGAGTAGACCGAGACTGACATAAGCCGGCCAGAGTTGGTCCTGAAGGATGGACGGCGAACTGATTTCGACCTGTCGCATCGTTACACCTTTTCAACCGGGACGGATACGGACTCGAGTACGTCCGCCAACACTTTTCGCTTTGTCGATTTGATATCGCCTTCAAGGGTGAGGGTCAAGCGGTGCGAGAGAACGTGTGGCGCGACGGCTTGGACGTCTTCGGGTGTGACGAACTGACGGTCGTTCAAGTACGCATAGGCTTGTGAAGCTTTGACGAGCGCGAGCGTCGCCCGTGGACTCGCCCCGACTTCGACTAACGGATGTTGCCTCGTCTCTTGGATTAGTGTGAGCAAGTAAGTGACGACATCTTCATGAATCCGGATATTCTCGACTTCTTCTTGTGCTTCTAAAAAAGCTTCATTCGTCATCAAGGCATGCACTGTCTGTCTCGTCTTTGAAATCGTCTGCAGAATCAAGTTCCGCTCTTCGTCTGCCCCTGGATATCCGACTTGAAGGGACATGAGGAAGCGGTCGAGTTGGGCGTCCGGTAGCGCGAACGTCCCCGCTGACTCGATCGGGTTTTGCGTTGCGATGACGAAGAACGGTCTCGGTAGCTGATAGGTGACGCCACCGATGGAGACTTGGCGTTCTTCCATCGCTTCAAGCAAGGCGGATTGCGTTCGGGGAACGGCGCGGTTCACTTCATCGATGAGTAAGATATTTGTGAAGATAGGTCCGGTGCGGTTTTCGAACGTCTGAGTCTGCATATTGAAGAAATCTGATCCGATGATGTCGGATGGCAGCAGGTCTGCTGTGAACTGGATTCGAGCGAAGTCTGCCTCAAAACTTTTGGCGATGCTTTTCGCGAGTAATGTCTTCCCGGTCCCAGGCACGTCTTCTAACAAGATATGGCCGTTCGCCAATAAGGCTGTGCAACATAATTTTGTGATTTCCGGTTTACCGAGGTAAATGCGGTCTAATTGGTCCAATACGTGTCGGATGGTCATGAGTTCGACTCCTTTTGTATGCGTAGTAGGTATTCATCAAGTTGTTGGGTGAACGCTTCTTCTCGTTGTGGTGAGATGTTTCCATCATCATAACGTGTCTCTAAATAGGTAAGTAAGGATGCATCGAGCTCGATTCGTTTCGCCCATGTCGACAACGTCTCATACGGGCGGCGACGTTTTTGTGGTGGCAGTGTTCTTTCGAATTGAATCAACTGCTGTCGAATCGCCGAGTCTGGTACCCGATAATGCACTCGGTTTTCATGTTCGGACGAGCTGTCAGAAGTCACAACCGAGTAATCGTCAAATTCCAAATCATCCTCTTTGTTTTGTTTGTTCGACGGGCGTCGTCTCTTCCAGAGAAACCATCCGAGCAAGAGGAGCAGCCCGGGAATGATGTATGGTAGATAAGAAATCTCGTTTGACTCATTTGATTGGGGATTGCCGTAAGAAGGTGATAGATCTTGGATCCGCTCTTTCGGTGTACCACCTGATTCTTTTTCTGAGTCGATCATCGCTCCGTCTGGACCATTTCCTTCCGGTTCTTCATATGGTGCATCCCCACACCAAAAATCGACATCCGTCACTTCAAAAATCCCTAAAAACTTTCGTTTGTCACGACAGTCTGTGACCCAACTCGTGATGTCGCTACCCGAGATATCTAATGATTGGTAGTAGCGGTATCCTAATTGACCGGAATAGGAGATGAGGGCGACGAGTAGTAAAGAGAATAGAATCCCTGACAAAAAGATTGTTTTGGCTTGTTTCATTGGTGTTTCCGCTTATGTATATTCGATTTCATCTCAAGTGACGGCTCCTTCCATAGTCTTAATCCTTTATTTGGAAATCGGATTAACAGGATTATACCATGCATCTTAACGGAATATTCAGTTATTTTCAGATAAATAAAAATGCCCGTTCATTGAACGAGCATCCACACTTCTCTACCTTCACCCTCTTCATCGAATATCCACTCTTCAAATCCATACACGCGGATATCCTGGTCACTCCGAATGCCCCATTGGTTTATAAACGTTCTTACATAAGGGATTGGAATCCATTTTTGGTGGGGTGAATCACGCCGCATAAACGATTGTAACACCTCTTCATCTTGAAACACGAGAAGCTCAGAGTTCCACAATGTAGGGAGATCCAGTAACACGACAACTCGCATTCGCTCATCCACACGCCGCTTTGCTAGTCGTTTCGCTTCATCGAATAGGATATCGATGATTGCCTGTTTGATTTGTTCATTGTGTTGAATATCCAGTAAAAAGGTTTGTCCGACCGGAATCTTGGCATACCAATAACCATCATGAAACTCAGTTGGCAAGTCATGATGATTTTCTTGCATATTGCGCTGAAGATGACTTAATTTTCGTTTCAGACCACGCACTTTCCGATGTCTCATTTCAGGATCGACTCGATTTGCTTCATATGATGTCGGTCATGCTCGATGAATTCTTCGATGATTACGTGCAGTGAGTATGGAACACCTTGATGCGGATCATGGGAGACTCCGTTCGCTGACGTCTTAAAAATCAACGTCTCTTCACTTAAAGACTCGAGCATGTTGACGAGCGTTCGTCGACTGCTAAGCGATTCTTTCAAAACCGCGTCACCTGTCAATTTTTCCGCCCTTTTCGTTGCCCGTGCGTTAAACGAGTCAAAGTCAGGGAAAATCATTCCTTCCCCGTTCTTCACCGATGGGATGATGACATTCAAAAGATGGTTGTCCCAATGGGCGATATGTAAAACGATTTGCTTTATGGACCACTTCTCCGAGTTTATCTGTTCATTCCAATCGGATTCACTCAGATTTTCTAACGAATCGAGCCATTCTGTGTACGATGCGAATTCTTTAATAACTTGCATCCAATCCCCTCCCCGTTCTTTTCAAATTACTGCGATTATAGCACGAACGACTCTTTTTAAAATCAAAAAACGGCACCGTTCGTTATGAACGATGCCGCGCGTGTCTCTATAACCAGACTGGTAATGAGAAGAAAACTAAGAACAATACGGTCAAGACACCGACGACCGGACTGAGCGACCGATAGCCCTTCTTGAACAAGACGATCATCGTGTAGGCGATGAATCCGAGCCCGATGCCATCGACGATGGAATACGTGAACGGAATCATGATGATGACAAGGATTGCTGGGAAGGCATGTTCCCAGTTATCGAGCGGCAAATGCTTCACGTTCTGGAACATCATCATTCCGATGATGATAAGAACCGGTGCGATCGCCGTCACAGGAATGATTGCAAAGAGCGGTAGCAATAAGAGCGATACCACATACAATCCAGACGTGACGAACGAAGCAATCCCGCCTCTTGCCCCGACAGATATCCCGGCAGCCACTTCGACCGTCGAGACCGTCGGGCTTGACCCGAACATGGCCCCTGCCATCGTCGAGAGACCTTGTGCGACGAGACCTTTCGGCGCCTCTTCTTCTTTGCCGATTGCCCGTGTCTGATTCTGAATCAAGCTGATGTTTTCAATCAACAAGACGAGCGTCAGCACACCGACCGCGACGAAGAAGAGTGGAGATGTCGACTCGGCGAACGAGATGTTCCCAAATACCGTGCCGAACGATTCGAAGAACGGTGTCAACGCGAAGCTTCCCGTCCAATCGAGTGTTCCCATCACGGCACTGAGTCCGACACCGAAACCGATCGTCCAAAGGAAGCTGCTCGGCCCCATCTTCAAGAACAGTAAGATGGCGACGAAGAGTGACAGGAATGCGACTTGGACGTCACGCTCCCCGAGATCACCGATGTGAAGCAATGCCCCACCCCCGCCTGAGACGATCCCTGCCGCCTCGAGCCCGATCAAGATGAGGAAGAGGCCGAGACCGACCGTCAATCCGTCATGAATGATCGGTGGGAACGCGTTCGCCAATTTCCTCGCCACTTTGGTCACCGTCAATAGTACGACGAGTACACCTGAGACGAACGAGACGGCGAGCGCACTTTGCCAGCTCAACCCCATCTGCAGGACGAGCGTGTACGTGAAGAGCGCATTAATCCCCATTCCCGGTAACAAGAGAAGCGGCAAATTGAAGAATCCCGCAATCAATGTCCCGATGATGCTTGTCAAAATCGCTCCGACGAGCGCCCCCTCGAACGGGAGTCCGGCTTGTGTCAAGATTGCCGCATGCACGGCCGGGATGTATGCTGTCGCCAGAAAGTTCAGCACGCCCCCGTATGTTTCTGTTTTCCATTCTGTTTGTTTTGCCATAGGAATCAATCCTTTATTGGCACCCTCACCCACCCGTGTATACACACGAGATTGATTATATCCTGTCAGACATCTAACAAGCAAGAGTGATTCGACTCAATTCCTTCTTTGGACCCATTCATGAGACCGATTCCATCAAAAGATTCATTTTATAAAACAGGAACGTTTGTTCTTGTTTTCGGCGCATTTTTGCGAACAAATCTGTTATAATGAAGAAGCAGGTTAACGCAGCAATAGTGGGGTCAGCCGCCAAGTCCACAATGGAGGAAGGCGGTGGTGCGGATGGAACAACTTTGGACCTGGGTTGGGGATTATGTCATGATCCCAATCCTCGCTCCGATCATCGTTCACTTGGTGATTCACCGAACATCCGATCGTGCAACGTCTGAACGCACAAAAAAATGACCCCCTCGGCGCAATGAGATGGGTCACTTTCTGATTCACTAACCATTGTGGCGGCTGGGACCACTCTTAAAGTGGTAGCCTGTAAGCCAGAGGTCGGTGTGTCCAGCACCGGTCTCTTTCTACTTGCATCATACCATACTTTATCCGCGTTTTCAGTAAGAGAAACATCATTTGATATGAAAATCACAAGAAACTGAATCGAGAAAGAGGGATTCTTGTTCAAGAATCCCTCTTTTTCCATAATTATAATCCTACTTTATCGACACCATATGTTGCTTCCTCTGTCGTAAACCCTTCGAACTCCAATTGCTCGATTAGACCACTTCTTGAGAATCCGCTTAAATCTAAATAGCTTTGAGCTTTATCAGCAGCTTGCTCTTTCCAATCTACTTTAATATTTTCTACCGCAAACGAAGCTTCTTCAGTGGAAAATCCTTCAAACTCTAGTTGATCGATTAATCCACTTTTTGAAAAAGCAGAGAATTGTAGATAACTTTCAGCTTTACGAATCGCATTTTCTTGTGCTACTGAAAGTGCAGGTTCAGCAGGTTCTTCTACTTCCGCAGGTTCTGTCACCTCTTCAGTTTGTTCTTCTGTTGTAGTCGCTTCAACAGTTGAAGCTTCATCGACCGTATTTTCTTCTTCGGTCGTTTCAACAGAAGACGGTTCTGAAGTCGGTGTTTCCTCCTCACCGCCAGAAACTCCAATCAATACAATTACTGCTAATACCCAAACCCACCATTTCTTATAAAAAGGTTTTTTAACTTTTTCCTTAGACATATAATTTCATCTCCTAAAAATATAATCTCTTTTTTACTTTACTGTAATAAACGTAACATAAGAAGATAATTTTGGGAATATATTTTTTAAGAATAATGTAATTTATTTATATTTATATCGGACTAAATCCAAAATTTAAACGGTTAAGTATAAAATATACCATATAAGTTTAGGGAGGAAGTGAAACAAAAAAACACCCGACCAAATGGTCGGGTTAATGAGAGTAACGTGAGAACCAGACGAGCATCGCGTCTGCATCTTCTTTCGGAATATCATCGATGGTCTCAACAGATAAGAATCCTCCACGTGTCGAGAATTGCACCGTACATAGTCCAAAACGACGTTGCAAGAGCGATTGCTTCACTTGAATCTGTTCGATCCGTGGTTTGTCTGTCAAAAATGATTGGACGTTGAATGCTCCAGTCCGTAACTGGATGAATTGATCCGTGCGGACATATTTTGTGGTGATGTAACTGAGGACGCGTCCCCCGATGATGATGGCCCATAAGAGCAGGAGCCACCAGGCGTAATCTCGGAAGAAGTAAAGGACGATCCCTGATATGATAATCCCGAACCAGCTGATTCGGAGTAGCTTGATTCCTAAGGCACGTCTCGGTAATCGATGAAGTTCGTCCGACCATGTGAAGTGAGTGAAATGTTCACGGAGCACCCGCATCGCTTGGTCACGACGAACGAACGGGAGAATCGTCGAGGATTCATCTTTCAATTCATCCATCGTTCCTGCTGCGACGAGTTCGACCCCGACGATGTGGAACCAGCGACGAATGAACGTCTCTTTGATGCGAATCGCTTGAATCTTCTCATATGGAATTTCTTTCGCGCTTCGATTCAACAATCCCTTCTCGACACGAATGCGTTCCCCTCTCCGCTCAAGTCGGAAATTCCCATACTTCAAGAAGTTGATGATCATGCCGATCACGACCGATAGCATCAACACTCCGATGACAAGAAGACCGATGGCGATGATGGACGCATGGACGACATAATCTTCGACCTGGTTGAATGCCCCATCCAAGTTAATGAAATCATCGATTGATGAGATGATGGTCGAGGCGACCGGGAAGATGGCGAAGACAGAGAGCGACGTGATGGATGCCAATACGATTTCACGCGTGGACAAGGCATATAACAGACGGCTTGGTAACGGCTCTGTCTGTTCGGTTGCAACCTTTTCCTCTTCAGTGTCGCCTTCGGTTTGTGTATTCTGTTTACGATGACGGACTTGCTCAAGGATTTCTTCAAGTCGTTTGGCTTCGGTCGGAAAGACACCTGCCAGTTTGAAAGAGGCATCGTCACTGTTGGCATTCGTATCAAACGTCAATTCGACCACACCAAGCAATCGATAAAGGAACGGGCTGTTCGAATGGACACTTTGAATCTTATAGAGCGGAAGCGACTTCTCTTTTTTCAACCAGTTCCCTTCAATGACATAGACGGTTTTTTCGTCCAGAGCATAACGAAAGTTTAACCACCCAAAGAATTTCTGCACAATGTCGAGCAATAGGAAAAGTAAGATCCCGACTCGGATGATGATACCGAATGTCGAGTCCCAGTCGTTGTTGAGCACGAAGAGTAAGACGATTGGAATGGCGAACGACTTGATGACTTCGAGAATACGCAGCACCAAAACGCGACTTGGAAGTCGATGCCATGTTAACGCGGTCTCGGTCATACGACATCCTCCTCTTCGATACGTGCATAGATGGCGATTTGTTCGCGGAGTGTCTTGGCGAATGACTCTTCGATTGCATAGATGTCATGAGATCCAGCAGCTGTCCCGATGGTGATGGTCTGTAACCCATATTTACGAAGAAGCGGACCTTGTGCAGCATGGACATACTGCACTTTTGTCATTGGGATGAGCACATCGTGTGTCGTGATGATCCCATGATGAATCCGAATCTCGAGCGGCTGGACATCATATGTGAAACGTTCTTGTTTCCACTTTTGGAACCAGATGATATCAACCAAGCTATAGACCACATCGATTACGAGTAGTACGATAAAGCCAATTTGTAGCCAAGTCGGCCAGTTAAACCAGTATGCGGCAGCAACAAGCGCTCCCGTGACGAGAAGTCCAATGATATAAAAAATCGCACTTGATAGCCGGAAGACAGCACGTGCCTCGATTGGAAGTGTGCCGCTGATTCGTTGTGGTGTGACACCTTCTTCTGGTGTCGGTGTTGTTTCTGACATGGTGAATCCCCCTATCGTTCATATGTATCTGTCTTTATTGTATACGCAGTTCTTCTCAAAAAGTTTCAGGATTCGATCGGGAATGTATACAATCGCTCATATACCTCTTCGAAAATTGCCTGATCCTCTTTTTCGAAAGCCTGTTTCAATCGTTGAATGGCCTCTAATCCTTCCGCTTTCAAGTCATCCGTCAACTTTCCTGTTAGTTTAATGGAAGTGAAGGCACCAGCGACGATGACTTGGTCGCATGTATAGGCATACTCATACGTGGCCCAGTCTTCTGGTGCATATACATCTCGATTGATCCAACTTTCGATTAGGGCGTAGGCATAAGATAAATAGCAAAGGTCGCTGTCTTTTCGTATCAACTCTTCATACATATCCAACGCATCGGCTCCAGCATCATTTCCGAACGGTGCATATTCTTCCGTACAATCCACATAAAAGTCATCATTGAAAAATGCCTGATACTCCGGATGTGAGGTCAGAAAACTCGGTCCTACTTCCGGGTCATTCACATAAATATGGTTGTCCCAATCGAAAAGAGATTCAACATATCCTTTTTTCAACTTTTTACGAATGAGTTTCTCCACCTCGTTCATACATTCCAACTCGGATTCAAAAGACTTTACTTGTACCTTTCCGATGGTCCCAATTTTTCCGTAGTTTACAGCAAACTCATCACCTTCAACAATGATGTTCCAATACTTCGTAACCTGCTTAAACGACCTTTTGATCATTCAGATTCCATCCCGTCTCAAAATTTTATGGAGTAAGATCATTGTACCTCGGATCGGATGAATCAGAAAAAACGAACCTTCTCAGCGGTTCGTTTCCCTTATCATTTCGTAACTTCTCGCGAGTATGATCATAGATGATAACTTTACTTCGGCTCGTAGCGGAATCGTCCGATTTTTTCGTTCGCTCTCGCATAGAGTGTTTCTAGTGAAAATCGACTCGGTCGAGAAAGTTCTTTGGCGTAAACGGCTTCAATGGTTTTGTCGACATAGCTATTTTCTTCTTGAAGATATTCCATAAGTAACATTTTATAGTCTTCAGAAGTCGCGTCTTTATGTTTCAAACCATCCAGTTCATCAAGATAAACATCATTTTCTGCTTTAAATCCTTCTAGCTCTTTGACTGCCCCGGTCACATCAACATTATCCATCGGTAAACTTGATAACATTAGCATTTTTATCTGATGATTCTGAGCATCCGCGAGAATGGTTCCGGCATCAAAAGAGATAACCGGTCGAGGATCAACTTCTTCTGTGGAGGATATCGAATCGCAACCAATCAACGATATCATTATTATTGTCATCAGGATGAATGTTACTAAGATCCTTTTCATGTTCATCCCTCCTGCAAAAATTAAATCATAAAGTCAACATTCCCAATGATTTATCCAGACTAACATAATTTACGTTTATTACCAAATGTATCGTTAGAAATTTATTGCTTTATAATCGGGACTCATCCTTAGTAATCGACTGATGATCAATTAAACATCGCTACAAAAAAACCATGAAGGCACACACGATTCTGTGTACTCATTCATGGCCCAATGACATGTTGGTCTTAATTTTCTTGACGGTTTCGTTCTTTAATCCTCGAAGAACCACTTCTTACGTGGTTCTACTTTTAAGTTGTCCCCATGTTTCTTCATTTCAGTGACAAGATAGCGTTCAAGTTCATTCATTGCCTTGACCCAGTCAGTCATCGTCGCCACGAGCGGCACGACAATGAGAATGAGTTCTTCCTCTTCTTCTCGCATGCGCTCAATCATTAGTTTCGCAAAGTCAAAGTTCTCATGGATAAGATCCTCTTCCCGGTCGATGAGATGCTCGTTCTCAAGCTCATAGGCTGAAAATAATCGTTCATGTCGACGCAACAAGTGACGAATATGGCGATACAACTCTTCGCTCAATTGGGGAGGAAGTTGTTCAATCGTATGAAAATCATGATCGAGCTTCTCGATGACGTGGAGCGCGGCACGGTTCGTCTCAATCATTTTAGACTTCAGGACAGCTCGACGGAAGATCGGTGTCTTCTTCTCAAGCCAACGATTCGCTTTAATTTCTTCTTCAAAATAGGCATACGTTTGTTTTGAGTCGCTATGCAACTTCTTCGTCTCAGGTAACGATTCGAATGAGGAGCGCCCACCCTCTGTTTCCGCAAATAACCGTGCGATTCGAACAACCATTTGAAATGTGTCGGTGATTTGTGCTTCGAGTTTCCGTTCATATCGTGGTGGGAACAGGAGCGCATTCACAATCAATGCAACCGTAATTCCCATCATGATGAGTAAATAACGCTCGCCTGCAAACACCCACACCGGCATATCCGACTGGCTCGCCCCTTCCATGATGAGAATCGTCGTCAAGATGACGGTCCGTGTCGTCGATTCTAAATTTAAAAAGAGAAGGATGGAGATGGCAATGATGATGACGAATCCGATCGCAATCGGTGTCGGATTCGGAGTGAGTAGCAAGGAACCGACCGCAAGCAATGCTCCAATCAAGTTCCCTTTCATCTCTTCAATCAAGCGAAGTCCAGTCTGATAAACTGAGGGCAGGAGCGCGAGTGACGCAGCGAGTGCCGGGACGACGATTTGTTGGAATTGAAATGCCTCGGCAATCAGTAGGACGATTGCGACCGATAGCCCAGTCTTAATTGTTCTAGCCCCAAATTTCATGTAATGGTGCCTTCCTCTCTTACACCTGTCATATGTATTTTTTGCCTTCTTCCTCAATTCTAAAACGTACCATATTCTTTTCAAGGGGAAATGAACCATTTCAGGCAGTTTTGTGAACGCTTCCGTGTTATGATGGCGTTGGATATTTCTTTCATCTTGATGGGGAGGGGTTTACTTGTCAACAATTGCTTTATTCGGTGGAAGTGGCCGTACTGGGGAACGGGTGCTTGAACGCCTACTCAAAAAGGGACATCGTGTCACACTGCTAACGAGACAATCGCTTGGTTCCAATGAAGAAATCGATGAAATTTTAGGAGATGCGACCGATCGAGACGCTGTCTTTGAAACGGTTCGATCTGCAGATGTTGTCATATCGGCATTAGGGACGGACAAACAAAACGTATTATCAACATTCACACCACTCGTGATCGAAGCGATGAAACAGTTTAATGTGACACGCATCATCACGGTCGGGACCGCAGGCATCTTGCAGGCGCATGACAGCGACAACTACCGCTTTGAAACGAAAGAATCGAAGCGTACGATGACAACCGCAGCCGAAGATCACGCCCGTGCTTATGAGTTATTACGGGATTCAGGCTTAGCCTTCACGGTCATCTGTCCGACTCAACTGATCGATGAGCAATCTACCGGTGAAATCATCGTGTCAAAAGAGGTATTGGGGACGAAACATTCAGGTCCAATTTCGAGAGATGACGTTGCCGATTTGGTGATGGCTTGTTTAACGGACGATGACTATGTCGGACACCGTGTCGGCATCACGACGGAATCATAATTAGGGGATGGGAAACATGCACGAACAACAAGAACAATTGGCACGACTCGCTTTGACGTTTGAACAAGAGGAGATGACGGACGCTGCACGACTCGCCCGTACCGCCCTACAAAAAGTAACAAATGAAGAAGTTTGGATTGCCGTCTGTGGTCACTTCTCAGCCGGAAAGTCGACATTGCTCAATGACTGGCTAGAGGAAGGGTTCCTTCCGACAAGTCCGATTCCGACGAGTGCCAACATCGTCACATTACGTGGTGGCGAATCAGCGGCAGCCGTCGCTATCAATGATACGGATTGGATTTCATTAGATCCTTCTTCCCTATCAAACATTAGCGACTATTGCAAAGTCGAGGAAATCAAGGAAGTCGAGTATACGATTGACCGATTCCCATTTGATGAACACGTCGTGTTGATGGACACGCCAGGGATCGATTCGACGGATGAACGACATCGCCAAGCGACGGAGCGCTCGCTCTTCTTGGCTGATCACTTGTTCTTCATGATGGACTACAACCATGTCCAATCGGAACAAAACATCGGACTGATGAAACAATTTAGCCGGGAAGGACGTCCCTACTCCATCATCATCAACCAAATCGACAAGCATGATGAGCGTGAACTCTCTTTCGTGGAGTTCAAAGCGTCATTGACGAAAGCGTTCCGACATCATGACATCGTCCCAAATGACACATTCTACATTTCACTTCGTGATGGGCAACATCCGCATAACGAAGTCGAGCGCTTGCGGTCATATGTACGTCAAGTCATCAACGAGGCAAAACAGCAACAAATCGAGCATGCGGATGCATTGATTCATACGCTAGTCCGCCGCAACGAAACATCGATTCAATCGATGTTGGACCTATTGACAACCTATGAAAAGAGCCCGAAGGAAATGCAATCTCGTCTACATCGTCTTGAAAAGAAACGGGCATGGTGGACCTCATTCCGTCGCGAATTCTTCAAACATCAGGCACCAATCGTCGAAAGTGCACCGATCATGACGTATGAGTTCCGTGAGTTATTACGCTCTTATCTCGAGAGTTGTTCTCCTTCTTTCAAGGTCGGACTTTTGTTCTCGAAAGAGAAGACGAAGCAGGAACGAGCTCGTCGTGAGGAAGTGGCGGTCAAAGAATTCAACCGTCTGATTGATATGAACTTACGTCCACATCTCGTGAAGTACGCGGAAGACATCATCCGAGATTTGAAACTTCCTGAAACGTTGCTACCAAAAGGAGATGTCCTCCCGATTGCACCGAGCTCACTCATCACCGAACAAGTGAAATCCGGTGCATCCCTAAGTGGTGATACGGTGTTGCAGTTCAGTCGTGACATCGAGACAGCCCTCGCGTCCTGGGTAACGAAAGTATCTGAACCTTGGGTCCACTCGACGGATACCTATATGAAAGCGGAAGTCGATTTACGCTTGGAACAATTTACGACTGAAGAGGAAGCGTTGTATGAAGCGCTCGATACGGAGGCGTTACGGATTCGTCTTTCGAACCGTTTGGACTCGATTCGAAAATATAAGGAGTTTCAACTTGATTCGAATCAAGTGAATCTGTTGGCCGTTCGAAACTATGTCGATGCAACGTATCTCCCGGAAAAACAGTCGAATGTTGTTGAATCAGAGGTTGCATCGACGTCGATTTTGGAAGATGATTATCACTTATTTGATTTTGATTTTTCTTATGAAAATGCGGTATGTGAAATATTAGAGAATCATCCATTATTCCGCTCCCGTGTCTCGACATTACGCAAGAAAATCGAGCGTGCGAAGCATGAACAGTACACGTTCGCCATCTTCGGAGCATTTTCGGCTGGAAAGTCCTCGACTCTCAATGCGCTATTCGGTGAGACGGTATTACCGACGTCCCCTAACCCGTTGACGGCATCCATCACAAAGATCGTCCCGCCGAACGGACGGACAAATCGAACGGCATCGATCACCTTCAAATCACACGATGAACTCGAAGTGGAGTTACAAGGTTATGGGACTTCCCTCGCCTCTCTCGATGTCGATCACCCGTTCGTCAATGCCGTAAAATCGGCACCGCTCGAGTACCTCGGACGAACGGAAGTCGTCGACTATGACACGTTCTGCGCATTCGTCGCACAAGAAGAGAAGAGCTGCATCGTGAAAGAAATCGAACTTTATCTCGACTCACCGTGGGCAGATCGTGGCATCGTCTTCGTCGATACGCCGGGGGCCGATTCACAGTTCAACCGACATAGCGAGGTCCAGTTCGGTTATATGCGTGATGCCGACGCCGTCTTGTTCGTCACCTATTACAACCATGCGTTCACCGAAGCAGACCGGGAGCTCGTCATTCAGCTTGGCCGTGTCCAAGGGACTGGAGATCACGAGATGTTCTTCCTCGTCAATGCGTCTGACCTTGCGACAGATGAAGAAGAACGGGATGCTGTCACGGACTACGTGGCACAACAGTTGACCGCGCTCGGTGTTCGGAGACCGACCGTCCTACCCATCTCAAGCCGAAACGCCATGCACGGCGATGATGCTGGGTTTGACCAGTTCGTCTCAACACTTGAACGCTACGTCGACAAAGACCTTCGCCTCGCCAACGCGATGCGCATACAGGAAGAAACGACAGCGCTACTCGCTACATTTGATCGTGTATTGAACGAAGCGAAAGAAGACGCGTCGGCGAAAGAACATCGTCGCCAACAATTGATTGCTTTACTCGAGAACCCACCGGCACTCGATATGTCAGCACTCATTGCCCTGTTTGATCGGGAAGCGAAAGAACTCCTCGCCCACCTCGAGACGCGTTCGCTCCTACGCCTCTCGGACTTCGTCAAGGAGACGTTCCATCCGGTCGAGGTCGACGGATCGAGAAAGAGCCTGGAGCGCGCACTCGGACGTACACTCGACAAATACGCCTACGATATCCAGCAAGAGCTCCAAGTGTTCCAGTATCGGTTGGAGCGATATGTTAAACGCGAATTCGTAGCCTTGGTCGAACGCATGACCGAGCGTCATGCGTCGCTCCTTCCGACGCTTGAATTTGACCATGACCTCGACGTGGCATGGTTACGAGAGGCTGTCGAACCGATTCATCTCGAGACATCACCTTATCAGTCGGTATTGAAGCGCTATAAGAATGCGAGTCAATTTTTCGAGGGAGACGGACGGACGCAACTGAAGGATGAGTTGACCTCACTTCTTCGCGATATGATTCGGTCGCGTCTTGAAACGATTCATACGAAGCAAATCGAACAGGCCAACACGGAAATCAGTAAAGCTGAAGTCGAGATTGAACGAGAGTGGTCGACTCAATTGAAAGAACTTGCCGATGCAGAGCTCAGCATGTTGACGGACAACCATTCCTTTGATGAGATGCATGAACGACTCGAATCGCTCAGAAAGGAAACGGTATGAACACATTACTGCTCATCGGACTCATTCCCGCTGTCGTTATGACGATTGTTCTGGGGCTGTTTCTGAGATATCTCTATTTGAACAAAGAATAACGGGAACGGTCCTCGATGCGCACATGACATCGAGGACCGTTTTAAGTTTGTATTTATTTGTCTGCTGGATAGACCACGCCAAGCTGTGTTCGAACGTTCGTCATCACATCAGCAAGACGAATCATGTCATTTGCTGAATGTACAACTGTTTCCGAAGCACTAGCTTCGATCGCACGGACGAACGCTTCGATTTCATATGACATTGGAGCATTCTGTGATTCTGATACGATTTCTGACGTGCCATCTCGCAACTCTAGACGGACTTCATCACACGTCGCAATATCGTCGATGACGATGCGTCCTTTTTCCCCGATGATCTCAGAAGGAGTCGATGTCGCATGAATCTTTGAATGCATGATGATCACATCCAAATCGTCATAAGAGAGAATGACCGTTCCGCTCCCGTCCACTCCCGATTCCAGTTTCACACCGCTCGCCTGGATATCATTTGGTTGACCGAACAGTTTTAAAGCAGGACCAAGAAGATACACACCAAGGTCCATCAACGAACCGTTCGAGAATGCAGGATTGAACGTATTCGGGTTCTCCCCTTGTTTATAGAGGTCGTACCGTGAAGAATACTGTGATTTATTAAAGACGGCCCGACGCACCGGAGCAATTCGCTCCATCGCCTGTTGAATCCGTTCAAAATTCGGCATGAACAAGTTTCGAAGTGCTTCAAGTAAGACGACCTGGTTCTCCTTCGCCACTTCAACCAAACGAGTCACTTCCTGGACGTTCGAGGCGAGTGGTTTTTCACAGAGGACGTGTTTGCCATGCTGCATGAACAAGATACTCTGTTCGGCGTGGAGTGAGTTCGGACTCGCAATATAGATGGCATCGATGACATCACTCTTCGCCATCTCTTCAAGTGACGTGAACGTATGTAAGATGGAGTGACTCGCTGCATATTCGTTAGCACGCGAATCCGTGCGCGAATAGAGAGCTGTCACTTCTACGTCATCCAACTGATTGATTGTGTCAATAAACCAGTCTGTGATGAAGTTTGTACCAATAATGCCAAAACGGATCATGTGAATTCCTCATTTCTGTTCTTTCAGTTTTTTGATGAGTAAAATTTCATCCAATAAAGGAATCTTATCATATCCGACATGTGGGATTGTCGCTTTCAGTTTTCTTGCCCGCGTCACCGCATCATGAATGATTCGTTCTAGACGATAGCCACGACGTTGATAAAAGCCAAGCGCTCTCAAATTATCATTGGTTGTGATGACGATTAATTGCTTAACTCCGTGCTGCATACCAATTTCTTCAACAGCATGGAGTAAGTGAGAGCCAATCCCACTATTCTCTATCAGACTATCAAGAGATATGATTTCTACTTCTTCATCTCGAATAACATACGTAACAAGACCGTGAATTTGATTTGTATTCATGTAGACAAATCCTTCGACCTCTGCACAATCGTATGTTCCCGAAGAAACGACCATTTGAGTTGAACCCCAATGTTTAACAAAAAAATTGCGAATATCTTCTTGCATACTAGTATTGATTGGTACGATCACTTAGTTCATCCCTGTCTATATATGATTAAAAAATACGGTATTTGAAATATATTGAAAGCTAATATACTCTCTTATTATTTGGTTTCATTCTGAAAGACTTCGGCACGTCTCCTCTCCTTAAACGGCCAACGATAAATCTTTTCCTCATTTCCGACATAGGCTACACCGTTTTCAATAGTCAACGAGGAACAGTCAAGGAGATGACGTGGCATCGGATAAGAGTCAATCCGTCCGTCCACTTGGACATGAACGAGACGACCGTCGATTGAAGAGATGACCCACACCCCCTTCTCTGATGCACACATCACGTCACAATCATGAAGGACCGGGGCCTTTCTGATCTCTTGATTATAGCGAAAACGTACGGCTCCCTCTGTTGATAAGCAGACGAGTGCCTCGGTCGAGACCCCTTCTCCAAAGATACCCTCGTCCCCATACCCGATCCAGATTCCCGTTTCATTTATAACGACTACTGCAATCGCGTTACCTGCGTGAAATGAATGTTTGATGTCTCCGTCTGCATCTAACACCCACGCATTGATTGGTTCCCCTTCTAACGTAAATGCCCAGATGAACAAGTGATTCTCGTCAATGATTCGAATACCCGCCACATATTCATGACGTTTGAAGTCCATAATCAACCCATTCCAATGGATGTAGAATTGATGATTGGTCTTGACCAAACGAGCGGAACCCAATGACTTGCGCGCATCGGAATCAACCACCTCTATTTCATCGTTCATACACTATCACCCCTTACCGTCTTCGAATCGCTTAAACTCCAACGCTGCTCGAAATCGTCTAGATTCTTCATCACTCACCACTACATCCATATATCTCGATTTCCAATATGGGGAGAGGTCCACTTCTTCCACGCCAATTCGCTTGAACCAATCTCTCACCGTCTCATTCGACTGGTGTCTTGAGGAAATCGGCAAGTCCAGATTGAACTGGATGAGCGCATTCCGAATCGCGCTATCGGTCCATTGAATCTCTTTAGATTCCATAAACCCTTTTGGCTTAGTCGTTCGATTTCCTCGCTTTACAGCGTTACTCGAGAAATCAATAGTCGAGATGACACGCTTTCTTTTCCGTAGCATGCTGAGCATCAAAATCAGGAGAACAATCAAACCTCCAATAAAGAACCACAACCAGACCGAATTTCCCGACTCGGTTACCGTTCCATCTGTTCCGAACGTATAGTCTAAAAAGACATGATTCAAGTTTTGAAAGTCCTTATCATCTTTCAGACGAAACTTCCCTTCATAATCACCACTGCTGACTCCGTCCTCTCCAGAAAAGAGAAGCACGATCCCACCTTTTGTCGGGTCGTGAAACCAATCCCAAAACAGTCGAGCCAAATAGATGAATCCAGTCACCAACATCAAACTACCTAACATGACCATCAATAGTCGGATTGTATATCGCATCGTAACCTCCGTCACACATTATGTACTATCGTATCACGACATACGACTAATTGTCAGAAAAATCCAAATAAAAGGACCGAAAGATTTTCGGTCCACTATTTTACAAAATTGCTTCTGCGAGCAGACGGTCGAACTTACGCACATCCACTTTCTTGTTCAAATTAATTTTAATTGTACCGGCGCGAGTGAACAGCTGGACTTCGGAATTAAAGTCGAACATCCTCCCCGCATTCTCCGTCGAGTACATATTGATCGAGTCGTACGGAAGCGAGTAGACCTCAATTTTTTTACCCGTCAGTCCTTGCGCGTCACGGACAATCAGACGTTTGTTCGTGAAGACGGCGACGTCACGGACTGTCTTATAGGCCGCGACCGCCCGCTCCCCATCGATGAATGACTCCGTGATATCACTCGGCACCTCACATTCGGAATAAAACGTCCAAGATAACTCTCCAATCAGGTTTCCCATATTGATTCCTCCCTGAATAAATGACATGTACTACCACCTATATTCCACATTTTTCGTTTGATTAGACCTCGAATGGGAAGATAATGTATAGCATGTTGATTGTAGAGGAGGGCGTCGTCATGATTGCGCAGCAAATCATCACATTACTACTGATTGGCTATTTCATTTATTTGATTGATTCCAAACGAAATTATTTTCCGGTTCCGGTCATCTTGGTATTGATCGGAATAGCGCTCTCATATATCGCTTTTTTTGATTCGGTATTCATTTCAAAAGATATGATCTTCGAGGTGTTCCTACCGGCACTTCTGTTTACATCGGCTTATCAGTTCAAATACAAAGATTTGAAAGACAATATCGGGATCATCACGATATTGAGTACGGTCGGTCTTGTCTTGACTGCCATCTTGATGGGATATGGCACGTTTTGGATCAGTGAGTTGTTTACACCACTCAGTTTGACCGCCTCTTTCTTATTGGCGTCCATCTTGATTCCGACCGACCCTGTTTCTGTGACCGCGATCTTAAAGCGGAGTAAAGGAGAGAAGCGGATTGCGGACGTCGTCGAAGGTGAATCGATGGTGAACGACGGGACGAGTGTCGTCATCTTCACGATTTTTCTTAGTATGTTCGCAACGGGAGAGCGGTTCTCCACGCTTAGCTTTTTAAGTGAATTTTTGATAGTGTCTGCTGGAGGAATCGGGATCGGCTTCGTCTTTGGATTTGTACTTAAAAAATTGATGATTGTCAGTTTTAAAAAGCATGAACTCGTCATGTTGACGATCGTCATCGCGTACGGGGCTTTCTATCTTGCCGACGCGCTGGAAGTATCGGGTGTCCTTGCGACCGTGACAGCAGGCATGATGCTCTCCCATGAGCTTGGCATGAAAGAAAATTATGAATCGGTCCAGCGTCACTTGGATGGATTTTGGGACATTGTGATTCCCATGCTACTCGCTCTCTTGTTCTTGTTGATTGGAATCGAAGCGACCAGCTACCTGTCTATATCGCTCTGGACGTTCGCAGCCCTATTATTCTTCCTTTCCATCCTGACCCGGTTCATCGTTGTCGGCGGTCTCGTCTATTCCGTCCCTGTCTGGCGAAAGGAATTTAAAGACGATTTGACAGCGACTTCTCTCCTTACTTGGTCCGGGATTAAAGGAACAATGTCGATTGCCCTCGTCCTCTGGCTAGAGGCAGAGAACATTGACGGATCGAGCGAAATGATTTCTCTCGCCTTTGCCGTCATCCTCCTCTCTCTTGTCTTACAGAGTATTGGTGTTTATCCGCTCACTACCTATTTAACGAATAAAGATGACACGTGAAAAAATCCTTCTTCGGGAGGATTTTTTTATTCGGGAATTGACATCGACTACTTTAAGTGTAAAATTACACTTGTAATATACTAGGAGGTGATCTGTTGGAAAACACTTCAACACCATCCGCTGCCATCTCTACTGGGATAGTGACCGTCGCGCTTGCACTCGTCGCTTCATTTCTTACCCCATCATTTTTGAAAGTCGGAATCATCTGGGATATGGTCGCTTTCTTAGTGATTGGGATTGCGACATTCAGTTTTACATACCATTATTATCAATCAAAACGGTTGTCCTATTGGCAATACATTTGCTGTTATGTCATCGTCTGTCTCTTTTTATTCACCGTGTTTCTCGGAATCTCATGGTTACTGATTTTCATAAGCTCGGCGACGCTCTGAGTCGAACAAACAGGAAGGAAGAACCGATTATGAAAAAATCCGAATTTATTGGACAAGTCTCTCGAAAAATGAAATTGATTCGCATCGAATCCCAGTATTCACAGGAAGAGATGGCGAACTTACTTGGGATTTCAAAAAAAACACTCATCCAAATCGAGAAGGAGAGAAATGAAGCAAGCTGGTCGACGATTGTGACGCTATGCGCGCTGTTCAATGAAAGTGAGATTCTCGTACACTTGATTGGCGACGACCCCGTTGAATTCGTCAAACTGATTGCAACCGAGAACACATACGAGCCGAAAGAAAAAACACTCGGCGGACGTGTCTTTTGGCATGCGATCAAAGAGGGGTCCCACTTCATTCTTCAACAGAACATCATCAGCGGACATTACCGCATCATCGATCTCGATCATGTGAGATGGTACAGCACGTTTGATGCGGAAGATGCCGAACAGGTGCGGTTGAAGTTGGAACTTCATCGTGAGGAATCAGATGACACGAAAGCATAAAGATTTGATGATGGCTTTCAGTCTAATCGTCATAACGATCGTCTACTTTTGGCTGATCCCAAACATCGCGTATGACTACATTTGGTTCGTTGGCACAATCATTTTACTCGTACTCTCGTCTTTATCAATCACGCGCTTGATTCAATCATACCTTCCACTTTCTATGATGAAATTCGTCCTGATTAGCGTGATTTTTTTCCTTGTACTCTGTTGTCTGTTGATTATCCTATTTTATGTCGTAGCGCTTTACCAGATGAACCATTTGTGACGAATTGGAGGTCTTTGTATGCGATTTTATGTCGGTTCAAGCTTTTCAAATATCGAAGAAGTACGGTTCATCCGTGATCGACTGATTGCGCTCGACCACAGTCATACGTACGACTGGACCCAAAACGAACGTGCCGCTTCAATCGATGCGTTACGTGCGATTGGCGAAGAAGAGGTTGCTGGAATTCAAACAGCGGACTTCGTCGTCATCCTCTTGCCTGGAGGAAAAGGCGCACATGTAGAGCTCGGGATCGCTCTAGGAACGAACAAGCCCGTTTACCTATATGATTTGGGTGACCAGATGATGAATATGGAGGAGACGAGCACGTTTTATCATGTGGATGCGGTACAATGCTTGGAGGGATCGTTCCACGACCTCCCCCACCAAATCCAATATCAATTGGAGCTCTCTAATCACGTTTGAGCTGATGTCCTTTATTCTCACGAAATCGAGCCGGGGTGCAACCTACCCATTCTGTGAAATGTCTGTTCAGCTGAGCCGGACTATTGAATCCGACTTCCTGGCTGATTGCGAGTAACGTAAGGTCCGAATAGCGTAGAAGTGATTTCGCATGAATCAGGCGTTGTCTCGTGATGTATTGATACGGTGTCTGACCGATTCGCTCTCGAAAGCTCCGAATGAACTGATATTTGCTTTGATGGACGATTCGACTCAAGTCTTCAATGCGAAGCTCCGTATGATAAGAATCATGAATGACACGCAAGACCGGTGCAAATATGTCTTCATCCACAATCGAATCGCTTAGATGATGGCGAATGAATGTCATGACATCATCTGTCGAAGCATTCCCCAATAACTCTCGACTTGACCACTCCCCTAACAGCCTTCTTGTCGACATGACCGCTATCGAAGGAAACATTGGATTGATCCTGTTTTTAAATCCGCTCAAGCGGCTAGCAGTAAACCGAAAACTCACATAAGTCGTTTCAGTTGAATCCGCGAACAATCGAAAGGACTGATTCGGTTGAATCACAATCGATTCGCTGTCTTGGAGACGATATTCGAATACATCCACTTCAATCCCGATTTTCCCTCCCAACACGAGCACCCAGACGATGTCTTCTACGCTCTCTTCTCTCTCTGTCGTCCAATCTCCAATAAACGACACGTAATGAATGGTGACGTCAGGCAGTGTAAGTAATTGTTCCATACATCCCTCCAGATTATTGCGCCAAAATCGAGCAATAAAGTGCACGATGATTCACTTCAAATCACGCATACTGTTCATAACAGTCAAGTGGCCACTTCACTGACCTTATGAAAAGATGGTGATTCACATGTTTCAATCGCTTCATCCTAACCTAAAAGTTAGACTTGGCTTGAACTTCATTCAAAAGCTGACTCAAACCGCGGTATTTCCTTTTTTGACGATTTATTTCGTTCGACAATTCGGTGCGACGGAGACCGGACCGCTCATCGTCTTGACGATGATTGCCTCATTCATCGCAAGTCTCTATGGAGGCCATCTGTCCGATTGTTACGGAAGAAAACGAATTCTCTTCATCGGAGAAATACTACGTTTCGCATGTTATATCGGTATGACAATCGCAGGTTCCCATGTAATCGACAGTGCCATTTTATTATTTATCTTTTTCTTTTCTAGTAATCTTCTGAGTAGTGCCATCACGCCAGTAAACGAATCCATCTTGATTGATGATAGCCGACCCGAGCAGCGAAAATATTTGTATACACTCAGTTACTGGCTGATGAACGGTTCCATCGTCATCGGTAGCTTAATCGGCGGCTTCTTCTTCGAACAGCATCTCTTCTACTTGTTAGTATCGGCAGCCATTCTTTCATTCGGATGTGTCTTCCTGATTTCCTTCAAACTCAAAGACAACTATAAACCTTTACCGCGTAAAGGACAGAAGACTACTAATGTATGGACAGGATACCAGACGGTCATGAGGAACCAACTCTTTTTGAAATACCTTGTCGCAGGTATTTTGACGTTGTCGTTAGAGTTGCAGCTTACGCATTATCTCGCGATTCACTTTGCTGAAACGTTACACGCTGTCCCGTTCTTTCATTTCTCACTAGATGGGACGAAGATTCTCGGACTGCTTCGAGCGGAGAATACGATTCTCGTGTTACTGCTCGGTCTTGTGTTGATGCGTTGGACCAAATCTATCTCTGAACGTGCGCTACTTTACACGGGTGTCACACTGTTCAGTCTTGGATTCGCCATTTTACCGGTTTCAAATGATTTTTCAATGCTAGTGCTCGCTACGGCTTGTTTCACGTTCGGAGAGCTGCTATATGTCCCCATTCATCAAGCCATGCTAGCTCGACTCGTCGAAGACCACCTCCGCGTCAATACTTGGCCGTGAACGGTCTCCGCTACCGAGGTGCGCTTCTCATTGGCGCAATCAGCGTCTCGACTTATGATGTCGTGTCACCTGGTTGGATGGCCATCACTTATATTTGCTTTGGTATATTGGCAATCTTCTTATATCGTTCAATCTTGAAAGAACTGGATAAGTGCCAACCTTTAGAAATGAAGAAAGCGTCCTAGATCACAATCATAGTTTAGTATCTTGAAGGGGATATACATCTATCTACCAAAAACGTTTCCAATATTTGCACAATGTGCTATCCTTACAAAAATGATCTGATAAACGCGATGAAGAGAAGAGTAAATCCATGAATCTTTCGTAGAGAGCCCCGCCGGTGAAAAAGGGTAAAGAAGATGGATCGAAACAAGACTCCGAGCAGCGCCATGGAACTCACCCCGAGGGATATGGCGACGGGCACTCCCGTTATAGAGTTGAGGTATAGTCCGACTCGTTCGGCAGTACCAAACAAGGTTCGTACGGTGACGTGCGGACGAACAGGGGTGGCACCACGATGAGAATCTCGTCCCCAAGACTTCGTTCTTGGGGGTGGGATTTTTTTGCGTTGCGAAAGTGATTAAAAAATAGAAGGAGTGATTGACTTGAACTCGTTTCGAAAAACCTCTACGCTACTGCTCGTCAGTGTCGGAATCTCAAATCTCGGTGCTTGGGTATACTTTATCGCGCTCAACCTGATTGTCCTCGAGATGACGGGATCTCCATTCGCCGTCTCGATTCTCTATGTATTAGTCCCACTCGCTTCAATCACGGCGAACCTTTGGTCAGGTAGCCTGATTGACCGGGTCGATACGAGACGACTGATGATGTTGCTGGATGTCCTGCGCGCATGTCTCGTATTCTGCTTGGGCTGGATCGATTCTTTATGGTTCATCTATGGAGTCGTCTTCATCCTGAATCTGATGAGTTCATTATTCGAATCATCAAGCCTGGTCTACATGACGCAACTCGTACCTGCCTCGAACCGTCAAAAGTTCAATGCGATGAAAAACTTTGTACAGTCATCCGGTTTCATTTTAGGTCCGACGATTGCGGGTCTACTCTTTCTAGTCGGGAGCCCGACATTTGCGATTTTTGTGAACGCCTTCGCACTCATTGGATCGGTCGGTATGCTGATGCTCCTCCCATCTCACCTTCGAACGAATGCGCCTGTTGAACCATTCTCTATGCGGATGATCATTGACGATTGGAAGGTTGTCATCCGATTCGCTTCGAATGCCAGATATGTGATGCTCATTTATGGCTTGTTCTGCGTCATGACCATATTCATGTCTGGACTCGACTCGTTGGAAGCGTCATTCGCGACCCAAGTCCTTCACTTATCTGAGAGCCGCTACGGATTTCTCGTCAGTATCGCTGGAATCGGGATTATTGCAGGCTCTCTCATTAATTCAAGATGGAGTCACCGCTTATCCTTATCGTTTTGTATCGGATTCGGGGGCATCATGACACCAGTCGGCTATCTTCTTTTCGCAAGTTCATCGTCATTCATGATGGCCTCAGTTGGATTTTTTGTCCTGACATTCGCGCTTGCCTTTGCAAATACCGGATTTTTATCATTCTATCAGCACCATGTCCCGGTCGAAATCATGGGTCGGTTCTCTGGCGTTATCAATGTGGGAGAATCAGTACTCGTCATCCTACTCACGTTCGGGATTGGACTCCTTGCCGAAATAGTTGGGATTCGCCCGGTCTATCTCGCATTCTCCATTCTCTTCTTCCTCATCGGTTGTTATACGATGTACGTCATGCGCGACCGTTCGAAACGGAACTATTTCACTTACAATCAAACTGAAGAAGCATCTTAATATATTTGCCGGTCGCTTATATGCGACCGGCTTGTTCTAATCGATGAATCGCTTCATTGATTTTTCATCATACACTCCACCGTTTAATCAGCTCAAGATCTTCTGGAAATGCAAGTTCCAATCGCTCCAATTCATGAATCGACCACCAATTGACTTTATCCATGTCCGAGTCGATAGTTGCGGTCACCAACCGCTCCTTACACGTTGCCAAGAAATAATGTGTCTCGACCTGAAAGTTTGATATGATGGCTCGTTTGATATTTAGTCGTTGATCAACAGAAATGCGATAGCCCGTCTCTTCTAACACTTCGCGCCGACAACACTGTTCCGGAGTTTCTCCGTCTTCTAGACCACCTGATGGCAAACTCCATTGTTGTATGTCACGATTCTTTACGAGTAGGACTTCCTTCTCTTCGTTGATGCATAAAGCAGCTGATCCAATCCATTGTTCCATAGTCTTAATACTCCTTTTTCATTTTTCTGCTTGCAGGTGACGTTACGTCACCCGATATGATGGGGCTACAACCACATAAGGAGGAAATATGATGTTGAATCAAATGCAAAAGAAAATATCTCCCATTTGGACATGGAACCAGTTCGCAATTACGATGGTTCTTCTATTCGGAGTGACGCCCCTACTCATCGAGCAACACTTACACAACTTTTTAGAGCGGTCATGGGGAAACACCCTCTATTCAGGAACAAGTATCGGCCTGTTATTAGCCATAATATTTATGACCGTCCTCTATCTCGTCGCAATACGTCCTCGGACCTTATCGCTCGAAACGTTAGGACTTCGCCGCATCTCATGGAAAGACTCGGGGATGATCTTTCTATGGACAATTGTGTTAATTGTACTCAGTATCATCATCGTCGTAGTCCAATCATATTTCAGCATCGGTACGTCGAATACAAAAACAGAGAGTTTGCAAAGTGACTTGTCGATTATCTCCATACTAATTGCGTTTGGATCGGCGGCCATCATATCACCATTCTATGAAGAAATCTTTTATCGTGGGTTCTTATACCGCTTCTTTCAAGAACGATTTGGGGTTTGGATCGGGATGCTAATAAGTGCTGGAATATTCACTCTCGCTCATTTACCGACGACAAACACGTTACTCGTCAATTTTGTATCGGGACTAGTATTTGCTTGGGTATATGAACGGACCAACTCTATATATTCCAGCATGCTCATCCATGGCACCTTTAATGGGCTAGCCGTTCTATTGACTGCATTGGCGTGAGGGAATCACTCTTGATATAGTGAATCAATATAGGCAAGAATCGATGCATCGATTGGATACAGTCCTAATTCATTCGATGCATCAGTTGATTTTCGAATCATCCAAAATGATTCAATCAATTGTTGATCTTGTCCAAATGTCTCGTCTGTTAACCATGTCAAATCTTCTTTAAGAATTTGAGCTTCTTTTGAGGAAGGGGCGACCCCACGTTCCAATAAAATTTCAATTCTCCGAATCAAGTTGATCCACTTTTTCGTATCATGCTCACCGTCTTCTAATTTAGGTAAGCTTGCTTTCAATGAATCAGACTCTTCTTCCGAAAAATAGTCCGTCCATTGTCCCCGGTCATTTGATTTAGCTTGAATAGTTTGTAGTTTCGTCCAATCGATTTTTTCATTTTCAAGCTTCATGGATTGAAGGAGTGTGACAGTATGGTTTCTGGCCTGCTTCAATTCCTCTATCTTTCCTTCTAACGAGGACAGATGTGCGGACAAGATGCTTGTAAGTGATTGCTCATCTAAGATTCTCCGAATCTCATCAAGCGGCACGGCCATCGATTTTAAAAGCATGATTTTTTGAAGGCGAAACATTTCGTCGTCACTATAAAATCGTTTCTGTACATCGTTTGTATACGATGGAGTGACCAAATTGATTTGGTCATAGTATCGAAGCGTACGCACTGACACGTTCAGTTTTCTTGCGACATCTCCCGTTGAATAGTGTCTAGCCAACGTGTAGCCCTCCTTATAATACGTTATGTGTATGCCCTTAGTAGCTGTCCGATCAATCCTTCGAGTTGATGAACCCCTTCATTCCGATTTGACAAACAAATGAAACCTGTTGGAGAGTCTTTCTCCATCACGAGCAAACATTGAAACCCGATCCCCCAACCGAATGAGAATCCCTTACCTGGCTTGTTGGGATTTATAAATAGACCATGTCCTACTTCGGCATTTGTGGAAGATGGTGTGAATAAAACCCTTCTTGACGCGTTACTCAAGAACCCTTCTTTCGTAATTGCGTTGACGAGTATCGCTAAATCGGAAGCCGTTGTCCAAAGACCACTCGCTGCAGGGTAAGGATAATAGCATGACTTTGGAGAGACGACTGACCCGTTTGGTTCAATCCCGATAACGCCATACTTCTCTATCCTCTCTAAATCATACGAACTTGAGTTCATATCCAGCGGTGCAAAGATGTATTCAGTCATGATTTTTTCAAATGTAGAAGACATACATTGCTCAATCGCATGTTGGAGTAAACAGTAACCAGAATCTGAATAGTGGAACGTCCCAACTTCCTGTGACTGGATAAACACCGGTCGCTCATAATAAGGTGTGTTACCCAATATTATCTCTTCCATCGAAGGGATCTCTGTACATTGATCCATCGTCCCGAACTGATCAGGCAAATCGATTATGCCAGCCTGATGTTGGATGAGCTGTCGTATCGTGATTTGTGAAGGAATCCCATTTTCATCATTCAACGTGAAGGAAGAGAAATAATCATTGATTTCCGAGTCTAAATTTAACTTCTGATCTTCAACGAGCTTCAAAATGAGAATCACCGTTACAAATTTACTAATCGAACAGGCGGCGAACATCCTGCCTTCACAAGAGACGTCTCCCAATTGAAATGCGGACAACTCCCTTCTTTCAGTGATAGTTGCCAAATCTAAATTTGATACATGGTGCTTCTCCATCCATTCGCTAATCGTTTCTCGAGTGAACATTTATGTCATCCTTTCGTGTACCAATCAATCGATAGTCGTCTTGGTTCTGCATAGCATCGTGAACACCTTTCACAATCTCGTCGTGTGTCAACCAACGGACAGATGCCAACTTATGCATTTCACCTAATTGGACTTGCCGATACAGCTGTTGTTCATTGAGACATAGACATGCCTTCTCATATTCCGGATTCGCCCGGCTACCTAAAATATGTATCACCTCTGCAGTTTCCGAATGATTCAAAATGAGTTGCATCGCTTTCCCTGAGCCTCGGTGCACCCACGCGATGACTCGATCAAATGGACCGTTTTTTTGCACTGCACGCTGTAGTGCGTTTGAAAGTGCTTCCTCATCGCAATAATCAACAATCAGCGGATGACACGTTTCAGGATTTCTTTGTACGACGCTTGCCATTTTTTCTTTATTTCGTCCAATGACCGTGACATTATGTTCGATTGCCAAATAAGATGCGAGTCCTGCCAACATCCCCGTCCCTCCGACGAGCAATATATGTTTTCGATTCATGCTATCACCTCTTTTTCCATTATACACCAATCATTCGTACTTCTTTTTCTAAAGAAGTGTTCGCAAACATTCACGTCTTTTCAAAAATAAGCCTTTTAAAATAGAGTGAATCACTTATAATGAATCAAGTGTTCGAATCGGTTTGAACAATCACTATTTCGGAAAATGGATAATAGTGTTATCATTGCAATTTATTTCTTTTAAGAGGAGGATACCTATGAGACACTGGACAACGATGTCCATACAACTAATCGCACTCATCGTTGTATCGTTGACATGTAGTATTCTACTTTCCTCTGTGCTGATCCTGAATCATCTACCCGTTTGGTGGATGATCTGTATTCCGATTCTTTATCTTTCAACTTTGCTCATTCACCGAGCGTCTGGTGTACTCATTCTGTTAGGATTCGCTGCTTACTTTTTAATCACGATGCCTGTGTATGAGACTGCCGCTACTGCGCAACTATATATTTTATTACTATTAGCGATTTTGACGGGGTTGTCTTACTGGCTCCAAGTCAAGCTGTTTCATGCCCAGTTTGCACTAAAGGTTGCGGAAGCGAGGGTCAGTCAGTTAATTGCGGTCGACCCAGAGACCGGTTTTGATAACCGTGATCGTTTTTTGATGGATATAGAGGCTGAACGGGATCGGTTGATTCGCCACGGTGAAACGTTCGTGGTGTCATTCATCACACTGCCCATTCTCGATCATTTTGAAAAACAGTATGGTTCATCCGAATATGAATGGTTCTTATACTATTTTAGTGACGAACTTCACGAAGCGACTCGACGAACGGACAAGAAGTATCGGGTTGCGCAAGACACATTCGCCATGATTTTCCCTCGAACTTCAATCGAAAATGCACAAATTGTACATGAACGAATCAGACCACTACTACTAGATTATTCACGTCAGAACGGTGATTCGCTCACTGTTGAATGCTCAGACCAATCGTTTGAAGTGAACTTGGAGAACGCAGTCATACGATTAGAAGAAATTCATCGGTATGTCGAATCTAAAGACTAAAAAATGAGTTCAATTGTGAACTCATTTTTTGATGGAGTGAATATGAATTTCGTGTTTCTCATCCATTTCGACGATGTATCGTTGATCAAGTACCATCTGAATTGGGCTCGGAATCGACAGTTTTGGTGAAAACAGCCACACACGACCTGGAGGAACTAATAAAATGTATGTCTCGCTATTCGGTGCGCCTAAAAAGTTCAGATGACGCTCATCGATTTGGTTACCGTCTCGGCGGTGGATCTCGATGTTTGAAAGTTCTTGTGCGACATGTAGCGGATCTTCCACAGTCAAACTCATCTCGCCAATTCCAAGAAATTCATTCAACGAAAAGGACTCGATGTTACTTTCTGGATTAATCGAATGTCGAGAAATCAACTCGACGACATTCTCGTCCGTATCGTAAAAATAAAGCGATGATGCATCGATTCCTTCAAAATAGATTTCGTCCTCCCCGTCTTCAGTTAAAAGCGGGACACGTGACATCAGCCATTCTTTCGCTTCTTTGAATCGATTAGCCGGAATATTGATAGCGAAATGGTATTGTCGCTCTTGCTCCGTTTTAGCCTCTTGAAATACCAACGCATCTTCACCTAGATTGATTCGAAAACTGGTCAGGTCTTCTTCACTGACTGATAATCCAAGTCGTTCCGTATAGAAACGTTTCATTTCGTCAAGTCGGTTCGTGTAGAGTGTCGTTTCTGTGATTCTCATGATTTCTTCCCTCGCATTCCTTATCACTATTCTTAATTCTTTCATTTGATCATTCGCTTGTACTTTTTATATTCTGTCCAACTCATATCCATCCCTAACAGCTCGTTACAAACATCCCTCTGCCAAGTGTGTGGATTGAAACCAATCACTGGCTTTGACTTTTCACCTGAATCATCAAAAGTCAGAACCAATTGAGCCACACCTTTTTCCATATAGGTTTTAGCCAATCTCTGATTAAACCGGCTGTAATGCTCACCTAAAGAAAAGGTTGGCTGCACTGCCCACGGACATCGCTCGATTGCCATTTGAAGATACTCGCGCTCTTTATGTCGTAGCACTTTTGACATGCTTAGACAAATCAATGCAGAAATTTCAGGTGTTGCTGCTTCGATCAATCGATTCGCTACCTCAATGACTTCCTCGTCCATCTCGAAATCATTCCATCCTATATCATATAACGCCAAGGCAAAGTAGAAGGGTTTATCTGGATGGTATGAAAAAGCTGTTCGGCAAAACGCGTTCACTCGATCATAATCTTCAATCCGATCCAACCGTTCATAACCAATAAGCAGATCCCAGCGATATGAATCGGTCGGATCAAGTAGCACATAGTCAATTAACAGCTGCTCGATGTCCGGAGTGTCGCGCATGAAGTGTCCAAGTTCTTTGAATCGTTTGTCGTGAACAAGTAACTCGATTCGCTCCAACATCTTCTGCTGAATCGAAGTGAGCACTTGATTTCCTGTGTACAAATCGAAAATCAAAGATGACTTCAATTGACTCACCCTGATCTCCTCCTTTATCCATTACGTTCAACGAGTCGGAATATATCATCGACCCGCAACCTGGTGATACCATTACGTTGCTCCATTGCAAGAGGATGATTCGTTGGTTCGAGTTCAATCAATGGACGTATTCCGACTGCACGCATATGTACATTTGTCTTTAGATTGATGGTATCTGGATAGATAGGAAGTTCCGTCGATAGCCAGCCGAACGTCGAATCGAGGTCAATACGCGTTGGTTCATCCCATAAATCGATGACTTTGAAAAAGTTATTCGGACTGAGTGATACCCAGACATTCCAGATGAAAGGATCGTCTTCTCCAATGATTGGAATTTCGAGGCATCCGTTGATAAAGAAATGAGCTTCATCGAGGACGCATAATCATCTGTCAAGACGACGCGTTTCTTCATTTCCCGTTTCGACAGCCCTTCTAATATTGCTGGCATGATTGATCCAAAACCGACTTTACTTTCGGTTCTCGTGCCACATGTTGAGCAGTTGTAATCACTGTTGTGCTTTCGTTTGAAAAGATATCTCATAAGTACTCGCTTTCTAGTTCAAATTCAAATTGTGGTATGTGAAATAAATATACATTCTACACGCATTTCATTTTAATTTAAGGATGTCACAGTTTATTAGACGAATATTGTAACTCTTGAAACAGTCTCTAGCACTCGCGTTTTCGTATCATTTTTCGATAGAAACACTTCTTCCCCCTTTTCATCGAAGCAATATGCGATCGGAATGGAGATTCCACAATTTCGATACGACCCATCTGCATGACTCGTTCCGATGATCATCGCTTTTCGTTCCATCGCAATCTTTCTCGCTTCTTCCGTCCACTCCATGAATTGTTCCTCACTAAACATCCCGACTCCGATTGGATTAAATATGATCGACAGATGCTCATGCGTTTTCAAGCCCTCATACCCCATAAAAATCTCCCTGCAAAGTAAATAACCGTATTCTTCCGCTCCATCCGTGACACTTGATGGCATGAACAAGAGCTCATTCTCTGGTGTTTTCCGTCGCGTTAACAACGTGTCACCTTGCTTGTTTATGATGAGGACCCGATCTTTATTCGTGTCATCTCGATACCCTAAAACAATCGATGTGTTGAATTTGATCGCTAAGTCACTTAGCCCATCTAATTCTGTATATGTACAATATCCCTCTGGATAGAGAATCAAGTCCACCGTCGGGTTCGACTCAATCTCTCGCTTCAGTTGCTCGAGATTTCGCTCTATCTTCGGTTGCCCAATCAATATATTCATGACTATTCGCTCGCTCTCATGATTTGTCTAGTTGATGAATCCATTCATATGTAAGTGAGGTTGTCGACCAAACCCCACGATAAAGCAAGAATTTGATACTTCTCTTTATACTATCATTTTATTTATTCTGCATTGATGCTCACCATCACATTTCCCACCTTTTTCCCTTGTTCCACATATCGGTGCGCTTCGACAATCTTATCGAGTGGATATACCGTATCAATGACGGGTTGCAATGCTCCTGATTCAAACAATTCGTTCAAAAATATCAAATCCTCTTTGTGTTCACTGGCTGGTCCCTGCCCCGCGACAGAACTGAAGGCCCCGTTCTCGCTCACATGGGCTTTCGCTAATCGTTTATCGATTTTCCCTGAGGCATCAAAGACCACATCATACGTATTTAATTCAAGGTCGTACCCCTCTTTCGTGTAATCGACGACCACATCAGCCCCAAGTCGCTTCACAAGTTCAACGTTCCGCTCGTGGCAAACTGCTGTGACATGCACACCGTAATGCTTCGCAATCTGTACGGCAGTCGAACCGACAGCACCTGCGCCACCATAAATGAGAACGTTGTTCGCCCGGTCGATGTGTGCCTTCCGCAAAAAATGTAACGACGTCGTACCTCCGAACGGTAGAGCAGCCGCCTCGATAAAGCTGGCATGCGTGGGCATCTGAAACACACATTTCGATTCGTTCACACAAGCGAATTCTGCATATCCGCCAAACCGCATCCCAGTTAGAGCATAGACGTTGTCTCCGACCTGAAAGTTTTTCACACTGTTGCCTGTTTCCACGACGATGCCTGCCAACACGACACCGAGAATCGGTTGACGTGGCGCCTTGAACCCAACAACCATTCGCATGGGGAGTCTCCCCAATGGAGGGACGTCTAGTGCTCGGAGGCGTCGATCTCCCGAGTGGACGGCCGATGCATGGACTCGAACCAGCAACTCATTGCTTTTCGGCTTCGGTTGATTCACTTCTTGAATGACAAGTACTTCAGGTGGCCCATACGCGGTACAAATCACAGCTTTCATATTGATTCACTCCATTCATCAATTGTCACCTTAATCTGTTATACACGTTCCCTCAAACAAGACAGTTCAGTCCATTCGACATAGAAAAACCGGATCATATCATACGATATCATCCGGTTCTTTCCTTAATGACATGGTTGAATCAACGAGGGTGAATGGATTCGAAAGAGAAGCAGCTGCCGCTTCCGATTCTGCTAGACTTACCTCGGTCACCACCGGTTCTTGACGTCTGAGTTTAAATGCTCGCTCGAGACGGTTCGTCAACAAGTTGAAGATAAAGATGAGCGCAGCAAGTGACATGGCCGGAACGAGAAACAAGTGATTCGTCATCCACGTCATCGCGGTGAACTGTCTGAAATAATACCCGAACATCGAAGACCATTCATAGACGGTCGGCATGATCCCTTCATGTAACATGACCGTTCCTCCGAAGAAAATCCCAAACAGCGAGAGATGAATAAGCAACATGAGCGTTTGGACAAACTGTTGCATGAAGACGATCACGAGGGTTGGAACGAGATGTGGGAATAGATGCAATCTCACACGGTGCCAGACACTGCCACCAAGCGTCTGAGCCACGATCATGAACTCTTGTTGAAGCAATTGTCGAATCTCCGTGATCAGGTATAACGTTACGGCAGGCAATCCGAGAACGACTAAGACGATTAGTTCAATCTTTACACGATCAAATAATGGAGGCACTTGTGTCGAATCAAAAAAGGTCAGTGTTCCTACTAACATCATCAATGCGATCAATGAAATCGGCAGAATCAAAAAGCCGTCCAATAACGTTTTAAAGAATTGATTTAAGCGAGCTCCCCTGAAAGCAAGAGGGATGCCAATCATTAGACCGATGACCATCCGTCCGAATGCGACGAGCGCACAGATGCCAACGGTCCACTTAAATCCTTCCACGAGCATTTGGAATAAATCATATCCAGCATTGTCCGTCCCGAGCCATTGATATTTTGACGGTTCTAATGGTGGTATTCCAATGAGTCTCCCTTCATCAGAGTAGAGCATGAGGGTTTGATCAACATTCCCATCACGAAACACGGTATTTCCAAAACTCATCAACAATAGCCCCGCTACGATAACAAAACAGAAGATGAAAATCGGGTCACGTATTAATACTCGGCGCATCAAATCCCTCCTTTCCATGCATTCGGAATAATCCATTCAATCAGTAAATCCAACAGAAAAATCGGGATATAGATGACGAATAAGATAACCAGTAATATCTCCATCTGCGGGTTGTAGACGGCGAATCGAAATAACCCTTGAACGTTAAATAAGTATTCGACAATCAAAAGTGTCGATAAGATGGTAATGATGTTCGAACGGAAAAAGAGGTAAAAACGATAGATGATATTCGGTAATAAGTGTTTCCAAAACAGTCCACTCGGTCGAATCCCTTTCGCTTGCGCGAGTTCGAGATACGGAATGGCTTCTTGTTCATGAATATGAATCGTCAACCATTTGATAAAGAAGAATAATGTCGTCAGCGTCAATGTGACGATTGGGAGAAACCGTATATATTCTGCGAATCCTCCGGCAACTTCAATGCGATCGAACCCTGTCGACTTATGGATTGTAATCGCAAGAAATTGAGAAAAAATTAACCAGAACAAATCTGGTACCATCTCGAGCGTCTGACTCGTTTGGTGCAAAACGGTACGAACGCGTCTCCCGCTCCGATAGTAGAAGTACGCATACATTAATCCTAGCGAGGTCGATACCGCCAGTGCCGTGGTAAAAATGATGACCGATTCTTTGACGAGCGGTCCAAGTGCCGGCAAGAGTGGCAAGTAACGTTGCGCGGTGATGTTGTAATATGTAATGTCCTCTAGTTTCTGTAATTGGTCCATCTGTTGTTGAATGCCGTTCCAATAATTCGTCAGACTAAAATCCGTCTGAACGACGAGCGACGGTAGCGCACTAATCGCAATCAAGATGAAAAATGCGACTATCAGATGAACTGATTTTCGAGCAATATACGTCATAGTTCGATCTCCTTTTGAATGCCAATCTCTCAATCAAAAGTGTGAAAGGATGTCCGTTTGATTGTTCATTTTCTAAAGGGAATAATATCCAAAGACACTTTCCACTGATTCTAGCATATTTATTATGCAAATAGAAACAATTTTCTGAAATTTATATGGGTTAATTTGTATGATACAATGTATAGATAGAAATATTTAGGGGGTTAAAGGATGTGGATTATTTTTGGATTGGCGGCGATCGGCGCAACGCTTATTAATTTGACCGTATTTATGATGGAGAAGGACTATAAGCTGCCGATGGCGATTGCCCTATCATTAGTTGCTCTCACGTTATGCGCCGAATATAGTTTGCTCAACATGTGGGTCGAAGCAAAAGACTGGGCTGCCATATTGGATGTCGTACCCGGTATGTCGCGTGCGCTGTGGTTCTTAACGGTTGCGGCAATCTTTATGAATATCCTTCCAATCTTTTTAGAGAGAAAACGAAACAAGATGAAGGAATCGAAATGATTGGTAGGACGTTCAAGAAATTCCGGTCATATGGTGCATGACAATGAATCATAAACTTATTGCGATTCTCGCTAATCCATTTGGTGTTTTCATTTTTGTCGTAATTTCACTGTCTTTGATATGGCAGGCCATACTCAGTCTCTTATCGTCTCAGCACATCTTGTTCATAACCAATTTAGTCGGAGGACTGGGTTTTATCGTCATGATGTTGCTTTTATGGCATACATACAGGAGTCAATAATAGTAAAGCGTGTTCGAAGCTATAAAATTAGCTTTGAACACGTTTTGTTTTTGAGTTTCACGCAATCAATCATCTGAACGGGTTGAATATAATAGCTCACCGTCAAGTGATCGCAACTCATAATCGATTCCTGATTGCATCTGCTTTGTCATTATTGCGCGACACGTAAACACATATCCTGGACCATATGCAACGTCCGGAATTTCCTTGAAGCCGTATGACCGCTCTCCGAACCATAGCGTCACGTTCGATGAACCCTTCGATGATCGGTCATCGACGACATAACATTCTCCCGTCTCGACGATGTGATTCGTCGTCATGCGGTCGTACGTTTCCATGCCTGCCATTCCAAGTACAAGAAACGAACAAAACATTGCGAGACAAGCTTGTCCTAGTTTGACTCGATTCCGAGTCTTTCGCCACTCTCTCCAATAGATGACAAGAGATCCTAGACACAATAATCCAATCAACCAAGTAAGTACAATTTCCAACAACCGAATCACCTCGTTTTACAATACGACTTTCTTCAAAAAAGGATTCGTGTCCCCTCACAAAAAAACTCGACACATGTCGAGTTTAAGGTAATTCATACTCCAATTTTCGCTTTTGCCAAGCGACAAGGAGGATACTGATGATGACGAGTAGGAACCAGGACGACAGTTTTCCCAAATCGACGATGGCCCAACCGTTCAATTGGTCCGGATACGCCCAGCCGTTGTAGAACGTGACAATATTTTCAGCGAGCCAGATAAAGCAGGCAATCAAGAAGAATGACAGGACGACCGGCATCTTAAATCGTCGATCGTCGAGTTTATACGAGACAACCGAGCGACCGAACGCCAAAAAGATGAATGCGATCAACAGCCACCGTAGGTCTAACCAAACATGGTGCCAAAAAAAGTTGAAGTATATGGCGATGCCAAGTCCGAAGGCGATGATTGGGTGGGGCATCTTCGTAAATCGTAAATCGAGACGACGCCATGCCTGGACGACATAACTTCCAACGCTCGCATACATAAACCCTGCATAGAGCGGGACGCCCCACACTTTTGTGAACGCCTCATCCGGATAACTCCATGACCCCATCTGCACCTTGAACAGTTCAAGTCCGAGACCGATGACATGGAACCAGCTGATGACCCTCACTTCTTCCATCGTCTCAAGTCCCGTCTTCACAAGGATCACTTGGACGAACAGACACCAGATGAGTAAGACATCATATCGCGGGAGCGGTAACTCCACAAATTTCGTGACGGCGAGCGCGCCAAAGATGGCGACCGGGAAGATACAACTAAGTGCCTGTTCGTAAGCAAAGATAAAGAGATAACGTATACGTCCCATCCGTTGCCCTACCTTTCGATATATTCATATAAAAATGAGGACTCTCCGTCATAAAAACGTGGGTCAAAGACGCCGAGTCGTTCTTCGTTCGCCACGATGACGACGAACGGTGACCATTTTGTCAATGTGCGTGCCTCTTGATTCACTTCAAACAATGGCTCAAGACTCGTCTTTTCGGCACTCGTCAATTCGTATTGCAAGGTCGCTTCTTGATATATCGAATCTTGAAAGAGCGATACGTCCTCGTCAGTCTTCGTAATGACCGTGAAATGTGTCGGGATAAATGAAGCCGAGAGCGCCACTTCGTCATATTCTTTTGAATAAGACTGATATAAATAGGCGCCTTGTGCACTTTGAAGCGCGACATAAAGAACGAGGGCAGCCCATGCATACCGATACGTCTTATACCGGACTTCTTGTTTACGTGCGACGAGCCAGGCGACCAAGAAGATTCCCCAATAGACAAAATCGACAATCGGGATCACACCGAATGTGATCCTCACGTCCGAGATCGGTTCGAAATACCCTGTCCCCCATGCATTGAACAAATCGGATGTATTGTGTACGAAGACAGACAATAAGGCCCACCAAAAATAGCGGATGTCCGTCACTCGAAAGAGAAGACGAACCAGTATGTAGATGAGCAGTGCAAAGAGCGGAACGAGGAAGATCGAGTGAGTGATGCCGCGATGCCACATCTGATACATGCCTTCCGTGTCCCATAGCCGTGAAATCACATCACTGTCAGGGATTTGGCTCCCGACGAGTGTCGTGACGAATAAGGCTCGTTTTTCATGTTGTTGTAAATCACGCTTATCGGCTGCACCATATAACGTCAAACCGAATAACGTATGTGTAATCGTATCCACGTTCTACCTCCATAGCGAAAGAGACATCTCCCAATCCTGGACGATGTCTCTTCCTATTAGTTCTCTTTATCCATTTTCATGGCGCGTCTTGCGACGATCGTTACGAAAATGACAGCGACAATCGGAATGATCAATGGCATCCAATTCAACATCCGCCTGTCCCCCTTCATCTAGTGTCGCAAGCAGTATAGCACATCTGCTTACTCGATGGAGGAATGAATGCTTGTATGTTCATAAGTAATTGCCATCTTCTCAATCGTTGCTTTCATATGTTCACGAAGCGTGAGTGGTTCAACCACTTCTACTTGTGAACCCAAAGACAGCAACCAGTAAATGAATCCGTCAGATACGGCTGCGTCGAAACGGATGAGGAAGCGTTCTCCATGTTCGGACACGGAAACATCTTCTCCTAATTTGTCAAAGATGACCGGGAGTACCCGTTCGTCGACAGACAAGACGATTTGTTCATCAGATCCGTTATACATATTGAATGACTTTTGATAGTAATCATCAGGTAGATGATGTTTCGGGCGAATGGTGCCGTCTTCCACGATCTCCGAGTTGACGATGCGATCGACCCGATAGTTCCGCACCTCTCCGATTGATTCGTCGATTCCGATCAAGTAGTACTGCTCGTGATTCCAATGCAAGTCGATCGGATTGACGACATAACGTTCTCCGTCACGACGAAGTGGAAACGTTCGCTTCGTTACATCGAATCCGACGACGTCTGTATATTGGAACGAGATGGCTTTCCGTTCATGAATGGCCCGTTGAATACGATCGATATGGTAAGGAATGTGTCCGTGTTTTTTCTTCGGCGTCTTGATGATCGATTGTAGCGTCTTCGCTTCAGGGATACTCGTCAGCATTTGAAGCTTCTCTACGATTTCCTCGGTCACGTCTTCCGAGATAAATTTCGCTGCGACAATCGCATCGACCATCATCCGAAGTTCATGAATCTCAAATAAGCGGGCCGAATGCCAATATTTTTTGGCGAGACCATTCTTCTCCAATTCATCCTGCACTTCAAACCCCGAATTATTCAGTGCTTGGATATCGTCTTTCACCGATTTTTTTGCTAACTTAGAAGTATCTCCAATCGTTGACAAGTACTCGAGCAAATCTTCTAGTGTCTTTGGATTCGCTTCGTCCGTGTAACGTTCGAAGAAACGTCGAACTTCAAGTAACCGCTCTCGGTTATTCACGGTTCTATCCCCTTTCGTCTCTCTGTCTAAATTATGTATAAACAGACATTATCATTTTATTTCCACGAAATAAAGGTATTTTCCATTACAAAACGTTTAAGGAGGCGCCATCTAAGTTGAAATATTATGCACACGTCGACGGCTCAAAAATCGAATATATAGACCGCGGTCACGGTCCCGTCATCGTACTGATCCATGGGACCCAGTCATCGAGTTTAGAACCATACCATGTGGACCAACTCGTTTTATCCGGTTTCCGGGTCATTGTCCCATCTAGACCCGGATATGGAGAAACACCATACTCTTTTTCAGCATCTCCTCAATTGTTTGCATCCCGACTGTCTCACTTGATGCAAATGCTAGATATTGATCGATATCATGTCTATGGCATCTCTGCCGGAGGACCGACCGCGATCGAGCTCGCTTCACAGAATCAGCGTGTCCTTAGTTTGACCCTCGCTGCCGCCGTGACGAGTGTCGTTGATTTCCCGTATCGGGACACGGTCAGCCGAAATGTCGTCCAACCCGCATTTATCGCACTTCAATACATCATGAAACAGTTTATTGCTCGTGCCATTCATAAACATCCATTCGAAGCGACGGCCCGTATGATTCAATCGACAAGCGTGTTGGCACTCGAGACGATTCGAGAAGAGGTGTCTCCTTATGATATTTTCCTCCTGAAACGCGTCGCGAATCAGATGGCGTTTGGACTTGGCGCACAGTTCGATTTGAAACAGCGTGTCTCGAGTGAGGTGTTACTCGGTGTGTCGTGCCCAACCTATATCATTCACTCGAAAAACGACAAAGCAGTTCCTGTTCGACATGCCCATTACGCGAAGCGCTTGATCCCACATGCGCAGCTTACGATTCTGAACAGTCCCGGTCACTTGATTTGGGTCGGACGGCAAGCAAGAAAATCAGAGCGACAAATCGAACAATTTATCCGTTTTAACTCCTAAAGCATCTCAAAAAGAGGTGCTTTTTTACGCCTCTAATCCGAGGGCATCAATCAATTGATTCGTTGTATGTTCCGGGATTCTCCAGATAACGTCTGTTCGTTCAAATTCTGTGATCACACTTGGATGGTCCGGTTGTCCGAGCCAAAGCTGATAGCGCTCTTGCTCTCTACCTTTAAATTGTACGATGAGGTCAAAATCGGGTGCTACTTCGATTTCGATGTCTTCGATTTCTTCTGAACTTCGTAGCATTTCCGCGAACACTCTCACTTGATCCAACGAGTGGAATTCTAGTGCTATTTTTTCATTAAACGAACCCAGTCCTACCGATTCTGCCACCATCACACGTTCAACTTCTTCATTCTCAATTTCTCCCACTGGATCCCCAAATGGTGCGGTAATCGTTCGAATCGCATCAACCCACTTCATCATTTTTTCCATTCTTTCACCTCTCTCTTCTCTATCTCAATACGTAGATCCAATCAAAACGGTTTCAAAATATAGAAATAAAAGAAAAGCCGAGCAAACGCTCAGCTTTTACATTCATTCATATTTCCAACCGACTAAACTTGCCTCGTCTCCGACGTAGCGGACCCGTTTCTCACCCTCACTCGGGAAGACGCGAAGGGTTGCCACAGCATCACCATCGTTGACGAAACACTCGACACTCGACGAGTCGACATACAAATGAAGGGACGTGACCTCAATCACTTTTGTCCGGGTCGTCCCAAACTCCGTCGCAAACGGTTCACCCGCGTTTGTCCGATCGATGGTCAATTCGCGTGTATCTTTCTCGTACCGAATCACGAGCGACTCATCTTCCGTCTTCAACAGTTCAAGTTTGAAGTCTTCTCCGGCCGTCGACAGTTCTAATTCAAAACGTTCGGGTGAGACCACGTCAAGCTGTGTCCCTGATTCGTTGACAAACTGGTCTTGTCGTAGTTGCTTCATTTCTGGGACAGGTCGTTGTTTCAATACACCATCTTCCACTGATAGTTCACGTGGCAGTGTTAACGCATGTGCCCAGCCGTACCGGTCTGTCGGATATTCGATTTCCGGTAGTCCCATCCAACCGACTAGAATACGACGCCCGTCATGCTCCGTCGATTGCGGTGCATAAAAGTCAAACCCGAAGTCGAGCTCTTCAAACGACTCATGTTTGAAGACGAGTGTCTCCAAATCAAGCGTGCCTGTGACATATCCAGATTGGTAGATGTTGTGGTAGCGATGACCTTCCGGCTCAATCCCTTGCGGAGAAAAAATGAGCACGTGTTTTCCTTCAATTTCAAAGACGTCAGGACACTCCCACATGTAACCGAACTGCTCGAGCCCCGTCTTCACTTCACCTAAAAATGTCCAATCACTTAAGTCAGTTGAACGATATAAGACGACACAACCTGTCTCATCTGTGCGCTGCGCCCCGACAATCGCATAATATGTGCCATCTGCTTCCCATACCTTTGGATCTCGGAAGTGTTCCGTATAGCCTGCCGGGATATCCGGGATGGCCACGTTGCGGCGCTCGATTATCCCTTCACGCAGTACACCGATGATTTGCGAGGCGTGACGCGTCCAATCGTCCGTACGATGATTCCCTGTATACATCACGTGAAGGGTGTCGTCTACAACGAAACCACTTCCAGAATAGGCACCGTGGGAATCTTCTTTCGTTTCAGGGACTAACGCCACCCCGCGGTCGGTCCAATGGACAAGATCTTTCGAACTGACATGATACCAATGTTTGAGACCGTGAACTGGCCCGAGCGGGAACCATTGATAGAATAGATGGTACTCTCCATCGTAATAGGTGAAGCCGTTCGGGTCATTGAGGAGGCCCGTCGGCGGCTGGATATGGTACCCAAACCGCCACGGGGATGCGGCCGTCTTTGCACGGAGCACCTCCATCTCGAGGGCGCTCACGTCACGGAGTGAACGATAACGTTCGGCCTTCGTCCAATTCATAGTGTCACTTCCTTTTTCGTTACGCGGCTTGTTTGACCGCTTCTTTTTTTGCTTGTCGTTTCGCAAGGATGAATGTCAATCCGAATGTCACGGCAAAGGCGATGGCCATACCAATGATATACGAGATGATCGAACCCGGTGCGATTGAAATAATTCCCGGTAATCCGGCAGCACCGAGCGCTACTGCCAATACGTCGTTTCCAACGATGAATGCAGAGGCAACGGCTGAACCGACGATGGCTGCGATGAATGGATAACGAAGTTTTAAGTTGACCCCGAACATGGCAGGCTCTGTGATCCCAAGTAATGCAGAGATTCCTGATGCTGAGGCGACACCTTTCATCTTCTTATCAGCAGTCAAGAAGAAGACGGCAAGGGTAGCTGCCCCTTGTGCGACGTTTGACATCGCAGCGATTGGGAAGATGAACGATCCCCCTGTTTCAGCGATATCGGCGAGAAGCTGTGTCTCAATTGCGATGAAGCTATGGTGCATCCCCGTGATAACGATTGGAGCGTAGAGAAGACCCATGATCAAGCCACCGACGAACCCGAGTGAATCGTACGTCCATACTAATCCATCAATGATCAAGTTCCCTGCTTCGCGTGTGATTGGACCCACGAAGGCGAACGTGATGAATGCTGTGAAGAGAAGTGAGAGCAATGGCGTGAGCAAAATATCAAGTGATGCCGGCATAAACTTCCGAATGTTGATTTCAAGTTTCGATAAAATATATGTCGAGACGAGGACTGGTAAGACTTGTCCTTGGTATCCTAACTTCTCAATCTCAAGCCCAAAGATGTTCCAAACCGGAATCTCCTCAACGCTTGCCTGAGCGTATGCATTGATCAAGTCCGGGTGAACCATGATCATCCCGAGTGCTGCACCGAGATATGGGTTACCACCGAACCGCTTGGCTGCGGAGAACCCTATGAGTACAGGTAGGAAGACGAAGGCGGCGTTTGCGAACGTATTGATCATCGCTGCTATGTCTGCCATGCCTGGATACTGGTCAATCAATGAACGTCCTTCAAAAAACAAATCCGGTGCTGTCAATAGGTTGTTGATCCCCATCAAGAGACCTCCGGCGACGATGGCCGGAATGATTGGGACGAAGATATCTGATAACATTTTGACAAATTGCTGGAGCGGGTTCATCTTTTTCGCTCCGGCTGACTTCACGTCTGTCGTTGACATGTCTCCAAGACCTGTCAATTGTAAAAATTCGGCATAAACCTTGTTGACCGTACCTTGTCCGATGATGATTTGGTATTGTCCTCCTGTCGAGAACGTTCCTTTGACGACGTCAAGTTGTTCGAGTGCTTTCTCATCGACCTTTGACTCATCGTTCAATACGAGACGAAGACGAGTCGCACAATGCGCCGCTGCCGCAACGTTCTCTTTACCGCCGATTGCCTCTAATATCGAAGCTGCTTCTTTTTTGTAATCCATTTTCATTTCCCTCCTAACGTTTCATTTACAAGCTGTCGTGTTGGAATGGCTGGAATGGCTCCATAAGCCGTACATGTCAATGCACCTGTTACATTCGCATATTCAATGTCGGAACGTAAGCGCTCCGGGTCAAACCCGAGTGTCGCCAAACGATACAAATAGGCACCAACGAATGCATCACCTGCACCCGTCGAATCCACACTCTCAATCGCAATCGATGGAACGATTTCGTGGTGAACCGTTGTCGCAATCAATGTGCCACGAGATCCGAGTGTGATTGCCACCTGTTTAGCTCCTAATCGGAGAAGCGCTTGAACCGCTTCTTCAAGTTGCTTCTCACCCGTTAACAAGTGGGCTTCTTCTTCACTTAGTTTGACGAAGTCTGCTTCTGCGATGAAATGTCTCGCGTCTTGTTTAAACTGTTCGAGGTCAGTGATCAGTGCATCCCGATAGTTCGGGTCGAACGAGATAAACAAGCCATCCCGCTTTGCAAATTGCAATAATTTGAAGTACGCATCTTTCAGTTTTCCATCAAGTAGTGCTGTCGCTGAACCAAAATGAATGATGTCTCTTGACTCAATCACTGATAAGTCGATTGAATCGAAGGCGTACTCTCCGTCACTTCCGCGACGGAATGTGAAGTCCCGCTCTCCATCCTCTTGAATTGATACGAATGCGAACGTCGTGTCTCCAGACTCCACAAGGTTTTCTGTTCGGACGCCGTTCTCGACCAACGTCTGTTTCAAGAAGAGACCAAACGGGTCATCTCCGACCTGTCCGAGGAAACTAGATTGCCCCCCGTGCTTACTGACGACTGCCGCGACATTCGCAGGTGCGCCCCCTGCTTTTTTGACGAACGTTGTCCCTTTAACGAGATTGCTTGAAGCATCCTCGCATACCCAGTCAATCAACAATTCGCCGATACAATGTACGGTGTTCATATCGTCCACCTCCAAAAATCATATGAGTTCTTTATACAATTGGTACCGGTTCCAAAATTAAGTAAAAAATGTTGCGGAACCGGTTCCGCAACACAAATGTAAACGATTTAATTTAACTTGTCAACGCTTTCGCGCACTTTTAGTTCAAAAATTGTGAACGTTTTCATTGAGACGTGTTCACCTTGCAACAGCTGTAGCATCATGTCGGCAGCTTTCGCACCAGTTCGGCGATAAGGAAGGTGTACCGTCGTGATGGATGGATGCAGGACTTCCGTGAAATCATATCCTCCAAATCCACTGAC